>JAGYLU010000042.1 GCA_018400755.1 Acholeplasmataceae bacterium
CGTAACAATGAGATCAAAGCCTTTATTCCGGGCGAAGCGTTTTCGTCCTTGATGGGATTCGATGATGATATCCGTGATTACAGGGACCTTTTGTCAAGTGATTCCGATTTCAAGTCGGATAACCCCGGTATTACCTATGTCATCTTATAAGAACGTTTCAAGAAGGAGATCAAATGGATAAACAGGATTATCGAATTGCCTTATTGATTGATTCGGAGAATGTCTCCGCGAAATACATCAAAAGCGTCTATGATGAGATTGCCAAATACGGCAAACTCATCATTGCCCGTTTTTATGGTGATTTGGCGAAACTTTCAAAAGAATGGCACCACACCGCCCTTGATTATGCGATTAAGCCGATGCATCAGTACAACGTGGCATCCGGCAAGAACGCCGCCGATATGGCGATGGCCCTTGATGCCCAGGAAATGATGTATACCGCCAAAGTGAACACCTTTTTCCTGGTGACCTCTGATTCTGACTTCACGCCTCTTGCCATGAAACTAAAAGAAGGCGGCATGCATGTCGTCGGGGTTGGTAACGAAGACAAAGTCACGAGTGCTTTCAAATCATCGTGCAATGAGTTCAAGTACTTCGAGTATCTGAATGACGATGATGACGAGGATGATCATGCCTCCGATCTGCCCAATGACAACATCAAGAGCAATGAGATTGAAGATCTGATCAAAGACATCATCATTGAAAACGGGGTTGACAACAAGATCCAGCTCTCCCGTCTTGGTGATATCCTAGTCAATCGCTTCTCTGACTTTGATGCCCGCAAGTATGGGGCGAAAAGCCTCTCGTCTTTGGTCAAGACCTATAAGGACATCGAGATGTCACAGGAAAAGACCACGGTTTATGTCAATTTGAAGACCGGTATTTCCAAAGAGGCGATTGCCAGAACCGCTTATGAGATCATCTCTAGAAACAAAAGCAAGGAAATGGTTCTCACCAAACTCAAACAGGAACTTGAGAAGAAGTATGGGGATGTCCATTATAAGGCCTTTGGGTTTACCAAATTCAGTAATTTCATTTCCTCGATCGACCATTTGTCGGTTTCCAAAAACAATGTCAGACTGACCAAGTAGAGGCATCCTTATGACTTTTGAACACATTGTCAAAAAGAAGAAGACCTGTGAGAACCTCACGGTAGTGGGCATCATCATCATGATTTTTGGAGTTGTTTTCCTGATCGGCCAGATCTGGTTTGGCTTTGGTTTTCTTGTCATTGGCTTGGTCCTGGTAGCGAAAGCCGGCTATGACATGAAGAAGCTTTCGGTCTCGTTCAAGGATGTCTTTGTCAGACAAGAACTTGAAAAGGTCCTTGGAGATGTCACGTTTGAACCAGAAAGAGGGTTTGATCCTGAGACCGTCTATGGCTCATTGATCCTTCGGAAAGAAGACAGATTTCATAGTGAGGACTATATTGAGGGGACCATCGATGGACGCCGCTTCAAGTCCGCCGATCTTCATCTTCAAGATGTCAGAAGCAACGGCAAGACCACCACGGTGGTCACCATGTTCCAGGGCCGTTTCTATATCCTTGAATCACCACGTCTCTTTGATAGTCCGGTCTATGTGCTTCCTAACCGGACATCCATGTTCGGATCGTATCAAGGCATGGAAAGAATTGACCTGGAATCGATTGCTTTCAATGATCGTTTTGATGTCTTTGGAACTGAAAAACATCAAGTCTTTCTGATGATGAAACCAGCGTTCATGGAAAAACTGCTCGAATTTTCGGTGGTTGCCAAACGTACCATGTTTGGCTTCCGTGGTCGTGAGGTTTTCGTCGCTTTGGATACCCGCACCAACGCCTTTGATCTCAGACTGTTTTACGAGGTTGATGATCGTTATATCAAGGAGATCGAACACGAGATCAAACTGATCAAGGAATTGTTTCAGTTGTTGACATAAGTCTTTTTGATGTCTAGAAGGCTTTCCTGTGATACAATAGAAACAAAAACACCAAGGGGGTTTTCCACATGTCATTTTTTGCATGCCAGTTCACCTCGAAAGTTCTTGAGAAAGACATCAGTGTCTCAGTCATCCTCCCGGATGACCGAGCAGAAGGCGAACAGTTCAAGACGCTCTATCTGTTGCATGGTTATAGCGGTGACCATACCAATTGGATCCGCCAGACATCGATTGAACGGTACGCCCGCGACAAGCGAATCGCGGTGGTGATGCCGGATGTCCAAAACAGCTATTATGCCGATATGGCCCACTGGTATCCTTATTTCACATTCATGACCGAAGAGTTGGTGAGTCTGGTCAGCCAGACCTTTCCGTTGTCCATTAATCCCGAGGAGACCTATGTCGCGGGATTGTCGATGGGGGGCTATGGGGCCTTCAAATGGGCACTCACCTACCCTGAACGATTCAAAAAAGCGGCGAGTCTCTCGGGCGCGCTCGATGTCGATGAGGTTGCCAAGGGATTTGATTCGAGTGTCAGGAACAGATACATGACAGCGGTCTTTGGAAGCGATTCGGTCAAAGGAACCCATCATGACCTAAGACATCTGATCACAGAAAATCAAAAAGCCGGCAAGAAGATGCCGGACTTGTTTGTGGGTTGTGGGACCGAGGACTTTCTCTACCAGACAAACAAGCGGTTTGTCGAGTTTCTTACCGATACCCGGGTCTATCATACTTACCGGGAGTCCAAAGGAGCCCATACATGGGATTTTTGGGATCAAACCATCAAAATTGTCCTTGATTGGATGTTCAACGGGTGATGTCACCCGTTTTTTCTTGCCCAAAGCATGAAGTGAAGGAATGCCTGTTTCCATGCGGACTCGTGATGAGCCTCTTTGTTCTCGACATAAAAAACATCCCTAATCCCTTTTGCAAGCAGGGCATCTTTGAAATTCTGGGCGTTTTTGATGTAGAGTTCGTTGAACCTGGGGTTCTTCTCATTGCTGGTCTCGCATCTTCCGACACTGATCCAGTATCGGTCAACAGGGTTGACCGATGACTCGTTCACCATATTGAGAAAGTCGTCTTCTGAGAACCAGGAAGCCAATGAGAAGCATCCGATGACCCCGAACAAATGAGGGTTTGATAAGGCGATTTCAGCGGAGATGAGGGCACCCATCGAACTGCCAGCGATCATCCTTCCGGCAGGGTTTTGATTGACTTCAAACATCGATTCGATGGCAGGGATGACATCCGTGATCAGAAAATGGGCATACTGATGGCCTTTGGGTGGGCCCTCTAGATCTCGGCCTTCAATCATGTTGGGAACAGCGTTGAAGTAGGAATACTCATGCATGCGCATGGGACTGTTGTCGATTCCGACAACGATCAGGTCTTTGATCAGGTTCGCCGCACAGAGCTGATCGAGGGTTTCTGGAATCCCCCAGGAGACGCCACCATAGGCGGTATTGGATTCGAACAGGTTCTGGCCGTCATGCATATAGAGCACATCAAAAGGGCCTTTGCCATCGGGGATGAGGATTCTGATGGGGCGGCATACAGTATCATAACTCGGTGTCAGAAAGATGGTTTTCAGTTGACGCATGGGCAAAGACTTCCTTTGTTGGTTGAGTGAGTGTGCTTCACATTATTCTATCATAAGAGGACCAAATATGGGATCATGGGTTGCGAAAACCTTGAATTTCTATATAATGGGACTATGCCCTTGGAAAGAGTAGAGGAAATGCTATGGGAACACTCATCAATGTCATCGCGATTTTGCTCGCGACCGCCTTCGGTCTGATCTTCAAGAAGGGGTTGTCCGAAAAAATTCAAAACAACATCATGTTCGTTCTCGGACTTGGTCTGGTGGTTGTGTCGATCGGATGGTTCATGTCCGATTTTCTGATCATCGAAGACGGCATCATCAGAACCTCGAAAGACCTTTTGGTCATTTTGTCCTTAGTCATCGGTGTCATCATTGGTGAGACCATCGATATCGATGCCCGTCTGAACCGTTTCGCTTATGGTGTTGAATCCAAATTCAAGTTGCCACCTTTGGCCAAAGGGTTCATCGCAGGGACTCTGATTTTTTGTGTCGGCGCGATGGCGATCATCGGATCCTTAAATGATGGCATTCATGGTGATTCGACCACGCTCATTGTGAAAAGTGCCCTCGACTTTGTGACCGCGATGGTTCTGACGTCAGTCTTTGGTGTCGGGGTTGCCTTTTCCGCGATTTCGGTGCTGATCTATCAAGGGTCGATCACGTTGTTGGCGAGTGCGGTCGCTCCTTTGATGACCGAGGATCTGATCACAGGTATCTCCTTGGTCGGAAGCGTCTTGTTGGTCGCGATGGGACTGAACTTCATGAATGTCACCAAAGTCAAAGTCGCCAATCTTTTGCCGGCGTTGGCCGTGCCGGTGGTCTATCAGCTTGGGGTGTGGCTATGGCATCTTCTATGAACACATGCAAGATCTGTGGGGCCAAGACCTCTGAGATTGTCCATCCAAGGTTCGAGATTGTTTTCCATGTCTGTCCATCGTGCGAGCTCGTCACCAAAGACCAAAAACATCTCATCACCATGGAAGAGGAAAAACAGATCTATGATTTGCATCAAAACAGTGATGAGGACCCAGGGTATGTCAATTATCTGAGGAACTTCATGGAGGCATCCATCCTTCCCTACACCAAAGGAGGATCGCTTTTGGAGTTTGGAAGTGGACCGAACCCGGTGTTTTCGAGGATATTGAGTGACGAAGGCTTTTTGGTCTCGATCTATGACCTTTTTTATGCCCCAGACAAAAAAGTCCTTGAAGAGACTTACGATGTGATCACAGCCGTTGAGGTCGTCGAGCATCTCAGGGACCCGAAAGCGGTCTTTGAAACTTTTTCAAAGATGCTTGAAGACCAAGGGATTCTCGCCCTGATGACCTTGTTCTATCCTAAAGATGTGAAGACTTTTTTTGAGTGGTTCTATATCAGGGATCGCTCCCATGTCAGTTTCTATTCGCCGAAAACGATCCGTGTTCTAGGTGCGATGTTTGGGTTCGACGTCATCGGTTGCAATCACCATCGCCACATCACGTTGCGCAAAAAATGATGGCGTGATTGTGTCATGGCGATTGACTTTTCGACCCTAACTGTCAGTCATCAGAGATGGCTTGTCATGCATGAGTCGATTTTTTGACATGAAATCAGGTATAATAAAATCAAAGGAGGCGAATAAAGATGAGAGAAACGCGATTGATTGAACGAATCGACGCCATTGGCCATCATCTGTCGATGATCGATGGTGTGCTGGCTTTGATTGCGCTTGGTTCGATTGGCGATGAACGATTCAGACTTGATCGTTACTCGGATCTTGATTTCTTTGTCGTTGTCGAGGATGATCTGAAACCGACATTGATTGACGATTTGTCCTGGCTTTCCTACATTCATCCCCTGGTCTATGCCTTCAAAAACACCAAAGATGGATACAAGGTTCTCTTCGCTGATCACATCTACGGCGAGTTCGCTGTTTTCAAACGATCGGAAATCGATCATGTGACACAAGCCAAAGGCCGCATGATCTATCAGCATCCGGATTATCATAATGACCGTCTTGAACAGGAAAAAGGGACTATCCCGAAGCTGAAGAAAGACTCCGTTGAATACGCTGCCAATGAGGCACTCACGAACATTTATGTAGGCTTGCAGCGCTACCATCGGGGGGAGAAATTGTCCGCGCATCGTCTGGTCGAGGTTCATGCCTTGAACCAAATTCTCTCGATTATGCATTTGATTGATGATGAGGATACGGATGTCGCCACTGACCTGTTTTCGCTTGATCGAAGGCTTGAGGAACGGTATCCCGAGTTCTCCAAACGGCTGCCTGAGATGTTGTCGGGATATGCCCGCTTTGATCGTTCAGCTGAGGCGATACTTGACTTTTTGAAAACCATCTATCCCATCAACACCTATATGGGACTTCAATGCACATCAATGATCAAAGACTTAAGAGAGGCACACGTTTGACAAAAGGGGGATCACGATGAAAAAGGCACTGAAAATCGTTTTGGTTGTGGTGGCGTCTTTGATGACGCTTTTTGTGCTTTTGGTCGGATATCTCGCTTTGGGGAGAGGCAATGACCTGATTCTTCAACATGTGTTGATTGACCGTATGGAAAAGATTTACAAGAATGATTATGAGGCTGTTGACGAACAGGCATTTGCAGATTTTGATCTCGGGACGACAGATCTCAGATTCAATGAGATCCAGATGCTCGCCACTCATAACAGTTATAAGAAAAAGGGCAGTGACCTCGGAAAACTGCTGATTGGTCTTGGGGATTCGTTTGAGATGGCCGATGCACTCAAGTATGGATACCATGACTTCACCACCCAGATGCAGTCCGGAATCAGAAGCATGGAATGGGATATCCGACTCAGACGGGGTCGTTTTGAACTGACGCATGTGCCACTTGTCGATGCCAGAAGCACGGCACCGGTGATGGAGAAAGCACTCAAAGAGATCAAACTTTTCAGTGATGCGAACCCAGGTCATTTGCCAATTGTCATCCTGATTGAAGTGAAAACGGATTGGATGATCTTGGATCCTTTCTTGGAAGAGATTGATGGTGATGACCTTGAGGATTTGAATCAGATGTTTGCAGATGTCTTGGGAGAAATCTTGTGGACACCAAGTGACATGACAGAAGAAGGGATGACCCTGATGGAGACAGTCACGACCAACGGTTGGCCGCTCATCCGTGATATGCTCGGCAAAGTCGTTGTTGTCTTGCATCCCTCATCATTTACAAATCCTTATGTCGATCTTGATCCGACGCTTGCCACATTATCCATGTTTCCAGGTGTCTATCAGGAACAAAGGGATCAGCCTTATGCCGCGTTCATCGTTCATAATGATCCCGATGTGGCGATCATTTCGGGGTTGGTTGATGAAGGGTTCATCGTCCGTACCCGGATTGATGAGGATCTGTTCTTTGATTCCCTCCGTTACGAGAACGCACTTATGAGCAAGGCCCAGATCCTTTCAAGTGACTATACGGTTGGCCGAAGTGATCTTGAAGCCAAAGAGATGATTGACCTCGGATCCGGACACACTGTGATCCAAAGAGACTGAGACTGATTTGGAGGAACGTTTTGAATGACGAATAAGATTGAAGACACCAAGGGGAAACCAATCGCACTCCATGATGTCATCATGCAGGTTGCGACTGAGTTCATCAATTGTCAGACGGAGGATTTCGAACGGGTCCTGAATGAGTCATTTGCGCTGGTTGGCACCTTCTTGGATGTTGACCGTGTTTATACTTTTGATTATGATTTTGACAATGGCTGGATCGACAATACCCATGAGTGGTGCAATGAAGGCATCAGTGCCGAAATTGACAACCTGAAAAAGTTGCCCATTGAGCTCTATTTCGATGATTGGATCAAGAATCACATGGAAGGCCTTGAGGTGAACATTCCAGATGTCTCCAAACTTGATCCAAAAAGCGTGGTCTATCAGACGCTCGCCCCTCAGGGCATCCAATCGATATTGACCATTCCTTTCAAGTTTGGGGACTTGCTTTTGGGGTTTGTTGGTTTTGATGACAACCGCCATACGAGAGTCTGGAAAGATGAGGAATTCAAGTTGCTACGGATTCTGGCAGAGATGATCACCAATGTCCTGATCCGCCTCAGAAACGAACAGGTCATCATCGATATGCGGGAACAAGCCATCAAAGCCAGTCAGGCCAAGGGTCAGTTTTTGGCCAACGTCAGCCACGAGATCAGAACCCCGCTGTCAGGGATCTACAATGCGATCTACTTGCTTCAGACAACCAATATGACCATTGAACAGAAACAATACATCAACATCGCCCAGTCCTCGATCGAGACTTTGGCTGGGATTGTTGATGACGTTCTCGATTTGTCCAAGATTGAGGCGGGCAAGATGGATGTGTTTTTTGATCCTTTCGATCTTGAGGATGAAATCGTCAAGACCATGAACATCGAATCTTTCTTTGCTGTTGACAAGAATCTTTCCTATACGTTGGATTTTGATTATTCGATTGACCGGATGATGATTGGAGATCATCAGAAGATCAGGCAAATTCTTCTGAACCTGTTGTCCAATGCCATCAAGTATACAGATGAGGGCGCGGTTCATGTCGCGGTGAGACATGTGATTGATGATGATATGGACAAAGTCATGCTTGAAGTCAGCGATACCGGCATCGGGATTGATGAGGAAGAGATGAGTCATCTCTTCGATATGTTCTATCAGGTTGACTCCGATATCTCAAGACGATATCCTGGTACCGGTCTTGGTCTTTCCATTGTCGAACAGTTGGTGACGATCTTGGGTGGCACCATTGACGTCAAAAGCACAAAAGGTCAAGGAACGACCTTCAAAGTGATCCTCCCCATGGCATTGGGTGAGAAAATCAGATATCAAAAAGCCTCCGCTATCAAGGCCTATTGTCTCGACACCCCGGATTGTGGTGGATGTGAGATGCTTGAGTCGATGGGTGTCTCGATCATGAGAACGTGGGCAGATGAGGCGGTGCCAGATATCATCATGATATCAGGCAAGTCGGGTAATCTGAATCAAGTCAAGACCTTGATCGATGATCATCAGGACCAACAGTGTCTTGTGATGGCATGTTCCGAAGGGATCAGACAGCATCCCAAATGGGTTGATTTGGTCATCAAAGCACCCGTCAGCCGCCGGATGCTCCATGAGCAGATGATGCATGCCATTCAGTCGACCAAGAACCGCAAAAAAACCCATTCCAATAGCGCTGATCAGTCCTATGTCGGAGACATTCTGGTCGTTGATGACAATCGGCTCAACCGTTTGGCGTTAGGCGTCATTCTCAAGAAACATGGCTTTAGGTCCAAAGAGGCTGAAAGTGGGGAAGAGGCCATCAAAATGATCAAAGAACAACATTTCGATGTTGTCCTGATGGATATCCAGATGCCAGGCAAGGATGGGTATGAGACGACGAGGACAATCAGGGAAATCTCACCCAAGTATCAACACTTGCCGATTGTCGCGGTCACCGCGAACGTCTTCGCTGACGACAACAAGAGTTATCAGGCATCGGGAATGAATGATATTGTGTTCAAACCGATCAAAGTCGAACAGATGCTTTCAGTCATTCACAAGTATGTCGAACGGGCATTTTTGATTGTCATTCCGAGGCATCTCAGAATCTTCAACAAACCGGAATTCGATAGCCGTTTCGAAGGCAGTGACGGCATCGGTCGGGATGTGATTGAGACATTTCTTGCTGAATACAAGACTGATCTTGACAACATTCGGATCAGTGTTGAAGACAAAAAAGCGGAAGAGATTGAGAAGACCGCCCATTACTTCAAGGGCTCAATCTCATATGTCAGCGGTGAGCGGGTCTTATGGGTATTGTCAAACATGATTGAGAAAGCGCGGGAGCGACGTCTTGAGTACATCGAGACATACTATGAGAAACTTGAGCTTGAGGTTTACGAACTTGTCAGAAAGTTGCAGGTTGACTTGTTATGAAAGTGTTGATTGTCGATGACAACAGAATCAACAGAATTACCTTGATGAGTTATTTGAAGGAGTTTTCTGTTGGGTATCTGACCGCGAAGACCGGACAAGAAGGATTCGATTTGTACAACAAGGAACATCCTGATGTCATCATCACCGATCTGGAGATGCCTCAAATGGATGGCTTCGAGATGATCAAAGCCATCCGTGAGGTCGAACGTGATGATCGGACCTACATCGTTGTCTTGAGTGCTTATCACGATGATCAGCACATCACCGAGAGTTATGAGGCCGGGGCGGACGGTTTTCTAGCCAAACCTTTTCACCGGTTAGAACTGAAGCAACATCTCCATACAGCTGCTCGCATGCAAAACCTGATTGACAGAAACCTGTTGATTTACGCCTTATCCCAGCTCGCAGAGGCAAGAGATCGGGATACTGGCACCCATCTGATCAGGGTTGGTCTCTATTCAGGGATCTTATCACAGACCCTCCGCGAGAGAAAAGCATACGCAGAGGTCATTGACCGGGCGTTCATTGAAGATATCCGAATTCTCAGTTCTCTTCATGATATTGGGAAAGTCGGGATTGACGATGGGGTACTCAAGAAAGCCGGAAAACATGAGGCCCTTGAATCTTTGGCCATGAAAGAGCATGTCATCATCGGTTATGAGACCATCAAGCATGTCATGGACAGGTATCCCAAAGCCACGTTTCTGAAAATGGCGATGGATGTCATCCGTCACCATCACGAGTGGTATGATGGGTCAGGATATCCTGATGGTCTCAAAAAGGAAGCCATTCCCCTATCTGCTAGAATCGTGTCCTTGGCCGATGTTTATGATGCCCTCACCAGTGATCGGGTGTATAAGAATCGCATCAGCCATGAACAAGCAAAGGATCTCATTGTCAAAGCATCAGGGACGCAATTTGACCCCAAAGTGGTGGATGCCTTTCTCTTGGCGGAAGCGTCATTCAAAAAAGTTTTGAACAGCGAGCCCAAATCGACAAAATCGGAGTGATGAGTTATGAAAAAGCAGCCTGATGACCTTAAGAAGAAACTGACTGAACTACAGTTTGACGTCACGCAGAACAACCACACCGAACCACCATTTCAAAATGAGTTCTGGGACCACCACGACGATGGCATTTATGTCGATATCGTCTCTGGAGAACCCTTGTTTTCAAGTCGTGACAAGTTTGATAGTGGGTGTGGTTGGCCAAGTTTTGCCAAACCGATCGCTACCTTGAAGGAAATCAAGGACCGGTCCCATTTCATGATCAGGACCGAGGTCAGAAGCAGTGATGCCGACAGTCATCTTGGGCATGTCTTCAATGATGGCCCCAAAGACCTAGGAGGACTGCGTTACTGCATCAATTCGGCAGCCCTCAGGTTCATTCCCAAAGATGAGCTTGAAAGCGAAGGATATGGGGCATATCTGGCGCTGTTTGAACAGTCATGAACACATATGACGGTGATTTGATTCTTGATGATCTGAAGGTTTTGAAGCCCCTTCGTTATCAACGATACAGCCATCTCAGACGGGTGTTGTTCAATCTTGTGTCGGTGGTGATGATCCGTGTGTTGAAGCCCCGGCGATCGGTTGTGGCCAAACGGTTCTCTGTGCTTGCAAGCGACGGCAAGAAAATCAAAGTGACCCGCTATCGTTTTCGTCACCGTGATGGCATCAGACCAGCTATTCTCTATTTCCACGGTGGCTCTTTTCAGCTCGAGGAATCCCCAATCCACGTCCGGATGATGTGTGATCTGGTCGAAAAGACGACCTTTGATGTCTATGCTGTGAGATATCGGCTCGCTCCGAAGTGGCGACATCCAAAGGCCATTGAGGATGGATACGAGGCATTGGGTTGGCTTGATTTGAACAAAGAGACGTTCGGTCATGATCGGATCATGGTCGCAGGCGACAGCGCTGGTGGTCATGTGGCAGGCGCGGTTGCGCTGATGAGCCGTGATCGGAAGGGACCCGAGATTGATAGGCAGATGCTGATCTATCCGGTCATCCAAAGACAGATTGAGACACCTTCTATCAAAGCGTTTGATAAAACCCCAGTCTTCAACAGCACGCTGAACAGGCTGATGTGGACCATGTATTGTCCGAAAAACGCGATTGACAGATATGAGGGATTCCCTTTGGATCCGGAAAAACTCAAGGGGTTGCCACCGGCATATATCGAGACCGCTGAGTTTGATCCGCTTCGGGATGAAGGGATTCTTTATGCCCAGGCCTTGTCAAAAGCAGGTGTTGTCGTCAAGACATCATTTACGATTGGGACCGTCCATGGATATGATGGGGCATTCATGAGCCAATCCGCCAAAGATGCGGCTGATGAGCGAGCCCGTTTCCTGAGGGCTCACATCGATCCCCAAGACACCTTTGAGCTTGGCCAATCGAGATAGGAGACAGTGACCCGCCAAAGGCGGGTCATTTTCTTGCTCGCAGACAAACGCTTTTCATCCATTTTTGATGATTTCCCCTGAACCCACTATTCAAAGACGACTCGGTGTGTTATACTATGAGTGTAAGCGCTTTTATAATTCGAAGGGAGACGAACATGAGTACATTTGATCATTTCAGCTACATGGAAAAGCATCGTTACGAGCAGGTTGTTTATTTTTTTGACAAAACGACCGGACTCAAAGGCATTACCTGTATTCACAACACCACGCTTGGACCGGCCCTTGGCGGAACGAGGCTGTGGAATTATGCCAATGAGGACGAAGCTGTCCTTGACTGTTTGAGACTTGCCCGCGGTATGACCTATAAGGCAGCCGCTGCCGGACTCAATCTTGGAGGCGGGAAAACCGTTTTGATCGGTGACGCGACCAAAGTTAAATCAGAGGCATATTTCAGAGCGTTAGGCCGTTATGTCCAGTCATTGAATGGCCGTTATATCACCGCTGAAGATATCAACACCAGCACCCACGATATGGATTTTGTCAGCATGGAAACCGATTATGTTGTCGGACTTGAAGGCAAGTCAGGCAATCCCTCACCGATGACAGCACTCGGTGCCTATCACGGCATTCGGGCATCACTTCAATACAAGTTCAAAGATCCGGATATCTCAAAATATTCATTTGCTGTCCAAGGTGCCGGACAGACAGGATACTATCTTGTCAAAATGCTGATTGAGGCAAACGCCAAGAAAATCTACTTCACCGAAATCAACCAAGGTCATATCGACCGTATGAAGAAAGAGCATCCGGAAGTTGAATTCATCAAACCGGAAGACATCTACAAGGCTGATGTCGATGTGTTCGTCCCATGTG
>JAGYLU010000043.1 GCA_018400755.1 Acholeplasmataceae bacterium
ACAATACCTCGGTGAAGGTATCATCGTCATCCTCGTCTTTGTCTTTTCCACAACCGTAGACGGTTGAAACGATTAATAGAAACATCAATAACATCATGAGTTTTTTCATAGTGTTTTTTTCTCCTTTCAAGGATGGCTATTTTAACCCTGTGGTTTGTATGCCCTGAACAAAGTACTTTTGAACGGACAGATAAATAATAGAAATTGGTATGACTGACATGGTTGTCGCAGCCATGATCATGCCCCAATTGACACCTGTGGAGTAGGTGTCCCTGAGCATCGCAATCATAAGTGGTACCGTGTAACGCTCAGGTGAATCAATATAGATCATCTGGCTGAAATAATTGTTCCAGGACCCAATGATTGTAAACAGGCCAAGTGTGATCAATGCTGGTTTTGATAGCGGCAAGACAATCCGGAAGTACTTCCCGAAGTAGCCACACCCATCCATTTCCGCAGCTTCAAGCAAATCATCAGGGATACTGACCATGAACTGTCTGAGAAGGAAAACCCCATATGTGTTGATAAGGACACCAGGCACAATCAATGGCAAATGACTGTCCGTCCAGCCGATGGTCGAAAACACAATATAAAGTGGTAACAATGTGACCTGACCAGGAATCAGCAACGTCGCAATGAACAGGCCAAAGAACAGCTTGCTGCCTTTGAACTTGATCTTGGAAAACGCGTAAGCAGCAAGTGATGAGGTAAACAAAGTCCCAAGTGTCAACAACCCCGATATCTTGATTGAATTCAGATAAGCCAGCGGTAAATTGCTCTTCACAATGGCCTGGCGATAAGATTCCAGTGAGAACTCAAGTTCAGACAATGGCACGCCAACATTGAATATTTGCTCTGGCACTTTGAAAGAGGTCAGAATCATCCATAGAAACGGGAAAATGGACATGAAGGCGATTGCCAATAAGATGATCGTGATTCCATTGTGTCGGATTGTCTTACTCATAGAAGACCTTCTTTCTGGCAATCTTGAACTGAACCAACGTGATTACCCCGACAAACAGAAACAAGACCATGCTTCCAACCGCTGCCTGACCCATATTGAACCGTCCGCCAAACGCACTGAAGTATATATACATCACAAGTGTGTACGTAGAGAAATCAGGACCACCTTTGGTCATGATATAGACTTCATTGAACATGTTGAACACATCAATGAACAACATGATCGACACGAAAAACATGACTGGTGATAATAAGGGTATCATGATCTTCTTGATCTTTTGGAAGGATGTCGCTCCGTCCATCTCCGCAGCTTCATACAAAACCTTCGGAATGTTTTTTATTCCTGCGTCAAAGATGATATAGTAGTAACCCATCTTGAGCCAGATTGACATGATGACAACCGCAATCTTCGACCAGAAGACATCGAGCAACCAAGACGGAGGCTCACTGATTCCAATGAATCTCAACGTCTGATTGAGTATCCCTGAAGTCGGCTCATAAATCCAAAACCAGACCAAGGCAATCGACACCGTTGAGGTGACCATCGGTAGAAAAAACGCTGCCCGGTAAAACTTCAAGAGTTTCGATGGCCGATTAGTCAAAATGGCCAATGTCAAAGAAACCAACATCGTCAAAGGGACAGTCAAGACAAGATAGACGGCCGTACTCCCAACGGCCTTATAGAAGACCCTGTCAGCAAACACTGTCTTGAAATTGTCTAGTCCGACCCATACTGGAAAATCAATGAAGTTCCATTGAGTAAAACACAGATAGACAGATGCGACTACCGGGAAGAGAACGAACAAAAAGAGCCCGAGCAACTGCGGGGAGATAAACAAATACCCAAATATGTTGTCTCTTCTTCGCCGGCGGGAAGCAAGCGTCTTAGTCTGTGTCACCATCAATAACTTCCTTTTGATATTCAAGGGCTTGGTCTATGATTATTTTGACTTTAGCCTCTTCTTTTTCGATCGTCTGATCCACAAGCGCAAGCGTTGGAATAATCCCTTTGCGACTTGGTGTCATGGTTTCAGGGTTGTATCCGAGCTCATGACATCCGGTACTGCCCCTTGAGACATCACCTAATGACAAATGGGCGAACTCCCGCGCGAACGGCGTGAAGAATCCCTCATATGGCATGTCATGGTAATGCATCTTGCCTTCGGTATGACCGCATTGGAAAAGCGGCATCGCTTTCGTCAGTCCATCATACCAACCTTCCCCACCAACAACAAATGAGGGGTTGTCTGCCCTGATCTTTCGGACCATCTCTATAATTCCCGGCAACAGGTCGTGATTTGAATCATTGACCCAAACCGCTGCAATATCAAGAAACGCACCGTCAAATCCGAATTCATCCGATAGATGTCTGATTTGTGAGACAAGGCGAGACTGCCATTTTGGGGATGCTGGGTTCAAATTGGCATTGGTAAAATGATCATAATGTCTCGATCCGTCCCAATCGACGGACCCATGATGCAACTTCGCGCCAGAAGGAAATGTGAACTCACTAGGTCGCCCCCATTGTTCGAAATTCTCCAATCCTTGATTGACCATATTGATACCATACATGGGCATCACATGTGCGCCAAGTGCGTGCAATCCATCAACCATGGCCTTCAATCGAACCGCTCCACCAAGCCTTTCATCAGCTCGATAATCACCATATTGATAATAGTATCTGCCTTCCCAACCAGGCAAATAGACCAGGACATGTCGGGGATCAATCCATTCCGATATCTTGGTGATGGCTTTCAAGCAATCATCATAGGTATTAAAAATGTGTCCTGTCCAATGTTGCATATGGCAAGTGACCACAAGTGATATGTCCTTCAACCAGTCAGGGACATCGGTCCTGTCTTGAAAAGGTACAAGACCATAGTGCTCAGCAATCATCTCAGCATGCTTTTGATAGATGGATTCAAGATCTTCTGAGACACCAACCTCCCATGTCGGGCAAACAACATCTTCGGCCATGACGGTTGCGAGCTCCTCGTGAATCAGCTCGATGACCAATTGATCACTATTCTGATCTTTTTGAATGTAAAAACGTTTTTCTCTGACTTGATTGTCAAGACTTCTGAAATAATAGAACAATCCGTCATCCGCTTCAAGGATGACCAATGGGGTAGAGACATCACGCCATCCTTCCGGATAACGTATCAGCAATCCATCATGGTCAATACGATGGTGTTCGCCATTGATCAATGAGAGAATCTTGGCATTGGCTGAAAAACTCACTCTCAATTTGACAGATCTAATGGTTTTTAACAGTTTTGCTTTCAGAGATACATGATATGACGTATCATTGATCGGTTTGATCTTCAGACCGACACATCCCTTGCTACCTGTTTGTCCACCATGGACTAGCATGTTAGATGATTGGTAGTAATTCCCATGTTTCACATAGCTTCCCCGTGCGACAGTGTATAGATTCTCAAAGGTAAAGACCTCACACGAAAACGAGAAGATGCCTTCTTTGATCACATCGTTGTTCAAATCAAAACTCAAATTTTGCATAAGGCTCCTCCATGAAGAGAGCAGCCTTGACGGGTGACGTCAAGGCTGCACGTCCAATCTATTGATTATTCAGTCAAATCAAGTTCAAGCATAACCATATCGAGCTCAACCCATTGATCAGTCTCACCGGTCTTCAAAATTGAAATGCTGTTTTCACCTTCAACCAAGTCAATTTGGATTGTGATGGCTGCATTCGGATAGAATCCGATGCCACCCCAGCCCGTGTTTTGGGTATAAATCACTTTGCCGTAGGACGTCTCACCAACAAAGACTTCGTGTTGCGGGTTGTCGACACCCGTTGTATACTTGATGGTCATGGTGTAAGTCCCTGTTTCAACAGCGAAGAATCTGAATTTGATGCCATCTCCGACATTATCGATACCACCGACATATGCGCCATTTGATGCCACTTCATTGACGCGGATACCGATGTTACCACCAATCATATTTGCCCATTCGGCTTGCAAGGTGTAGACAGGAATCTCCACATCATCAAGATCATCCACATTGTAGAACAATGATCCATTTGGTGTCAGAACGACTTTGTCCAGTTCTGTCCAATTGTCTGATTCATTGGTCTTTTGGATGACAATCTCATTATAACCTGAATCGAGGCTCACAACAATCTGGGAAAAGTCGGAAACATAGTAACCTTCGCCGCCCCAACCCGTGTTGGTTGTGTAGGTGACTTTTCCTTGTGAAACACCATTGATAAACACCTCATGAGCTGATGGTGGGAATCCTGTGGAATAGAAGACATCCAACAGATAATCTCCTTCTGCTGGGACCAAAACCATCAACATGATACCTTGGCCAACATTGTCAATACCACCAACATAAGCACCACCGCTGGCAAGTTCGTTACCTTTATACATACCATCATTAAGTGCACCATCCTCAGCTTCAATGATGATGGTTTCCGCTTCACTGAGCACAGAAATCGTTGTCATTGCTTCACCGGAGTCGTTCATCACTTCACTCGAATCTTTGGCTGTGATATAAACATCATAATACCCCGCTTGATCAACAAATGCAATCGAAGTTTCATCTGCGTCCTCATCGACAACAACCAACTCAGCCTTGTAAATGGTGACATGATAGACATCCGCGCCATCAACTCCATCCCAAAGAATCTGATTGTTCTCATAACGGATATTTTCTACCGCATTCAACTGATTGGGTGGCATAACCACATAGTCAAATGTGATTTCCTCATCGTGTGATGTCAACGTCAAGGTAAAGGTCAGCCCGTCCTCAAGCGCACTTGCAGGGAGCGTGATTACGCCCTCGATAATGACAAGCCCTTGATCAACGCTGAAAGACGCGTCATAACCGAAGATATTCTCAGTTGAGGGTAATGTGATAACGCCATCAACAAGATCCGGTTTTTCAAACGTATCAAGCCAAGCCAGATGATCTTCGGCATCAAACGTGCCTAGTACAATCACATCAAATGACTCCGTCACCTCACGTCCAAGATACGTGATGGTCACCGTGATGGTGACATTTGAATCATAAAGTGTAGGAGTGACGGTACCGTCTTCAGCAATCACATCTGTGTTACTCGAAGTCCAGACAATATCGGCAGTCGCATAGTCAGTAGAGGTCACAGGGAACACCAGGTTCTCAGTGACTTCCAAACCGTCTGAGAATCCAACAATCACCTCATCTTTGACTAAACCTAGAATCGCTTCAATGTCTTTGGATTCCTCGCATCCTGAAACCATAAGACCAACCATGACAAACAACAAGACAATAAGCTTTTTCATAACCACCTTTGCAAGTCGATGTAATCGCTTGCATTCTCCTTTCTATTTTTTGGGATGGTCAATCAGGCATTTGTTCAGTGTTAATTTTTTTACTGTGTATTTTTACTAAATTATATGTCAATATTCACCAACTGTCAATAGTCATTATGATATTTCGTTCAAAAAAGCCCGATTCACTCATGATAAAACAACAAATCCTGTCATGAACCAGCAAATAAAAGAGGCCAGTTGGGATTCCGACCGGTCTCGTGTGCGTGGTGACTTGTGAAAAACAAATCATCCGGTTGAGGGTTGATTTCGGTTCGGGCAAACTCGCAAGCGTGTCAACAACAAAGACAAACCGATCAATAATCCAATCTTCGAGCGTTGATACCGCCACTTCCCAATCATCAATGCCCGCCTTGTTATAGAAGTGCTATCCTCCATCCTGATGGGGGAACAGCCAAGAAGTCCCGGTCTGATACGATAGCGTCTTTGTACTGCGTCTGAATACGCTTTGATCTCGTCAAGAAGTGATTGTTTTAGGTCGACATCCTCATTCGCTACTTCATATCTCTCGATGATCAATGCCTGAAACCAGGGATATGTCGAAGGACAACTGGTCAAGAAAATGAACCATGTGATACCTGTCAGGCTCATGATATCCTACGTTGTTTCCAAAGGCGAGATCATAGTCCCAAGGTGGTCCGACAACAAAGCGCGTGAGCATCCTTGTAAAGACATGCTGCTGTAATTGGCATCATTGTCAGAGACAATCAAGAGAAAGAGAAGCATATCAACCGCCGAGTCGATATCCATAAACTGCTCAACCGCTTCTTTGGTTTTAGTCTTATAAATGGCATCATAAAGGGATGTCACAACTGACTGGATATAAGAGACCTGAGCTTCTGACTTCGCATCACTTTTTTGACGACATACCACGCGGATTCATAGATAGGATGTAATCATTGAAATTCCAGTAACCAAGTTCAAGCTCAAGATCCGTATATCCGACAACTGAAAGAAGTCTCTCATCAGGAGGATTCCTTCCGCCTGTCGTCTTCTTGTATCGGCCTCAAGTTCAAGCAAATACCGTATCGGTCTTGAAAGGATCAAGTTCACCAGATGTGTCCAAATCCAGACGGACATCATCAACTCTCCGTCTGTTCGGCGAGCACATAAAGACCAAGTGGCTCATCATTTAGACTCACGCACATAACGGGTCTCTGTCACAAAAGAGGTCCTGAGCATCCTTTTTATATCCATAGGCAATCGTATTTCTCATCATCGAAAGATCCGCGTATTCAGCAAGCAACACAAAATCCCTTTGCCGGACCAAATCCTCTAATTCCAAAGGATGACTCTCTTCTCATCAAATTTGATCTTATACGCCTTTTTATCATAATTCAAGGTACTATTGCTCTCAGTCTGATCCTGGCTGGTACATTGATCATACTTTGGTCTCTTCTAGATCTCTTCACTGTCACAAACGCTTCAACATAGCTCTTGGTCTGAACAGGTGCTCGAAAGCGTCTCGACGTCACCACTGGAATCTCGAACAACTCATCATCAGGTGAACGCTCACAAGAAATCATCATCCAAAGACAAACGAAAAGAGCATCAGAGTCATCAAGTGACGCCTCATGTGCATCCTCCTTTTCTCTAGACATCAATACGTTTGATGATCAAGACTTCTTAAAGGTCTTGATCATCTCTATGATAGGCAGATCAGCTGCTGCAAAGTCAAGCTGATGCATGTCCTTAACACGGACCCATCTATCATCCAAATGCCTGCTCAGGAACCAACGATCCTTCTTTGATATGACATCTGTATGCATGCATCACCAGATGAAACCGATGGTAGGTGTGATGAACTGTCATGATGAAGTCATCGACATCAATCACCGCCCCAAGTTCTTCAAAAATCTCTCTTTTGATCGCTTCATGATGCGTTTCACCCGCTTCGATCTTGCCGCCGGGGAACTCCCATTTCTTAGCGAGTTCGCCTTCGTCTTTCCGCTGTGCACAGTAATAGGTCTCACCATTTTGGATGACTGCAGCAACCACTTCAATTGTCTTCATCGTTTGTGCCTTTCAGTAGAAAATCATATTGTAAGTATTGCGGTAGTGCTTGATCGAGAACAATATCAAAGAGCAGCGTTTTTTCGCTGTTGTCTGATGCCCTTGGATTGGTCATCTGACCTGTTCCGATATAGGTGTAAGGTAGTGTTATACCGTCTTCTTCTTTCGTTTTCCTAATCAATAGATGCACCGTTTTGGCATTGATCAGCTTTTGTCCTCTTGCCGATGTCATCGTTGTCCTTGTTTCGCTTTCCCACTGAAAGACAGTCGGACTCATGAAGCGGTCCTCATATTTCAAATGATCAAGTGTTTGCGTACCTTTCTTCAGTTGGGCCAAAATATAGATCGTACCATCCGACTCGATCTTCGTCCCCTTTTGATACACATAGACATCGCTTTGACAGGTTGCCATCATAAATTGCTCTGTTGTATAGTCAACATACGGTTTCAGATCGTGATCACCGGCTCCAAAGACATCATCATAACATGATAGGCCATATGCGATTAAGTCTTGTAAATGGTTGATAAACACATGATCGTTTCGATCGAGATTGAGGATATAGTGATGTTTGCCATCAATCATGTTCTCATAAAACATACCTTCAAGAAATTTCTTCATGGTGTTGATGGCACTCTTCACGTGCTTAGGTCGGTTCAGCCCAGAAACCATCGATAAGTGATCTTGAATGCTTTTCAAAGGCGCCTGTTCTTCATCAATCAAATAGGACAATATATCAAACTCTTCACGGCGAACCAAAGGAAGCAAACCGGATGCAAAAGACAATAACATCATCTGCTGTTCAGAAAAATCAGGAACCTTTTCACCAATCTTCTTTAAAAACGCATAATAGGATCCATTCTTAATACCATTCATTCTCACCCGAATAAAGCGAATCAAGTCAGGCGCGAAGTCATTATTGTAATAATCCATATGGGTCGGATATGTGGGTGCATGAATATAGGTCTTAAACGTTTGATAATCATTTTTCAGATATCTAGTCAAGTTGAAATTCGTCTTTTGAATATGGTCAATGATCTCTTCTTTACTCAAGGGATCAATATGTACTTCAACCCCTGGAATCTCTAAGGATTGATAGTCGTCTCTCACAAGGTCGACGAGCAGTTTCTTCTCGATAATCGTACTTCTTGAAAGCGTACCAAGGGCACGCGCGATTTGAACACTACGTTTATACGCATTACCAATGAAGTCGAGCACGGTCAAATATGCTTTATTAGGATACAAACGGAGTCCCCGTCCAAGCTGCTGCAAGAACACAATCGATGATTCGGTTGGTCTCAAAAAGAGCACCATATTGATGGCGGGAATATCGATCCCTTCATTCAATATATCGACAGCAAAGATGATTTGTAAAGGATGATTCTCATCTTGTAGATCTTGAAAAGCTTTCAGTCTTTCACCAACCGAATGATGACCAACAAGATCACGGGTATGATACCCTCTCAGCCTCATCTCATCTGCCATGGCTTTGGCATGACCAATATTCATACAAAAGGCAATCGCTTTAAGTTTTCCCTTTGGAAGATGCTTTCTAATTTCTAGGTCAATGAAATCGACATTATCAGGATCTCTCATTTGATGAACAAGTGTTCTTTCTTCTCTTTGATCATAGGACAATAACTGATTCCTAATCCCATAATACTTAAATGGAACAACCAACTCATTGATGATGGCATCTCTCAAACGAAGATCAAAAGGCACTCGTTCATCAAAGAGGTCATAGATCGCATCAACATCATCGGTGCGTTCAGGCGTTGCTGTAAGCCCAAGGAGAAAGAGTGGTTTAAAGTATTCAATGATCCTTTGATATGTCTCAGCAGCTGCATGGTGGACTTCATCTAAAATGATATAGTCAAAATCAACAGGGTCAAAGACATCTAAGTTCTTTGCCAGTGTTAGATTTGTCGCGAAGACAAGATCTGCATCAATGACTTTCTCGTGACCAGTGAACAAACCAGTTGTGTATTGTGGTCCCATGATCTGTTGAAAGATCTTTCTGGCATTCACTAAGATATTTTCGCGGTGCACAACAAACAAAACCCGAGCAGCATCAAAGTGTTTGGCATCAAATGCTGCAAGATGGGTTTTTCCTGACCCCGTCGCAGCCACAACCAAGGCTTTATCGATGCCTAGATCACGATACCTTCGAATCTCTTTCAATGCTTTTCTTTGCATGAAATTGGGTTCAATGGTTTGAAAGACATGCACATAGTCCATATCCCATCGATCGATGGCATATTCAAAATCGTTTTGATAACTTTTAATCAACTCATCTTCAAGTGGATAGGTTTGTTCCCAAAGCAATTGATAGTTAAGAAGGGCATCTTGGTATGATCCTCCAGCATCAATTGAGGAAACCATGAGATTCCACTCGACATTTTTCTTCAATGCATAAAGCGTCAAATTTGATGATCCAATCGCGATCTCATAGCGATCAGGAAAGGCAAATAAGTATCCTTTAGAATGGAAGCCCCGATCACCAAACGATTGATGATCAAGATGGCAATCAAAATCCTCAAAAGTCTTTTTCCATGCCAATAACGTCTGTAAAGATTTAATATCAGTAAAGTTTTGATACGTAGATGTGATAAGCGATCCTTTCGCCCCACGTCTTAAGGCTCTAAGGATATCGTCTTCAATCAGTGTCAATCCCGCCTTCTTGATGAAACTCACACTAAAATAAAACGCATCGCATGTTGATAATGCGTCTTTGATATAGGCTAAGAATGTTGTTTTTGTCGTATTCGTTAAGAAGTAATTCATATGACCCTTTCGAAACCAGTCATCTTCAAAATGGATGACTTGGCTGATTTAGGTCGATTATACCATACGCAGAAGCTGATGTATTCAGGTGCTCTATAAATCTACAAATCGCGCAGATCGAGGACATCCTATCAGACGATCAATCTCCATTCACTATCAAGAAGCGATCTATCAAAACCTCTTTTCTCTCACATCTTTACCCATTCTTTCCCATACTGGCAATAAAACCCCATCCTCTAGCGTATCATTGGCGAAACACACCACAACAAGGAGGATTCACCCATGAAAAAAACTTTGATCATCGCTTCAATCTTCACCCTACTCATTGCCGGATTCGTCTTCGCTGGGTTCTCGGTCAACGCATCAGCTGTTGATACTGACGCCATCTTGAAACACTTGAGACTGATGACACAGGTGCCTATCTTCTAGAAGACATGTTAATCGTCGCCTCTACCGATGAGATCCTCGCCAAAGCCACTTATGAATCCATCATCGAAACCTTCGGTGAGATCAGACTCACAAAGATTGTGCTTGCTGAACAGACCCATATCGATCTGCTGTTGCTGTTTTTGAGACTTACGGCATTGACCTACCAGATGTCGATGTCACCGACATCCTGTCTATGACTCAGTCTCAGAAGCATTGGCTGCTGGTGTTGAAGCTGAAATCGCCAATATCGCAATCTATGAAGCATTCCTTGCCCAAAATCTTCCAGACGATGTGAGAACTGCCTTTTGAACTTGATGAACGCCTCAAACAATCATCTGAAAGCTTTCTCAAGAGATCGTATGTTCGGTGCTGGTTATGATCTCGCCAACGGCTTCAAAAAGATGTTCAAGCATGCTGGTGCCAATGGCCAACAAGGTACCGGTGGTTATCAAGGCGTTTGCCCAAACGTCACTGAATAAAGCCTAATCCCTCCAAAAAAAGGACGTGCAGAAACCTGCATGTCCTTTTTGTGATCAAAGAGTGACCCCAAAGTTTCCCTAGGATCCGTGGAGCATAAGCATGATCATCGACTGTCTAGTTCTATTGATTTCACGATTTCAACCATGTGATTATAATTGGTTTGTCAAAAACACAAAAAGATACAAGGTTTACAAACGGCCAACCAAGTCTCTTGCCAATGCTTGAAATCATGGTCTCCCTCGAAAACGCCTTAATGGTAATCAGTGACTATCAAATCATAGGATGCCGCATACCGGTGATAAACAAAGAAGAGTATCACAGAGATGGCTAGAGAAACCAACCCCGAGAGTCCCACAAACAAAGCCAAAACTGGCTGGATCGTTTCAAGTTTGGCAACCACCAGTTGAAACATCATCGCGACGTATATAACCATATCCGATGACAGCGCAAACATCAAGAGATATGAGATGAGATTCTTGTTAGCCCGATGATAAGGAATGAAAATCTTGAACAAACTGTCTTTTCTCAAGAGATTCATACGCATGATGTGAACGCCAAGCGCAATCACAACAACAAATCCTCCGATAAGTGCGACAACTGGTCTGCGCATGAGTGTGCTCAGATGGATGAAAAGACCATACGTCATCATGCTCACAGCAAATCCAATCAAAGCAAATATCTTTAGTCGCTTATGATATGTCTCAACCAATCTTTGATCCATCTTTGTCTTATAACCAACTTCGGATGTCAATGGGACAAGTCGCGTCACATAGTGTTTCTGACGTCCACCCATAAGTTTGAAGATACTCAAGGTGAAAGCGATGATCATCCCCAGCAATCCGCTCATAAACAAAAACGCTCCGATGA
Organism: Acholeplasmataceae bacterium; assembly: GCA_018400755.1. Lineage (GTDB taxonomy): Bacteria > Bacillota_I > Bacilli_A > Acholeplasmatales > Acholeplasmataceae > RECG01. Next base: position 11,872 of record JAGYLU010000043.1, read on the forward strand.
TGCTATCTGGAGCAATGATGCTTGCATATAGAAACATCGCGGATGAGAGCATCGCAACCAAAAAACTCACTGACAACTCTTTGAGATATGGCTTGTAAACAATCACTTGGATATTTTCGATACCTTCAGTCATAATCCCAAGATCATCAGCCTTGGACGTTTGAAGTCCGAAAGCGCTGATTGACACACCAAAAGCATCCGCAATCCTTGCAAGATCGACAATACTTGGAAGACGTCTTCCTGTCTCCCAGTTGGATATGGTTGATCCGGCTGTCACTAGTTTCTCAGCAAGATCGCGTTGTGTCATTCCGGCTTGTTTCCTGAGTGTTTGTATTTTCTTTCCCAAATCATTTCCCGCCATGGCTTCGTCCTTATCATTCAAGCGTTTTCGTAGTATTATATCGTGTGCATTTATCATACATGATGGTGGACTTATTCGTCAACACATTACGACAACACCCTTGTCATATTGCTATAATCGATTGTCAACGACATAAAAAAATCATAGTATTGGGCTATAAGGAAAATAAAGCACGCGACGGTAAGTGCACACCATGCGTGGATTCGATCAAGGAGGTGGCTGATCAAGACATTCATTTGAATTTGATAGGTGTTTTTTGAATAAGAATCATAATCATATAACTAAAGGGGAATCTTTGACTTTGAAAA
>JAGYLU010000044.1 GCA_018400755.1 Acholeplasmataceae bacterium
TGACCTTCTTCCTGATTCCTTTCGCGGGGAGTTTGTTGCAGCTGATGGAGCCCTACTTGTTTTTCACTTGGACGACACTTGGTCTGGGCGTCCTGATTGCCTATATCTTTTTGGAAACAACGACCGGGGCACACGATTATCTGACGTTGCTTTTTACCAGGCAGTCGTTTGAGGACTATGCCCGGATGTTGATTGAGAAGAGGAAACCATTCAGCTTGCTTCTGATTGACTTGGACAACTTCAAGGAGATCAATGACTCTTACGGACATTATATTGGTGATCAGGTGCTTGTCCGCTTTTCAGAGATTTTGAAGCAGGTCTATCCGAAAAACAAGATGATTGCCCGACTGGCCGGTGATGAGTTCATTGTCGTGTTTGAAGATGACAAAGCGCCATATGAAGCGTCATCGATTGAAAGCATCATCGATCTGATGAAAGAAAGTGATGTGCCACAGTTGAGGACCTTGGCATTCTCCTATGGCCATAACAGACATCATCCGGGTATGGATATGGACAGCCTATATATGAGCGCTGACAACCGGATGTATGAGATGAAGAGAAAACAATGAACGTTTCATGAAAACACATGATTGATGACCGATCAGGCGTCAACGGTACAAGAAAGCACCGTTGACGCTTTTTTGTTGTTTCTTGGACATCTTGAAGATTGTTTGACTATGAAAGCATTTTCATTTGAAAGTTTCTTACAAAAGTCTTGCCGACGATTGACAACGCCCCATATGTGTAGTAACATGGCTTTAAATTTTTAGAAAAAGGGATGGTGAATTTTCATGAAAAAACTGACAGTTCTCATGTTTGCTTTCATCGTCGCACTCGGTCTTTCCGCCTGCGACAGCGGGGAGGAAACGATCAAGATTGGCGTGTTTGGCCCCTTGAGTGGGGAGTACTCGCACTATGGTGTCGCTGTTGAACGAGGCGCGAAACTCGCAGCTGATGAAATCAACGCTGCTGGCGGCTTGTTCGACAAAGATTTTGAAATCATTGCTTATGACACACAAGGCCTTCCTGCAGAAGGTGTCAATGTCTATAACCGCCTGATCACTCAGGATGAAGTCTCTGCGATCGTCGGTGGCACATTCTCCGGTGAAACCCTCGCGATCAAGGATTTGGCGATTGCTGAAGGGATCCCGATCCTCTCGCCAACCGCGACGCATCCCGATGTCACAGTCGATGCTCCGAATGTCTTCAGGGCGTGCTACACCGACAGTTACCAAGGGGCGGTCGCTGCCCAGTTCGCCATTGAACAGCTTGAAGCGACCAATGCTGCTGTCTTCTATAACGTCGATGACGCTTACTCCGAAGGTCTCGCGTTGGCATTCATCGATGCCTATGAGGCGGCTGAACTCACTGTTGAGAGTTATTCCTTCACCAATGGAACTGATGACTACAATGCGACATTGACCCAGATTCAAGCGGGTGCCTACGACGTTGTCTTCGTCCCGGCGTATGTGGCTGAAGTCGGGGCGATCCTGACTCAGGCCGCCCAGTTGAATTTTGGTGACACGCCGTTCCTTGGTGGCGATGGTTGGGATGGTATTGAAGGTGACTATGCGGATGTCGCGGAAGGTCATTACTTCGTGAACCATTATGCCAAGACTGACCCGGCCCAGAATGTTCAGGATTTTGTCGCCAACTTCACAGCTGAATATGATACTGCCCCGAATGCGCTTGCCGCGCTTGGTTATGACGCCGTTTACGCACTCTATGAAGCGTTCAAAGCTGCAGATTCGACAGAGTATGCCGATGTTGTTGCTGCTTTGCAGGCATTGACCTATGCTGATGCCGTGACCGGTGCCATCTCGTTTGATGCCAATGGTGATCCGATCAAGGCCATCACCGTCATTCAGGTCGTTGAAGGCGAACACGTCGTCATCGACAAGATTCAAGGAGAATGACCTTAAGGCGCGAACATTCATAAACAAAATGATATAGGGGAGAACACATCTCCCCTATTCCATTTCACTGAGGTGGCCGTATGGATTATGTCTTGAAACAACTCATCAATGCACTGAACACCGGCAGCATCTATGCCTTGGTGGCGATCGGATACACGATGGTCTACGGCATTATCAGACTCATCAATTTTGCGCACGGGGACATCATGATGTTCGGTGCGTATTTTGCGTTTATTTTCGCAACGTCGATTCCCTTTTCAAATTCAGTGTTCGCCGTCATCCTGATCATCTTGATGTCGATGGCTGCAGCCGCCGTGATGGGGGTCTTTGTCGAACGGGTGGCCTATAAGAAACTTCGGAAAGCACCACGGATTTCTGCGCTCATCACCGCCATTGGGATGAGTCTGTTTTTACAGAATCTTGCGCTCTTGTTGTTTCGGGCAGAACCCAAGGTCATGCCGGGACTGATTCCTAAGACCAGAGTGATCATCTTCGGACTTGATATTCCGGTACTGACCATCTACACACTCGTCTTTTCGGTTGGATTCATGGTGCTCCTCACCTTCTTTGTCAGGAAGACAAAACCGGGCAAAGCGATGCGTGCGGTCTCTCAGGATCAGGATGCCGCCCGCCTGATGGGCATCAATGTCAACAGCGTGATTTCACTCACATTCGCGATTGGAAGCGCACTTGGTGCGCTTGGCGGAGTCTTCTACAGCCTTTCTTATTCTCAGGTCTATCCGACCCTTGGTGTCATGCCCGGACTGAAGGCGTTTGTCGCGGCGGTCCTTGGAGGCATCGGCAACATCGGGGGTGCGATGCTTGGTGGGTATCTGATTGGGTTGCTCGAAACGGTCTCGAACGGATTTCTCTCCATGATCTGGAAAGATGCGACGAGATGGACGGATGCGATTGTGTTCTCAATTCTGATTTTCGTGCTTTTGTTCAAGCCTTCTGGCATCCTCGGCAAGCATACGAAAGAGAAGGTGTGACCAATGAAAGCCTTCTGGATCAAATACGACCGAATCATCTCGGTCATCATTCTGGTGTTCGGTCTGTTCCTGATTTTGAACACCTTGATTGAAACCGGTGTGTTCTCAAGATACATCGTCGGGATTCTCATTCTTGTGATGATCGCCATCATCATGGCGACATCACTCAATATCGCGACCGGATTTCTCGGTCAACTCGTTTTGGGACACGCCGGATTCATGGCCTTAGGGGCGTATGGTGCGGCGTTGACAGCGATTGCCCTGAGAGACTCAATCGCAAGCGATCTCGCACTATTCGCGGTATCTTCAGTTGTTGCGATGCTTGTCTCGCTTCTGGCAGGTTTGATTGTCGGGACACCAGCACTTCGGCTCAGAGGGGACTATCTTGGCATCATGACGCTGGGGTTTGGAGAAATCGTCAAGGTGATCCTGACCAATCTTGACGTCACGAATGGGGCGCAGGGTTTGACCAGAATCCCCAAGATCATGAGTTTCCCACTCGCCTATTTCACAATGGCGAGTGTCGTCATCATCATTGCGCTATTCATGAATTCTAGACACGGCCGGGCGATGATCTCCATTCGTGAGGATGAGATTGCCAGTGAAAGTGTCGGGATCAACGTCACCAAGTATAAGATCATCGGTTTTCTGATGGCAGCCATGTTTGGTGGCATCGGTGGTGCAATCTATGCCTTCCATATCGGATTTCTCTCTCCTGTCACCTTCAATTTCGTGAAATCAATCGATATCTTCGTGATTGTTGTCCTTGGCGGTATGGGAAGCCTTTCCGGAGCTGTGATCGCGGCCTCTGTCCTGACCTTTCTTCCGGAAATGCTCAGGGAGTTCGCGGATTACAGACTCCTTGTCTACAGTGCGCTTTTGGTTTTGACAATGCTTTTCAGACCACAAGGTCTGATGGGGACCAAAGAGATCGTCATATCGATTCAAGGGGCGAAAAGAAAAATGAAGCGTTTGTTCAAGCGGTTCAAGCGAAAGACACACACGACACCAGATGGGGAGTGAGACCATGGCTATTCTTGATATCAGTCAACTGTCAATCAATTTTGGTGGTTTGAAAGCCGTCGACGGCTTCGAACTCACCATCCATGAAAATGAACTTGTCGGTCTCATTGGTCCCAATGGGGCGGGGAAGACGACGATTTTCAATCTCCTCACCGGTGTCTATAAACCAACCGAGGGTGTCATCACGTTGAATGGGACAAACGTTGCCAAACTGCGCCCCAACGACATCGTGATGCTAGGGAGTTCGAGGACATTTCAAAATATCCGTCTGTTCAAGAACATGACGGTCCTTGACAACATTCGGGTCGCCTATCACAATCGGATGCGTTATTCGCTTCTTGAAGGGGTCTTCAAGACCAAACGGTTCAATCGGGAGGAAGATGAGGCCACGGGAGTTGCCCATGAACTTCTGAAGGTCTTCCAAATGGATGATTATGCCAACGATTTGGCGAAGAACCTCCCTTACGGCAAACAACGCAAGCTTGAGATTGCCAGAGCGCTCGCGACCAATCCGAAGGTTCTCCTTCTTGATGAGCCGGCAGCGGGGATGAATCCACAGGAAACCGAGGAACTGATGGCCACCATCCGATTGATCAAAGAGACGTTTCATGTCTCTATCCTATTGATTGAGCACGACATGCGTCTGGTCATGGGGATCTGTGAAAGAATCATCGTGCTTGACTATGGAAAGATCATTGCTTCAGGATTACCCGCCGACATCAGAAAGCATCCCGCCGTCATCAAGGCGTATCTGGGAGGTTGAGATGCTCACAGTCAAAGACCTTCACGTCTACTATGGCGCGATTCACGCCATCAAAGGCGTCAGTTTCAATGTCAAACAAGGGACGATTGTCACCTTGATCGGATCAAACGGGGCTGGAAAATCAACCATCCTCAAGACAATCTCAAATCTGATATCCGCTCAACAAGGCGACATATTGTTCTTGGAGTCACCAACACTGAAACTTGAAGCCCACAAACTCGTTGAACTTGGAATCTCTCATGTGCCGGAAGGACGACGGGTATTTCCTGAACTGACGGTTTTGGAAAATCTTGAGATGGGCGCCTATACGAGAAAGGATGCTGCAGGGATCAAGCAAGACTTGGACCGCGTCTTTCATCATTTCCCCAGACTCAAAGAACGGATCCATCAGGTCTCTGGGACGTTATCCGGAGGCGAGCAACAAATGCTCGCGATGGGACGGGCGTTGATGGCAAGACCAAGGATCATGTTGCTTGATGAACCGTCGATGGGACTCGCTCCATTGCTAGTCGATCAGATTTTCGCGATCATCGAAGAGATCAACAAGGAAGGCACGACCATTTTGCTGGTCGAGCAAAACGCCCATCGGGCGTTGTCCATATCCGATTATGGATATGTGCTTGAAACTGGAAAAATTGTCACCGAAGGACCCTCAGAAACGCTTCTTCATGACCCCAAGGTCAAGGAAGCATATCTCAGTGCATGAAAAAGGCCATCAATCAGATGGCCAATTTTTTTAGATATCGGCTCATGAGACCCAACGGTCCTCGTCGTCTTCTTCCTCGGATATCCGGTTTTTTCTTTCTTGTATCTGGCTCTCCCGCAGTCGATTGACTTTGCTGATGAACGCTGGGTGTTTGGGAACAACCAGGAAAATCAGGATGATGCCAGCGACAAGGCCCCCGACATGACCAGTGATACTGATGTTTGGAATGGCGAAGGTCAAGACCAGGTTGATGATCACCAACTGTCTGATCTGCCGGATGGCGGTCTCCTTGAACCATGTTGGTTTGAGGAATGTGAGCACTAGCAACGCCCCAATCACACCAAAGAGCGCACCGCTTGCCCCGATGGTAATGGTGTTTTGGGCACCAAGATAAACCACTGTGAGGCTTGAGATGATGCCCGAGACCATGTAAAGCCCGAAATACTTGGGACCGCCAAGAAGCCGTTCAAGATGGCTCCCCAGATAATATAGGACAAGTGAGTTTCCAAGGAAATGAATGAGACTCCCGTGCAAGAACATCGCACTGACGAGTCGGTACCACTGATCTGCCGCTTTGATCAAGGGCGGGTAAATCGCACCGAGTTCCAATAAAACATCGAGCTCGAATCCGCCCCGGTAGAGGACCAAGAGAAGCATGGCGGCATTGCCGACAAGAAAAAAAGTCGTCACGGGATGAAAATGGACATATAACTTGCGGCCTTCGCTGGTCATGAGACTCATAATGAAATCCTCCAATGTCCATTATACCCTTTCTTCTCATGACATGGCAAGGGAGGTGGTCAATCTAAAGATTGAGTCAAGATCAATATGTTTCATAGGTGATTAGCCGCTTGATGCGGTAAAATATAAGATAAATTGGAGGTGTATGCCATGTATGGTGTGATTGATATTGGATCGAATACGGTGCGGTTGGTTGTCTATCGTGCCCGATATGGGAAACTGACACTGCATTTTACAAAAAAGGAAACATTGGGATTGGCGTCCTATGTGGATCAACAAGGAAACATGCTTGATGAGGGAGTGGAGAAGACCATTCCCGTACTCAAAGAGTTCGCGATGCTCGCCAATCGCAGTCGCGTGAAAGAACTTTATGTGATTGCGACTGCGGCAATCAGAAATGTCCATAACCGTATTGATGTCATCCAGAGACTTGAATCAGAAACGGGTTTGTCAATTGAGTTGCTGACCGGCGAACAGGAAGCCCTTTGTGATTTTCATGGTGTCATGCTTCAAGAATCATTTAACGATGGGATTGTTGTGGACATCGGAGGGGGAAGTACAGAGGTCGTGGTCTATGAAAAAGGGGTCATCAGGCACTCATCAGCCATTCCGATTGGATCATTGTCAGCCTACGTCAGACACGTGGAGTGCATTCTACCTACCAAAGATGAAATCTCAGATATCAAAAAGGCGTTCACTGAGCAGCTTGAAACCCTTGGGCTTGAAGATGTTGAAAATATGCGCCTATACGCCGTTGGCGGAACGAATCGCGCGCTTTTGAAACTCCATCGCCACTTCTTTCATGAAGATCCTGAGACGAACGTCATTCCCAAAGACCATTTGAAGATGTTGAATCATAAAATCTTGTCAAAGGACAAGGATGTTTATGTTGACTTGATCAGATTTGTTCCTGAGAGAATTCACACCATTGTCCCGGGATTAACCATTCTTCGGGCACTTGTAAAGTTTTTCAAGGCCGATATGGTCGTTGTTGAGCGGTTTGGTGTCCGGGAAGGATATCTCTATCAGCAACTCCTGAAACATGATGAAGTCATTGTCATGGGCGCTGGGCATGATTTCCAAGACTAGACAAGAAGGACCTTATCCTTACACGCAAAATCGGGACGTCTCATGGCTCAGGTTCAACATGCGCGTTCTTGATGAGGCAGCACTACCAGAAGTGCCTCTCTATGAACGATTTCGATTTCTGCAGATTTTTCAATCCAATATTGATGAATTCTTCATGATCCGCATTGGCAGTCAGTTTGACTTCATCAATGTCAAAAGCGATGTGATTGACTGGCGGACGGGGACCAGGATTGATGTGATCATCAAAGAGCTTTTTGATATTGTCAAGAAACAGGTCGATCGAAGTGGCCGTATTTACCATCAATTGATTGAAGAACTCCGTGGTCAAGGCATATCGCTGGTGGATTCGGTGTCACTTGATCAAGTAGATAAAAAAATACTGAAAGCCATCTTTGATCAGCGTCTCAAGGATATCTTGAAACCAGTGGTTGTCTATGACGGGGATGCTTTGCCGGAGATTGAAAGCAAAACACCGCATGTGATTGTGCGTCTCAAAGATCGTGATGGACGTCTCGCGATCGGTTTGGCCATGATTCCTGAGATTGGTGACCATGTCATCAAACTACCAGGTTCAGGTCTTCGATATGTCCATGTTGAGGATGTGATTCTATCCTATTGTGAAGCGATATTCAAGGATATGAAAGTGATTGGGAGAACCATTTTCGCTGTCACAAGGAACGCTGATATCAACTTTTATGACGACCTTTATGATGATGCCTACAACATGCGAATCAAAGTCAAAGAACTCCTTGTCATCAGGAGACATCTGTCGGTGGACCGGATTGAAGTCAAAGATGGTGCGCCCCCTAACCTGATTGATTTCCTTACGACTTCTTACCGTGTGGATCATGATCAGATCCAAGCAACGAGGATGCCTTTTCGAATCCCGATGGATCTCATCAGGCACCAGTTACTTAGGTCATTTCGGAATGATCAATCCTTCTATCCGGCTTTTGAGCCGGTTTGGCCAGATAGTCTTGATCCGCAGTTGTCCGTTATGAGTCAGGTGGAGAAACGTGACATTCTGACTTTTCTACCTTTTGAATCTTTTGACCCATTGATTCGTCTTCTTGGCGAAGCTGCGACGGATCCGGATGTGGTTTCAATCAAGATCACGATCTACCGCCTCGCATCAAAAGCGCGTCTGATCGAACAACTTGTCCTAGCCGCTGAACATGGTAAGGATGTGCTTGTTGTCATGGAACTCAGGGCACGGTTTGATGAGATGAACAATATCATTTTTTCTGAACGATTGGAACGGGCAGGATGCCGAATCATTCATGGATTTGGAACACACAAGGTCCATTCGAAACTCATACTGATTGTCAAGAAGCCTCATGCAAAGGTGCGTCGTATCGTGCAGATTGGTACCGGAAATTATCACGAGACAACGGTCAGGCAATATACAGACTTGTCACTCATGACGGCACACGAAGGGATTACATCAGATGTTGAACACATTTTCGAAGGGCTTGAACAAGGCAACAAAACGATCAGACTCAATCATCTGATTGCCGCGCCGATTGGTTTCAGAAAGACGCTATTGAATCTGATTGCTGAAGAGACGAGAAAAGGAACAAAGGGACGGATCAGACTCAAAATCAATGCCATCACCGAGTCCGAGTTGATGGACGCACTGGTCATCGCTTCAAGAGCAGGGGTCAGAATCGATATCATTGTCCGAAGTATCACTTGCCTTTTGCCCGGCATCAAACATCATACTGAGCACATCCATATGAGTTCAATCGTTGGCCGGTTTCTTGAGCATGCCAGAATTCTCGCTTTTGGTGAGGACTATGAAGCAGTCTATCTGTCGTCAGCTGATTTGATGACTCGAAACGTCGAACGTCGCATCGAGGTTGCAACCCCCGTTTATGATTCCCAAGTCTTGGATCGGATCAAGGAGATTTTTGATATCCAGCTGCGTGACGGTATCAAGGGCAGGAAGATCGATGCCTCAGGATGTCACGTGGCTGCAGATCACATCGAGCACCCAATTGATAGCCAGAGTTATTTCATCGGTCAGGCGACCAAGACGAAACGGCAGACATGATCGACGCTTGTATCATTTTTTGGCAGGGGTGTCAGTCGAGATTGAGCATTCTCATTAAACGATAAATCGCCACACGAAAACATCTTTAGCAAACACTCAAAAACGAAGGAAAACCAACCGGTCATATCACGCCAAAAAAAAGAGTGCTGACTGCTTTTATTCGTCATTTTTGTATGGTACAATGGTCAACATAGCGAGGGTCTTCTGGCATCAAAAAGGGCTTATGCTGAACTTTAGTTCAGCATACCTTTATTTCACGCCTGCCGACCAAATCATGCATCATCGAAATCAAGAAGGGGTGACCATATGTTTGTCATTAAAAGAAACGGTAAAAAAGAGACGTTCGATTTCTCCAAGATTGCCTATGCGATGCTAAGGGCATACCGGGAAGTCGGTGTCGATGTCGCACTTGAGGATTGCATGCGTCAAGCAGAGGAAATCACCAAGGAGTATCCCGCGGACGCGGACATCCAAATTGAAACCATCCAGGATGATGTCGAACTCTACCTGATGAAGTCCAAGCAGTTTGAGACTGCCAAGGCATATATCAAATACCGTGAACGCCAAAAGGCCGATCGCGAGAATCCATGGGGCGATAACGACGAACGCCAGGACATGGTCTTAAGCAAGTATCTGATCAATGGTGAGGATAAGAAGGCATTCATCAAACGGATCGCTTTCGGAAAGCCATCACTTGAAAAGATCTTCAGGAGAAAAGAAGCCATCTTTGGCGGACGCAATCTTTACGCCATTGGCCGTGAGGGCAACATCACCGGCAGCAATTGCTACGTGGTCAAGGACCCTGAGGACAATCTTGAGTCGATTTATGAGGTTGACTACCAGATCGCCAGGACATATAGCTACGGTGGCGGTCAGGGCATGAACCTATCCAATATCCGTCCCAAAGGGGCGAAAGTCAACAACACCAGCAGCACGACCCCGGGTGTCATGGTCTTCGCTGAGAAGTATTCACATACGACACTGAATACCCAGCAGGACAATCGCCGCGGCGCGTTGATGTTGATTTTGAACATCGGACATCCCGATATCATCGATTTCATCACGACCAAGCTTGATCTCTCCAAAGTCAATGGCGCGAACATCAGTATCGCCATGACCGATGATTTCATGAATGCCGTCAAAGAAGAAAAAGAATGGGTCATGTCTTTTGAAACCCCTTATGAGATCATTGAAAAACGGGTTGATGCCAAGAAACTTCTCGAACTGGTCGGTTATGCCGCCCATACCATGGGCGATCCTGGGGTCGTATTCATTGATCATATGAATGATTATCATTTCATGAGCGAATACCCCGATGTACGCTTCACGGCGACCAATCCCTGTGGTGAGCAACCACTCATGCCTCATGGCTCATGCAACCTAGGAAGCATCAATCTGAACGCCTTTGTCAAGAAGCCATTCACTGAGGAAGCGTTTTATGACTTCGAACGGTTTGATTATGTGGTCTCGGAAATGATTGCCGCACTCGATGATCTGTTGACGATGTTAGGTGATCGTCACGCTCTCAAGGAACAACGCGAACATGTCAAGAAGTTCCGCGAGATCGGTCTTGGAGTGATGGGTCTTGCTGACCTTGCCTTATCCATGCGTCTGCCTTATGGCAGCCAACCATTTCTTGACTTTCTAGACACATTGATGAGACGGATGCTCAATGTGGCCGTCAGGACATCTGCGATCAGGGCTCGGGATCTTGGACAGTTTCCCCGTTTCGATTATGATTTGATCTCAAAGTCATCGTTCTACAAGACAGCCATTGACGCCGATACCGATGCGCTTGTCAAAGCGCACGGTATGCGTAACAGCCGTTTGCTCTCCATTGCTCCAACCGGATCCATCTCCAACATTCTCGGGGTGAGCGGCGGTGTCGAGCCCTTCTTCCAGATCAATTACACCAGACGGATTGTTTCCATGTTCGACGAGGAAAAGACCATCCATGTTTGGGAAAAAACACCAATGCAACTCGCTAGAGCGATGGGTATCTCTCCGGACAAACTTCCGACATGGGCCCTCATCACCTCTCAGAACATCGCCTTTGAAGACCGGGCGAACGTTCAGGCTGTCATCCAGAAATATGTGGATACCGCCATCAGCTCAACCTTCAACCTTCCCAACAACGCCAATGTCAAAGATGTCACCGATATCTACCTCACAGCATGGGAGAAGAAGCTCAAAGGGTCAACTGTCTTCCGTGACCGTTGTGCGAAGATCGGTATTCTGGCAGGCATCAATGAGAATACCGAGGACCTGAACCCGGCAACGCCTCCGACAATGCATGTCTTGGAACGTTGGGAAAACAAGGTGTCCAAAGAGGTCAAGGAGTACGTCACCCACATCACGGTCAGCCAAAGTGGCTATACCCCGGAAAAGATTGAGAAGGAACTTTGTCCGCTTTGTGGTGATGTCCTGGTCAAGCGCGGTGGTTGCATCCACTGTAATAACCCGGAATGTGATTACGAAAAGTGCGCCATATGAAAAGCATGGGTTTGATACAATTGTATCAAGCCTTTTTTCATGAAGATAGGGGAGGCTTCTTATTTGCACATGTCCATATCATATTGTATAGAAATCGATATTTTTTTGATCTGATGTTTTCCTCAACCAAACCTTTTAATCATTTCATAACTGTTCTTTCAGAGAAATTGGTTGATTGAATACTAGCCTTTCTTGAAACTCTTTCTTTAATTGTCATTTCAAAGATACAAAACTCGGTAACTTGATGGGAAACACCACGTTTACGTCATGTGCTATCAATGAAAACGGCTTCTA
>JAGYLU010000045.1 GCA_018400755.1 Acholeplasmataceae bacterium
ATTTTGGAGATGCGCTATGATGCCCAGAAGATCATGTTTGATGATGATCGGTTGATCAGCAAAGATCTGATTTCAAACATGCGAAAGGCCCGATTCGATGATCCCGAGCACGTGGTCAGTCTGTTTCGGGACTTTGCGATGAAGACCAATGATCATCATCTCACGAAACACGAAGAAGAACTGATCCGATCGACTTCGGTCGCCATCCATGAAGGGGGAGAAGACCAATGAGGATCAATCAACTTGTCATGTCCGCCTTCGGACCGTTCAAAGGCGTTGAGACGATTGATTTCACCAAAGCCAACCGACATGGGATCTTTTTAGTCTCTGGTCCGACTGGGGCAGGTAAGACAACGGTCTTCGATGCCATCAGTTTCGCTCTTTATGGCAAAGCTTCGGGGATGAATCGGATGGATTCCGAGAAAACCCGGAGTCACTTCGCCGATCCGACAACCGATACGTATGTCACGCTTGAGTTTGAAGTGAGTGGTCGGCACTACCGCATCAAACGAAGCCCCAAGCAAGACCGTCCAAGCATGCGAAGCGCCGCTGGTTTTGTCACAGTTTTCCATCAGGCCGAGTTCACTGATTTGGCTATTCCAGACCGGGTTTTGGTCAAAGTGGGTGAGGTCAACGACAAGATCGAATCGATCCTTGGTCTCTCACATGACCAGTTCCGACAAATCGTCATGCTTCCCCAAGGGGAGTTCCAGGCATTGCTTAACGCATCATCTGATGCCCGCACAGAGATTTTCAGGCGTATTTTTGACACTGGGTTCTTTGAAACCTTACAAGGACGGCTCAAAGAGGCGTCCGATACCTTGAGACAGTCAATCAGAGATGCCCAAACCGAACTTGTGTCGGTTTCAAAGCAGATCATCACTGATGACCGGCCACAACTCAAAGAGTTCCTCGACCGGGACGAAATCGCCTGGCATACCCTTTCAGGGATGCTTGATGAAGCCAATCACGAGGATCGTCTAGTGCTTCATGAATTAACGCTTAAGGATGAAGCGATGGAAAAAGAAATCGACGCCTTGAAAGAACGGATCCGGACCATCAGACAGATCAACGAGAAAATCATGATGAAGGAAACACTTGAGACCACACTGACATCAGCACTTGCCAAAAGTGATGAGATCGATGACAAGAAGAAAGCTGTGTTGGCCTATGACCAAGCGGTCAGGATCAGGCCTGATGAGATCAATTCAATCCACGCCAAACAAGCGCATGCCAATCAGGTGAGTCTTTTGGCCGACTTGAAAGAGACCATCAAAGCTTTGCAGACAAAACAAAGCGAACTAAAAGAAGACATGGTGAAACTACCGGAACAAAAAGAGACCATCAAATCACTTCGTAAACGGGAACTGACGCTTCAAAGCCTGATTGAACGGGTCACCGACATAGAAGAAAAAACGACATACATCCAGACCATCAACGATGAGATCTATGGACTGCGTGAAGACGTTGAGGATCAGAACAAAGCACTTTTTGCACTACGTGATGAGACCAAAACAGTGAAAGAGCACGTGCAAAATCTTGAAAATGTGATGGCTTCAAGGAAGCATGTCTATGAGACCATGAATGAGGCGACCAAGCAATTCGATGTGCTTCAAGGTTATCTTGACAAGGTCAAAACGTATCAGAAAGACCTGAAGGATTATGAAACATCTTCAAGCGCGTTTGTCACGCTCTCAAAGTTGTTTTCAAAGACGGAAGCATCCTTTAGGGAAACCCAACGCCTTTATGCGAATACCCATGCCGCAAGGTTGGCATTAGACCTCAGCACGGGTGAGCCTTGTCCGGTCTGTGGATCAAAAGACCATCCCCAAAAGGCGGTCATGGAAGGTGATGTCGTTGATGATGAGAGATTGGCCAAAGAAGAAATGGCCTATGAAGCCGCCCGCGAGGCATACAACCGGGAAGACGCCATCATCAGGAATCGCAAACAAGTCCTTGAGCATGAGATCAAGAAAACCCTGATGGCAGAGGCTCACAGGTTAGGCTTTGAAAAGATACCAACCGTTGAGGCACTTGAGAAATCGATCAAAGAAAGCGAACTCCAGGTTAAGAAAGCATCATCTGATATTAAGATGATCCAAGAGGCAGAACTCAAACAAACCGAATTAAGACAAAAACAAGACGACTTGGGCGACCGTGAGACACGCATCACTTTAGCACGTGATCAGGCAGCGAAGAAACTCGCCTCGCTAGAAGGCGCGATCAAGAAAACCGAAGAGGATCTGATCGAGATCCAAAAGACCATCGACCATCCATCCTTGAGCTCTGACGCGCTCAAGGATGAGCAGCGCGCGATCGTTTTGAAGACCAATGCTCTTGAGGCAAAGACAAAGACCACCGAAGAGACAGATCGGATGGTCAGACAATCGCTTGATGAAGCCCTAAGACGACAAGCGTCCGAGAGTAAGGAAGAAGCCCGTCTGAAAGCCTTAGCAACCGAAATGAAAGATGTCTTTGAGAACAGACGGCAACGTGTCTTTGCAACTGAGGATCGTTATCATGAAGCCCTTGAGACCGGCGATGTGGTCGATGAACAAAGAAGAGAGATTTCCGATTACGAGGCATCTGTTGGATCTTTGAAGGCGAAGATCAGCCAACTCAAAGATGAGATCAAGAGCCGTGTGAAAGAAGATCCACAACCGGTTGAGACCGTGCTGACTGAGCTTGAGGCTGTCAGGCTACGCCACCGCGAGAACAAAGAACGCATATCATCACGGTTTGGTACAAACACCCGCTTGCTTCAATCCATCAAGGTATCCTATCAATCGTTTGAACGTCTTGAACAAGATTATCTTCTCACCAACCGGATCACGAGCATCGCGCGTGGCATGACTGGAAACAAGATCACCTTTGAACGCTATATTTTGGCCCATTGGCTAACTGAGATCCTCGCTGCTGCTAACCAGAAACTCGATGTCATGACCAATGGCAGATATCTGCTCCAACGAAAAAGCGAAAAAGCCAAAGGGGCTGGCCAACAAGGTCTTGACCTTCAGGTCTTTGATGCCTATACGACATCCTCAAGGGATGTCTCGACGCTCTCAGGTGGGGAATCGTTCAAGGCAGCGCTCGCCCTTGCTTTGGGTCTTGCCGAGATTGTCCAAAGGACATCCGGAGGCATCAGTTTGGAAACAATGTTCATTGATGAAGGGTTTGGAAGTCTTGATCCTGAGTCCTTGGACATCGCCATCGAGACATTGATGGCAATCAATCAGACGGGACGGGTGATTGGGGTCATCAGTCACGTCAGTGAATTAAAATCAAGGATTGAGACCAAGATTGAGGTCGATGTGACAAACGAAGGCAGTCACATCCGACTTTGAAGAAGAAAGGATGTGTGACGATGTCAAAGAAAACGTTTATGTATATCAAACCAAAGACCCATATCTATACCGGTATCCACGACCATATTCCAACCAAAATCACCCAGATCACCTTTGATCAAAAGACGATCAGTGTTCTGGAGGGCTTTAGGTCTGAGACCGGAGGCAAGCACTATATCAAAGTGGTCGGTCTCTCCGATGTGAACCGGATTCTTGCCTTGAAAGAGGTATTTCCAGTTGATGCGTTGACCCTTGAAGATGTCTTCAATGTCAATCAACGGAATAAGATAGAGCTCCATGAGCACTATGTGTTCGCGGCCTTCAACCTGTCCTATCCTGACAGTGAAGGGATCAAGGATGATTATATGAGTCTAATCATGACCAAGGATACGGTCATCTCCTTCCATGAGACAGATCCGGCGTATCTAAGGCCTTTGGTGACTCTTTTGGAAAACGATGAGGACGTGAGGGCCAAACCAGTTGATTATCTCTTTTATGCGATCCTTGACATCATCACTGATAACCATCTTGATATCTATGAAGCACTTGAGGAAAACATCAACAATGTCGAAACCGAGATTCTTGAGACCAAGGAGATTGCCCAAGAAGACTTTTATTTGGTCCGAAAGCAACTTCTCAAACTCAAAAGCCATGTTGCGCCGATACTCGAACAACTCTCAGTGATGCTAGAGAAAGGCAGTGGTCTTTTCCATCTTGATCACCAGGAATACTATCATGACTTGAAAGACCATCTTGAGCGGCTAGACATGCAAATCAGTCAATCAAGGGAGTCAATGAGACAGATTCTTGATTTGCACATGAACAACCAGTCAACCAGAATGAACCAGATCATGACAACCCTCACAGTGTTTTCAGCGGTCTTTATTCCTTTGTCATTCCTGACAGGATTCTTTGGAATGAATTTTGTCCACTTTGGGGTCCTGAGCTATGAACACGCTGTGATCCTGTTTTTGCTTGGGGCATTCGTGATTGTCGCAATGATGTTGGTCTTTTTCAAGACGAAGAAGTGGTTTTAGAAGGATTCGTCTTCTGACTCATGGCATTTGATGTCTTTTGAGGGCGTGATTAAGCGCTCAAAAACGGTGATTGGGTGCGCGAACAATCATTGATATTTGCGGCTTTTTATAGTATGATATGTGTAAATAGAAAGGTTTCGATTGACGGAGGCAGCCCATGAGGTCATTGAAGACATTCGTCCCCCATCTTTTCATACTTGTGATCATCCTTTTTTTGGTTGTCATGGGCATCATCTATCAAGGAGAATCTGTCAGAATCAGATTCAGTGATGCGAAAGAATTGAATGACGGATGGACACATGTTGAGACAGGCCTTTTAGTTGAAACCTTACCGGCTGAGCTAGATATCGAAACAGGTGAGACCTATACCATCGCCTTTGTGCTTGATGACCGATTTGAACGGCAGAATGTGCTCTTGATCAGGGCGTCGCTTGCAGATTTGGTGGTCCGTTTGGATGGCGAGATCATCCATGAGCGGGTCCATGGGACAGACGCATCCTTTGATCTCTATGCAAGCACGTGGAGTCTCGTGACGATTCCTGACCACGCGTCTGGCCTGGTGTTGGAACTGTCGTTTATGTCGCCTTATGAGGCATTTTCCGGAACGCTCAATGAGATTCACTATGGCAGTGATGCTGAGGTTTGGCATCATATGGTCCTGATGTACTTGCCGCGGTTCATCTCCGGCGTGGTGATGCTTCTGATTGGGATCACGATTTTGATCATCAATCTTGCAGTTGACCGGTTCCATCACAGTGGAAAAGCCTTTCTTGGTGTTTTTGCAGTGATGTTGTCGTTTTGGATATTCGGTGAATCAAGGTTGCTTCAGTTACTGATTGGCAGTCGCTTCATCCATGGTGGGATGACCTATCTGATGGTCGCTTTGATGCCGATTCCGATTGCTCATTACATCAAGAAGTCATTGTATCCAAGATATCAAAAACACTTCACGTTGGCTTGTATGTGTTACGCCTTCAACGGTGTCATGATTGTTTTGCTTCAGGCGACAGGCGTTTTGGACTTTTTTCAGTCCGTGATGATTTCACAGGTGTTGATTCTGATGGGGATCGTTTTGCTTTTGACGGTTTTGGCCAAAGAGTACGTCATGAACAAAGGCGCAGACATCGCAAAGTCACTGAAGTATTATCTGATTCTTGCCGTCTTCGGATTGTTTGAACTGATTGTCTATTTCACAGGAAACTTTGACAACACATCGGTCTTTCTGATCATCGGATTTGTGGTCTTCATGGCGGTTCAGCTACATGACTACATCATCCAGATCATTCAAGCGCTCAGGAAAGCCTCACAGACCGAGGTCTATGAGAAACTGGCCTATACCGACCGTCTGACAGGCGCCCGCAACCGGTCCGCCTATGAAGAGGCGTTCGATAAGATTTTCGCTGATGAACAGACTTTGAAACAAGTGAGACTCGCCTTTTTTGACTTTGATGATCTGAAGAACATCAACGACACCTATGGTCATCTTGAAGGCGACACCCTTTTGAAAACGGGCTATATGGTCATCAATAACGTCTTTTCAAAACATGGTGTCTGTTACCGCATTGGTGGCGATGAGTTTGCTTGTATCCTTGAAGGCATCACTCACGAGACCTATGAGGCAATGGTTGATGTGTTCAAGGAAACCATCGGTGGGATTGCTGAGGGCCGGGGATACCAGGTCAGAATCTCCGTCGGCCAGGCGGTCTTTGACAGACGTACCGATACAAAGCCATCTGACCTTATGAAAAGGGCAGATGCCGATATGTATTTAAACAAAACAATGCATAAACTGATCTAAGATGGATCAAGACAGCAGGAGGGGCTGTCTTTTGAAATTGATTGACTTGTAGGATTCACTTCGAAGGATGGTGTGCTGATGTGAGACGAAGTCCGAAACGTGTCTATTTGTGGATTGCTGTGAACTTGGCGATGGCGTGTTTTGTCGCATTGATGATGGTCTGGATTGATTCAAGGCATTCATATACACTGTCGTGGTCCGGATGGTATTGGATGATCGGACTGATCCTGCTTTTTTTGGTAGCCACTCTGACCCTTCTCATCATGAATCGGGACATGTTCAAGGCGGAAGCTCAGAAAGCTGTGATCAAACGGTTCAATCGGCGCTTGTATGACATTGAACGTTCACCTGAAAGCGATCAACCGGGTGATGCGAACAGAACATATGAGTTTGAGTTCAAGGAAGACAGACTGGTCTTTTCAAGAGGATTGAGCCCAATGTTGAGACCTTTGTTGTGATGATGGACACATCATCAAAGTCACAGTCCGAAGAGTGATTTACAAGAATGCTCCAATCTTCACCCTTCTGGTCAGGTATCACGGACAAGAAGACGAGGATGTGTTATCGATTCCTTTGATCCCTGACTTTTACCATCTCTTCAAAGTCTCTGGCATCCAAATCGAGAATGACACGTTTTTGAATCCCGACTCCGTCTATGAGGACACACCAGAAGATACCAAGGTATTTCGCTTCATTTCTCGGATCATTTTCTATAAGTCTGTCATCAGTTTGCTGGTGGTCGTAATCATGGGCTCTTTGGCGTCGGTCCTCAGTTGGTTCAATGATGTGCCTTACATCATCTTGACTGTCATGATCTTGGTCCCCATGTGGTTTGAAAGTCGCACTGGTGGAAGATTATCAATCAGTTCCAAAGGGGTCTCAATCATGAGGCGGCTAGGGGTGGATGTGACCTGGGATGATATTTTGGAAGTGACGATTGATGAGAAACGGAAGCGTATTACCTTTTTGACATATGCTGGCCCATTTCAGTTCCGGTATCATCCTGATATGAAAGCATGGATTGAAAAGTTCCATGTGGATAAGACCAAACCGAAGACGCCTGAGGATCTGGCAGCAAAGACAGATGAATCACAGCAAGGAGATTACATTGAAGTGAATGAGACATAAGAAAGACACCGTCAGGGGATAGGCCCAGACGGTGTCTTTTTGTGTTTAGAGGGTATAGGGAATGTGATGTTCCAAAAGCCAGCGCTTGGCTTCTTCGGTCACTTTGACATCGCGGTAGCGGTAGTAATCTTCTAGGATATTGAAGTCAGCGAATAGTTCTTTGATTCTGCTGAATTTACCCCGCCCATGGAAAACAAGTCTGAACATTTTTGAGAGTTCGGCGTTTTCATGGGACAAGACAAAATCACGAATGATTCCCCGATCATCTAGATCAGTGGTGAGATAGATCCGATGATCATCGGAGTCAATGTCTTCCTCATCATACTCGGTGAAAGAATCGTCATCATCGGTGACATACTCGATGGTTTTGCTTTCAAGATTGTAATAGACATCGACATGGTAGTCGTCGTCTGCCATGATTGATTCAAAGGCGAGAATCACTTCGTCAAGGGTAAGCATCAATATGTCCTTTCAGGTCGTGGATTGATGATGAATGAGCAAATTCGATTTCTACAACATTATTATACTTGATTCCGTGTTGTTTATGCACAATTGAATTTTGGAAGTTGATGAAATGAATGATGGTCATGCGATGTTGTTTGAGGGAGCGTGTCTCAGTTAGTTCTTTATGTGACGATATCACTATGAGTATTGTGGATTTTTCGGACAAATCCAAATGATTGACGTATCGGTTTGATTAATCGCCATTTTCCGTGTATTATCAAACCAAAGCGACTGAGTTTGACGCAGTCACTATCATCGTGAACGAGGGTTAGCATGGCAACATTATTTGATATCGTCAACAAGCAATATTTCAATGTTCTCGCAGCCAAAAACAAGGAACTCTATCTGGAGTGCCTTTTCTTGCTTCAGGATCACTTAGATCAAATGACGTCAGAAAAGACAAACACAAAGCAAAAAGTAATTGAGATGATTGCTGATCTTTTGGATTCGAAGATTGAGACTTCGATGTTTGATGATGAGGATGAATTGATTCCGGAAAACTCAACCAATAAGGATAAGGCAGCTTTTATTTTGAATCTGTTGATTAAGCGACAATGGCTCTATATGGAAGATCTGGGCGATTATCAGGTTGCGATTCATCTTTATACGCATAGTGTCAAAGTCCTGAGGGTTCTCAGGGAAATCGAAGCAAACGAGCAAACGGAGTATACCGGTTTGATTTCTGTCATTCACGCGATGGTGACAAGGTTATCAAAAGATGACATTGGCCAGTTTGAGCAGATGTACAAACGCACGGATGAACTTGTCAGCAACCTGAAGACGTTGCGATCAAACATCTACATGCAGTATAGCAATATGCTCAAGAGCGCAAGCAAAGATAAACTGATGGAGTTATTCGATAGTCTGATCAAATACAAGCAAGCCTTTTTTGACAAGGCATTTTACAATTTGATGACCAAGGATACCTTGAAAAAATACAAACTTGATATTCTCAATGGCCTGAAGCGCATCATTGATGATGATGAAACCATCGATCGATTGGCTCAGGCAAGAATCAATGACAAGTTTCCGACAATAGAAGATGCCCGCGAGTTTGTGATCAGTAAAACCTACGATGTGATTGAAGCATTTGAAAACATAGATCGCCTCAATCAATCGATTTCTGAAAAAGCGGAGATGTATCTGAATGTGACCATTTCCAAAATCCGGTATTTGCTGAATCGGAGTGGCGATTTCGAAGGAACATTCAACCGCATGTTTGAGAGAGTCTTGTCATCAGATCATCAGAAGACATTTGGTTTTGTCAGACTGACGGATACAAGGAATCTGGATCACGATTCCTTGTATGTTGAAAGAAGAGCGGCAGAACGAATCGCACCGGTCAGGATAGCACTCTCACAAAAGCCACTTGACCAGGCAATGGTTGACAAAGCGATGCAAGATTTGAAGAAAAACCAACGTTATAGCATCAGAACAATCAATCATGACGTTCTTCAGTTACTAAATGGCAAGGATCAGGTCATCGCATCTGAGACACCACTTGAAACCTATGATGACTACGTCCGGCTTATCCTGATCTACTTGTATTCCAGGAATGATGAGGCAATCTACACAAGTGAGCCGCTTGGCATCAAAGCAACCGTCAACAAGGTATCATTTTCTGATTTTGTGATTAAAAGGAGGAAACGCAAATGACGCGGATTGAAGCAACCAAAGTATTGGCCAGTACTTTTCAAACACTGTCGGAATCTGATCAAAACCAGTTCATGTCGATTTGCAACACCTTGCTTCAGGTCAATTACATTGTCAATCGTCAGAGCGACTATGGTGTCTATGATTTCATCAATCAACATGTTGAGGCTTTTCAAGCGTACTTTCTGCTTTCCGGATTCAAATTGATGATCAATCCCGAACACCGGCTGGCAGCCATTGTGAATGAAGAAGGCATGAACCGTATGAAGCTAAAGAAATTCGAGACCGTGATCATTCTGGCCTTGAGGATGCTATACCATCGGAAAATGGGAAAAATCTCATTGGCATCCCAGGTTGAGATTGACGTTCGCGAGTTACATGAAGAGATCGCCAGAGTCGGTTATGCCCCGGAAGATAATCGTGTGACCAAAACGGAGTTACTCCCTACTTTGGCTTTGTTCAGAAGATACAATCTGATCAACTACATTGCCCGTGATTTCAATGATGACTCAAGATTGATTATTTATCCATCAATCGCGATTGCTGTTGGTTATGAAAGTATCATTGAAGCCAATGACAGATTTTTATCTCTAAGCAAGGGAGGTGACATCGATGATAACGAAGAGATTGACGAAAATCAAGATGATCAACTGGATGTACTTTGAGAATACGACCCTTGATATCAAAGGCAATACCCTTCTGACGGGCGCCAATGCCAGCGGGAAATCCTCAATCATTGATGCGCTTCAGTTTCTGATGGTTGGAGGCAAACAAAAAAGCAAGTTCAACATGGCTGCTGATGAGTCTGGAAAGCGCACACTTGAAGGTTATGTGAAAGGCACTGTGCAAACTGATTCAAAGAAGCATCTCAGAGATGGGGATGTGACGACGCACATCGCCATCGAAATCAGCGAAAATGGCGTTTCTGATATTTTCGGGGTTGTCATCGATTTGAGCAAGGGGAATCTGAACGACCATTTTTATTTCATCAAAGAGACGTATCTGACCGATGACCTATTCTTTGACAAACGCGATGATGCTTTGTATGTTCGTAGTTATCATGAATTCAAAAAACATATAAAGGTTCTTGGGTGTGAGTTTGATGCGTTTGGGACCATTGGTGACTATAGACAAAAGCAAAGAGCTTATTATGGGATTGTCGCGGACAAATACGCGAATTTGCTCCCCAAAGCCATTGGTTTCAAGTCAATCGCGAAAGTTGACAGTTTCGTCAATGATTTCCTTCTCGATGACAGCAAGATTGACATCAAAGGCCTGAAGGAAAACATGGTGAATCTGGAAAGCCTCAGAGCAGTGATCCAAAAAGAGCAGACAAAACTGAAACTGCTAAAAGATATCGCAGAACATGCCAATCAATATGACAAACATACCCAGTGGATTTCAATCAATGAGCTTGCAAACATCCAAGTCAATATCCGGAAGACCGAAAGTGAGCTTAAAGCACTCAGCGAGAAAGAAAGCACACAAGGGTATCAATTGAAACAGATTGACAAGGATATTGGTTCATCTAAGAATCGTATTGAAGAGCGGGAACGTATCATTGCTGAACTTAAAGCAGACATCGCTCAAAATGAGTCATATCGGACGCTAGAAGGATATAAGACATCGCTATCCGACTATCAGAACAAGAAACTGGAAAACGATGGGCATTTTGAAAAATTCAAAACGGCTGTATACAAAGAGCGACAAATCATCAAACATGTCAGAAACCATGATGAACATGCTTTTCGAAACATGAATGCTTTTTTGAGTCAGGATTCATTCGATTCAGCATCATTTCGGGAACACTTTTTGTCATATCAAGCTGAGCTCAATGACCTTAAGGAATCGTATGGTGACAAAAAGCGTACGCTTGAGGCTAACATAAACCAGCTAAACGAGGACATCCGTGAGACTGAAAAAACCATTGAACAATTGAAAAGAGGCATCAAACCTTATTCTCCTGATGTGGTTGACATGATGACGGTCATCAAACAAAGACTTGCCGAAACCAATGGCCGTGATATAAACATCCAACCGGTTTGCGAGCTTTGTGACATCACAGATCATACGAAAAGAAACGCGATCGAAGGATACCTATCGATTCACAAGTTTGATCTATTTGTTCAACCGGAATATGTCAACGATGCCTTCGAAATTTATCGCGAGCATTCCAAAAAAACCGGTACCGCAGGTGTCGGTATCATCGATATCAGAAAGTACAACCAAGACCTTGAAGCTGAAAGCGACACTTTGTCTATGGCGATTGAGTCTCAACATCGGCTTGTTTCAAACTTTCTATATTCACAGTTGAACAAGGTCAAGCTTATTGATCACCCAAATGAATTGTTTGAGCATCTCAAGGGCATGACGGACTCTTGCTATGTCTATGAGAACCACGTGGTCAGGAGACTTAGGAAAGACAGTTATGAAAGCCCCTTTATTGGTCGTGAATCAAACAAGATTCAAATTCAAGCATTGAGTGCTCAGTTGGAAAGTCTAAACAAGCGAAATGATGAAAATCAAAGCGAGCTCAAGG
>JAGYLU010000046.1 GCA_018400755.1 Acholeplasmataceae bacterium
ATTGGGATTCCCGATTTTTGACAATCCGCTGATCTCAGTGATTCCAAGAACCCTCTTCATCCTACCGGCATTCTATGGACATCGTTTGATCAGGACCTTGAATGAGCGTTATCCAAAGAATGGAAAGAATATCTCGTTTGCAGTGATTTCGGCAGTCTCTGTCTTCGCTCTCTATTATGGGATTGAGGCCATTGTGTCAATCTATGACGGTAACTTCAATGCGTTCGTCCCCTTCGTCTTGTTGGCTTCGGTCTTGGTGATCACCTTTTATTACGCCTACATCAACAAGATCAAACAAGACTTTATCTATATCCCGACAAGCCTGATTTTAGGTACTTTGCTCCATAGTGTGCTCACCATCTCCGCCATGATCATTTTCGGTGACAGCATGTGGTCTGATATCCTCGTGCTTCTATCGACAAACGTCTTTGTTGAAGCCTTTTTGGTTGTTTTGATCGCCACTCCGATTGTCGTGACCATCAAGACCCTTTACCCGAATATTGACAAGGAGTGACGTTTATGATCTTATTGTTTGATGTGGGCAACACCAACATCACCATCGGTCTTTCAAATGGTGATGTGGTGTGCGAGACATACCGGTTGAACACCGAAGTCAACAAGGCCGCAGTTGAATACTACATGAATCTCAAAGCGCTCATCAATTTTGATGACATCACCGATGTCGCCATCGCAAGTGTGGTTCCCAGAGTCACTGAAAAGCTTGTTGACATATCAAAAAATCAACTTGGTATCACACCCCTTGTGGTTGGCCCCGGCGTCAAGACCGGCGTCAATGTCAAGACCGATCATCCAAGAGAAGTCGGGGCTGATCTGATCGCTGATGCGGCCGCGACCATGCCTGGTAAGGCAACCCTCGTGGTTGATCTTGGGACCGCCATCAAATATATCTATGTTGATCACAAGACCATCAAAGGTGTGGTCATCACCCCCGGAGTCGATATCTCGATCAAAGCACTTGTCGGCAACACCGCCCTCCTTCCGGACATCGATATCGATGTCCCGAAAAAAGTGCTAGGGACACATACGGTGGCGTGCATGCAGTCAGGTGTGACCTATGGTGTCGCCGCCCAGATCGAAGGGCTGGTCAAGAGAATCAGACGCGAGGTCGGGAAAGACTTTGAACTGATTCTGACAGGAGGTCTTTCAAAGACCATCGCGCCTCTTTATGAGGGTGAGATGACTTTGGATCCGGATCTGACGCTCAAGGGACTGCTTGATATCTTTAATAGGAACAAGACATGATTTCCTCATATGAGCACTCGGATGGACACTGTCCGAGTGCTCTTTTCTATAATGAGCTAGGCAATCAGCAAGTCTTTTTGTTTCTATGTGATTGTGGTATCATAGATATGCGGCATGATGTTGCTACACGGAGAATATGATGGCGAAACCAATGGTTGGAAAACATCTGAAGATGGCTCGTCTGGAGAAGAGTCTGACTCAAAAGGAACTTGGTGAGGCACTGGGATTCACTGAATCGACCATCAGTGCCTGGGAAAACCAAGCCAGATCTCCGAGCTACAAGGACCTGATGCGCTTATGCGTTTTTTTTGACATGACTGTCGAAGACTTTTTTTATGGCAAATCAGGAGAGAAGCAGAGTCACCCAAAGGAACAGGCCACATGGACATTCGGGGTCGAGTACACGATGCTCACGGGGCCGTCATTTGCAGCCCAGAAAGAGTTGTTGATCATCTTGATCGCGCTTACGTCAATTGGACTTGCAACTGGGTGGATCGCCGTCATCTACCTTGCCTTAGGCGTCTCAATCTTGAGAGTCTTGTTGGCGTTCTATTATCTTCTCACGGTTGACAGGAAGAAAGTCATGGTGAACTACGCGATCACTGAGAAACCGCTTTTGGTCTACCCGGGGTCAGTTGAGACGCTTGATCAGAACAATGACCAGCAACTCTCACTGATGTTTTTCGGAATGATGCTGGCCGCTTTCGGGGTCTTGGTATTCTCGGTTCAGATCAACCACTTCACATCATCGGGACTCTTCAAGTGGTTTTTGATCGGATTTGGCACCATCGCACTGATCTTTGAAGTGCATGCATCCTCGAGATTCTTTGATGCTTTTGGTGATCCTTATTATGATCTGACCTTATACAAGGATCCCTTATCGATGACGATCCAAGATCTTGCTGTTGTCCTTTCCACGATTTTGACCGCGATCTATTTTGGGACAATGCTCATGAATGCGCCTGCTCGTATTGATTATGACTTGATGGCGGTTGTTGGTTTCATTGGCTTGCATGATCTGTTTAGGATCCAATTGCACAAGATCATCAAGGAATTGAAAATGACCTATGTGCTCAAGATGGAGGAACATCATCATCCATCAGAGAAATGACGATGCCGCTCATGGCATCTCATTTTTTTCATACTATCAAAAAAATGACTGGAATCACCTATCAATACCTTATAATGAACATATAGAGACACAGAGGGCTTGACAACAGACCCAATGATCCTAACATCTAGAACGATTCACTTCTGCCTAACGGCATGTCTCGGACAGAGTCACAAATCGCGAGAGAAGGGGAGAGAATCATGAGAAAGGTGTTTTTTGTTTTAATGCTGTTCATAGGGGCTTTTTTTGTTGTCTCATGTATCGATGAGGCCATAACCTTCGAAGTTGTTTTCGAGACCAATGGTGGCAGTTTGATTGATCCGATGGTGATTGATCCCTCAAGAGTGCCTGATAGGCCAAATGACCCAACCAAAGAGATGTATCTCTTTGATGGGTGGTATCTTGATGAATCGCTTGAGAGTCCTGTGAACTGGGAGACGTTGTTCCAAGATGGCATCACCCAAAATATCACCCTTTATGCCAAATGGAAAGTCGATGAACAACGCCTTCACCAAGTGGTCTATGATCCCTTGGAGGAACTCTCACCATGGCATGAGGATGTCTTTGATCAGGCCTTGCTGGATGAGCCAGTTCTTGATCTTGAAAGCCATACCTTGGAGGGTTGGTATCTAAGCGATGACGATGGGTTGACAGTCTTGCGTATGTGGGACTTTGAAATCGATCGGGTCACTGAGGATATGACCCTCTATGCGCTTTGGGTGATCAAGACCTATGCCGTCACTTTCGTGGATGACGATGGCCTTACGGTGATCAAAACCGAAAGTGTCAATCACGGAGGTGCCGCCATTCCCCCTGAAGATCCTTTGAAGGAAGCTGATGACCAATACACGTATCACTTTACCGGTTGGGACCAAGACACATCGTCTGTCACTGCTGACACAACCGTTTATGCGCTTTATGATGCGATCATAAACCAATATACCATCACTTTTCTTGATGCGGATGGGACCGCTATCCAAGAAGGGACATACGACTATGGGACAGTGATTGTCGCACCACCTGATCCGACGAGTGAAGGGTTTCATTTTGATGGTTGGGACACCGCGTTTGATGTTGTGACGGGCGATATGATCATCACGGCCACCTATGTCTCAAACACGCATATTGTCAGGTTTATCGCTGATGATGGTATCACCGTCCTGAAGACGGAAGAGGTCAATCACGGAACTGCCGCGATACCACCAGATGCGCCAGAGAAAGACATGACAGAACAATACAGTTATGTGTTCTCCGGTTGGGACCAAGACACATCTGAGGTCATGTCGGATATGGATGTCTATGCCGAGTACATAGAAACCCTACGATCATATACAATCGTGTTCCTAGATGATGACGAACGTGTCATCATGGAGGAAATCCTTGAGTATGGGCGTGTGATTCAGCCACCAGAAGACCCGGTCAAGCCGGGCATGATGTTTGCTGGTTGGGATCAGTCCTTTGATACGGTGATTGGTGATCAAACGATGATGGCAACCTATACCGTCAAACTGTATCACGTGACCTATTATGAGGGTGATGCAATGACGCTCTTGCAAGATAACACATACCTTTTAGGCGCGGATCTGACTGATCATGAAGTGCCGATACCAGCAATCATCATCGGTATGGCTTTCAATGGCTGGATACCTTTGCCGGGGACGATGCCGGATCACGATCTGATCCAGTTTGCCTCATACCGTGTTGATAGCGCACTTGATGTTCCTTATCAGATGCTCACGGTCGGCTTCAAAGATCAATCATATCAGATACCAATCTATTTGGATGACAGTGGTCTTGGCCAGCTGACCGGAGACCTTTTGATGGCCAGGACCGAAACCACCTACGATTTATGGTATACCGTCAGATTGTGGGCGGAACTGAATGGGTATCATTTTGAGAATCTTGGCCGGGAGGGCTCAAATGGCATCACCGGGATGCCCCCAAGTGTCACCGGTAGTGGTTTGCCGGTGACCGGTGTCAGTTGGCCGGATGTCGTTGTGTGGATGAACGCCCTTTCAGAGATGACGGGATTGGAACCGGTTTACCGGACGCTTACGAATGACGTGTTGAAAGATGCCAGAGGTGAAAACAGTGATGAAATCGATGATGTCATCGCAGTTGACACATACACGGGGTACCGGCTGCCGACAAGTTATGAATGGGAAATGGCCGCCCGTTATGGGTGCTGGGGATCTGATTGTATGCTCATTGATGATGGGGTTTGGCATAAGTCTTGGAGCAAAGGCGATCATGCGTCTGGCGCAGGAGCTGACATCAGCCATGACATCCCGACCGATACTGTTGCTTGGCATCTTGGAAACTCAGGCGGTTATGTCCATCCGGTCATGGGACGTGAGCCAAACGGTTTCCAACTCTATGACATGAGCGGGAATGTCTCTGAATGGATCTGGCAGAAGTCAGGTGATGAGAGAGAAATCAGGGGCGGCAGTTACTTAAGCGGTCTTGAGGCCTTGCGAGTTGGTCATCGGGAAATGGTCAATATGTGGACAGCGAACACCGTTATCGGATTCAGAATGGTCAGGAAAGCGATCGACCAATTCGTCCCTTTAGGTCAAGTCAGTGAACAAGCGGGTGTCTTGATGAACTCCAGGTGTCATTTAAGGCGTGCCACCAGTGCCTTTCATACGCCTGGCAAGGACATGAGGTCAGGCATCAACGGATGACGCAAAAAGGCATCCCATGACCGGATCTACAGTGATGATCAACCAGTTTGATGAATCAGTTGATTCCCACAATATAGAAGAAGGCTGTTCCCGAGCGGGAGCAGCCTTCATTGATGATACCAAAATATTGTTCAAAGATGGATTGGATCAGGTCTTGATCAAGACGCCAAGCTGCTCAATCAGGATCAACATGTCCCCATGAATGACAGGAACAATCGTTGACATCGATATCTCGACAATGCCGCAATCAACTCATCATTGATCGTTCACCATAGTCAAAATTGATTAGAGCATCAATCGTCGATGTT
This sequence comes from Acholeplasmataceae bacterium, assembly GCA_018400755.1. Classification (GTDB taxonomy): domain Bacteria; phylum Bacillota_I; class Bacilli_A; order Acholeplasmatales; family Acholeplasmataceae; genus RECG01. The sequence continues at coordinate 5,367 of JAGYLU010000046.1, forward strand.
CGCTTTGAGTCAAAGACTGTCATAGTATCGAAAGAGGCATTTAGTTCAGTTTTGGGAATCAATGACAAAAGTCATAGAGGATACCACTTTCAAGAAATTCAGTAGTCTCATAATGATCATAAGGGGTTTCGGCGATGATCTCAAGGTGTGAGGTCTGGATGTAGGTTTGAGACATCACCGCATCGGTGACCATGAACGAATATAGTGAAGAACTCGTAGGTGCTGTTATTGATCAGGTTCGCAGATGTGGCATCAATCCGTACCACGCACCATTGATCTGACTTTGTTCCAAGCGTGAAGGACGGTATTGGTGGGATCCGCAGGCTTGCCGATGACGCGGATGACATCAAGACCTTCGATTACGCAAGAACCGTGAACGCCTTGGAAATGCCGTCACGAACGGCTCTTCCATCGGTAGAAGACGCCTTCTAGATAAGAAGCCGTTGTAGCGGTTGATATTTTCCTCGTTTGTGATCAGCTTGTCTAGCAGGGGGCTTTGTCGTAGGTGACATCAGGGACTGGGAGCGTTGGATGGCACATCAAGCCCTGGATGGTGGTCCGTATCGTCATCGATGATACTGCGGCACTGATTTTGCGGCTTCATACATCATTTCAGCACGGGTATCAGGGTTTCAAAGATGGGTATAGCCTTGTTCAAGGACATAATAAAGCTGATCGCTTGTCCAACCGGATAGGTTCGTTCGATACTGTTGATGGCAAAATCATCAAAGGAAGAAAGACGGTCGCTTTCAAGCCTTGAGACAAAATGGCGTTCTTTTGCACGTAATTAACACGTGGAGGCAGCAAGCACGGCCGTCTGAGTCGCGGTGAACAGTTGTTTCCTGTCCACCTTCAAAATAGGAATAACTGATGGCGACATTGACTTGCAAGAGACGGTTGTTGAAGGCTTCTGAGACTTCTTCAGGAATGGTGTCAAAGTCATAATCGAGGAACAAGTCGATGGTTGGAATGCGGTTGAAGAACATGTAATCAAAGTAAAGCGACAGATTTTCACGACTGGTGATGGTCGTTGAAGGTACCGCCCGCAGGAAGTCATAGGAGGTTGAGCCCGGTTCGGCGGCGATCAGTCCATAGAGGGTCAGGTTGGATGCGGGCATGATGTCCGTTTCAAACCGGGTGGTATGAGACTGGTCCTCATACCAGATGATGATGAGACCATCATTTTCAGGCGTATCAGGAAGGGTCGGTAAGACAATCGGGTCTTCAAAGGGGACCAATGAGGGATCGAAGAGATCGCCTTCAACGACATAACTGATCTGATAGGCCGCCCTCATCCAATGGGCATAAAGGGTGATGTCGTTTGTAACCGGATCAGATTCAAAGTCAAACAGGGTCTCATAGGTCTCTTCCAGATACCACCCTGAGAAGGTATGACCTTCTTTGGTTGGGACATCTGGAAGGGATAGGAATGCACCACTTTCGACAGTCTCTGAAGGGATGGATGAGCCACCAAGGGTCTCATAACTGACCTCATAGGTGACGATTTCAGCGTCCCAGAACGCATATAGCGTTTGGGGACTGGTGATTGGGGTTTCAAGATTGAAGGGCGTCATCGTGGTGGCACTCGTGGACCATCCGGCAAAGGTGAAGCCATCCCTGGTCGGATCAGGGGGCAGAACCAAAAGGTTACCCTCCAAGACATTGACCGGGGCAGTCGCTGTGCCTTCACCGGTGATGAAGGTGACCAGATGGTAGACCGCGGTCTCATCTTCTTGCCATTTGGCATAGACAGTGATGGTTGAGATCAATGGGGTGTCAACAAAACTGTCAGCCTCAAAGGGATCTTCAAAGGTGTTGTTGTCAAAGAACCAACCGTCAAACACATGGCCTGGTCTGGTTGGGGGTTCGGGCAGGTCAAGGACTGTGTTTCCGGATGTGGTGATGGCGGAAACGGATGATCCGCCATTGGATTCAAACAGGATACGGTAGGAGACGGAGGTGTCATCACATGCCGATAATAATAATACAAAGAGAAACAGGATACCAATCAATCGTCCTTTAGTCATCGTCATTCCTCCTAGAGTCATTGTTTGTTTTGATTATATCATCATTTGGGGCTCATTTAAGGGATGAATCTCATCATATGTGTCAATTGTGACGTCTGTGATATGATGAAAGTGTCTGATAGGTCAGTGATATCTAGGAGGGTTGATGATGAAAAAACGGCTTGTGATGATCATGATGATGGTTGGTCTGTTTGTTTTGGTCGCTTGCACCAATGAGACTGTTCCAAGCGTTGATGCTTATGCCATCTCAGTGTTCGATATGACAGATGAGATCCCTGATGAAAGCCTTCAACTTGAAGACATCATCAATCTGGTGACGTTTGAGCGGATGAATGCGAATGTGACGGTCAAGACGTATCAGTATCTGTGGTTCAAAACATTTGGGACCCTTTATTTTGGCAGTGGCGTGATCTTTTTCTATCAAAGCCCTTACTATTATGTGCTCACCAATGAGCACGTCATCGAACTTGATCCTGATTATACGGCTCAGACCTTTGAGATTGAGGATTACAAAAACAATGTGTACGAAGCTTTTGTCTACGAGGGCAGCCGGAGTCTTGAACATGATTTGGCGGTGTTGGTCTTTGAAGGCGCAGAGGGTCTTTTTGATCCGGTCACGATCAGAACGATCAATCCCGAGATGGATGAACCGGTCCTCTCGATTGGCAGTCCCTTGGGTCAAAAAAACGCTGTGTTGTTTGGAGAAGTGAGCGGATATGAGCAAATCCGGGTTGACCTTTACGAGTCAGGGGACGCGACCCTTGACTTTGACAGTCTCGTCCATACCGCCAAAGTGAGTGAGGGATCGAGTGGCGGCATGCTTCTTGACATGAACTTGAATCTGATTGGACTTAATTACGCAAGAAGTCTGGATCCTGATGAGAACATTGGCTATGCCATTCCGGTAGAGGTCATTGTGAATTATCTTGAAACCTATGTTTTCTGGTCTGAAAGTTAAGATTATATGACTTTTCCATGAAGAATATGTGAACACGATTGTCAATCAGTTGATCATTTAGGTATGATAAATGCAAGGATGGAGGGTTCGCATGTTCTTTAGATACCTGCTTGCACTGATCGCCTTTGCACATAAGATGGCAATCAACCCATTGATTGCCATGAAGTCATTTTTTTATCAGGCCACACTTTTGAAAGAGACCGAACCAATCCGCCAGAACACTGTCGCTTGACAGTATTCCTTCTCAACCTCCGCATGCTTCCGGCTGCCAACGAAGGCATGCGGAGGGTTTTCTCCCAACCACAAGACATCTGAGTGATGTCTTTTTTTGTCGCTTTTGAGGCGACCAAACAGACATCAATCTAGGATAGAATGAGACCATCAAAAGAGAAAGGATGATGCATATGCGTCAAGAGAGGGTTGAACTGATTTTCATTTTGGACCGAAGTGGGTCGATGCAGGGTCTTGAAAAGGACACGGCTGGTGGTTTTAACAACATGATCAGGAAACAAAAAGCGATTGAGGGAACAGTAGAGGTCACGACGGTGCTCTTCAATCATGATGTCGAGACAATCAATGAGAAAGTCGATATTGGAAGCATCGAGAGGCTTGATGAGAAGATGGTTGATGCCTACGGAGCGACCGCGCTTTATGATGCTGTTGGAAGCACCATCAAAAAGGTGATCAGAAGGCTGAGAAGGACACCGCTGGAAGACCAACCCACAAAGGTGATGGTCATCATCATCACTGATGGGATGGAAAATGCCTCGAAGACATTCAGGCATGCGGATGTCAAAGAGATGATCAGGGTTCAGCGGATCCAGCACGATTGGGAGTTTGTGTTCTTGGGTGCGAACATTGACGCGGTCCAAACAGCCTCGGATTTGGGGATCAGAAGAGATCGGGCAAGCAATTTCAATGCCGATCTCGAAGGTGTCGGTTTGAATTATGAGGTGATATCTGCGACCATTTCACATTACCGGGAAAACGGGTATGTTGACGATCATTGGGATGATGAGATCAAAAAAGACCATGATTCACGCAAATCAGAGCCAAAATAAGACCAAGACCAGATGAAATGACAAGAAAGGCTTTACATTCCTTGGTCCATGGGGTAAGATGAGGGTGTATTCCCCATATATGGATTTGTCTTGAAAGACGCTTCATGGATGTTGTATCGGGAATCACTTGATCTTTGTTCGTTGAGTACAATGATTTCAATCTGTTTGTTAGATGAATGGTTTTGAATTCTTGTGTTTGGATATATGGGGAATACACTTTTTTGGAAGACCAAGAGACGCTTAGGCGTCTCTTTTTGTTTTTTTTGATGCGATTCAACCAAGTGACCACAGATGTTAAAATTAGGCTCAGGTGTTGTATAATGAAGATGATTCAAACGAAGGAGTGTGATCATATGAACATCAAGCGACTCATCATCGCCGTTGCCTTGGGGGCGATGCTTGGTCTGGTCTGTATCATTGGTGCACAGATCAGAACCGGATTCACCAATGGATCGATTTTTTTGTTCGCGTTTTTCTATAACCGCGTGCTGATGGGGACAGTCTTTGGTCTCTTTGAACGACCTAAAACAATCCAAATCGCCATCATCAGAGGTGCGGTAATCGGTATGATGGTCTCATTTGCGTTTTTCGCAACGACCGGCTTTGATGACGTGGTCGGCTTTCTTGCCGGCATCATCTATGGTGTCATCATCGAAAGTGTCTTGTTTCGTGTCATCAAGTCATAGATTCAAGCATCACCCCATCATGTGAAGACCAGGAGGCCCTATGCCATATTGCAGAATGTGTGGAAAACGGATGAATGATGATTTCGTCTATTGTCCTTATTGCGGACACAAACACGGTGCTGTCATCACATCCAGCGAGTACAGAAGACCACCGTCAGGTCCAAAAGCCAGCAAGAAAATCACGCGACTCACGATCATCTTTTTGATTCTCTTTTTTCCGGTCGGGCTTTCCATGATGTGGTATTACAAACCGTTTTCGAAGCTCATCAGAGCGCTCATCACGCTCTTGTTTTTGTCGGTTTTGATGCTGGTCTTCATGAAAGTCTATTTTGATATCATTCTCGGTCGGATCTCTGACCTTGACATTTATGATGTGCTGGAGGGACTATGAGCAACTATCATCAAACAAACAAACATGCCTGGGAAGAGGCTTATGCCCAGGCCTCAGATGGGTTTCTAGAACGTACGGAAAGGCTTCTGAAGACCGATCCCCGAGCCCTGTTCTCAAAAGAGATGAATGAGATCTTGTCATCTTTGGGAGGGCCTGGAAAAACCCTTGGGCAGTTTTGCTGCAACAACGGCCGGGAGACGATGGCCGCTCTTGATTTCGGATTTGACAAGGCTGTCGGATTCGATATTGCGAATAACATGACCATTGCTGCGAACACCATGGCCAAAGACCTTGGTCTGAATGCCTGTTTTCAAGCGACCGATATCCTTGAGATCAAAGGGTTTGAGGAGGCATTTGATGTCCTGATCATCACGGTTGGGGCGTTGACATGGTTTGAGGATCTGATGCCGTTTTTCAAGAAGGCCAAAGAGGTCTTGAAACCGGGTGGGATGATCGTGATTGAGGAAGTCCATCCGTTTTCAAACATGCTTGCGATCCAAGGTGAGGAAGGCTATGATCCGAACACACCAAAGAAGATCATCCATTCTTACTACAAGGACACACCTTGGGTTGAAGAAGATGGGATGTATTACATGACGGAGAAAAGTGGTGTCTCAAAACCATTTGTCAGTTTCAGTCATCCGTTCATGGAGGTCATCAATGGCTTGGCTCATCACGGATTCATGATCCAAGGGCTCAAAGAGACAGACATTGATTCCGCTGGCATGTTTGAACATCTCACCAAGACAGGTGTGCCCCTCACCATGATTCTAAGAGCGACACGGCTGTGAACCAGTCGATATCAAGGCCTAAATGGCCTTTTTTATTTACATTTATGTTGTAAAGGTGTAAAATTACACTATTGAAAGGTGGCGATTATTTGGACAGACACACATTCACTTCAATTGTCTCAAGCAAAATGAGACTCATTAGAAACGAATACAATCTGAATCAGGACAAGATGGCGGATCTGATTGGTTTGTCTAAGAAGACGCTTGTCCAAATCGAGAAAGCGCGGGTGGTGGCATCATGGACGGTTGTGCTTGCCGTTTGCACACTTTTTCATGAGAGTGATGTGCTCAGGATGACCGTTGGTGATGACCCAGTTGATACCGTGTTGGCGATTGCTTTTGAACATGTTCCAACACCAAAAGAGGTGACTGGTGGGGGATTGGTTTTTTGGAAGACCGTCAGGAAAGAAGG
>JAGYLU010000047.1 GCA_018400755.1 Acholeplasmataceae bacterium
GATCATCCGGTTAATCAATGGCATTGCCGTTTATGAGAAGATGACTCAGGATGTCTCATTGGATCGCCAAAGGTTATCAAAAACGCTTTTTGAGGATCATGAGGCTGAGGTCATTCTTGCCTTGGTTGAAGACAAAGTCGTGGGATTCGCCTTCTTTTTCAACCATGTCTCAACCTTTTTGGGTGAGACAGTGATGTATCTTGAAGATTTGTATGTTGATCCTGATTTTCGAGGTCAAGGGATTGGAAAAAGGTTGTTTTCAGAGGTTGCGAAGATTTCTACTGAACGGGGACAAAAACGGATGGATTGGATCTGCCTTGACTGGAACACACAAGCACTTGAGTTTTATGAGAGTCTTGGGGCGACAATCTTGAGTCAATGGCGATTGGTCAGACTCGAAGGAGAAAACCTTGCCCAGGTTGCCAAAGACGCCTTGAAGGATTGAAACTTCTCGTGAGGGTTTTGATAAGGGGGTTTGTTTTGTGATGAAGACCATTGGATTCATTGATTCCGGGCTTGGGGGAATCACCATTATGATCCCGGTGCTTGAAAGCTTCCCCTTTTTGAATGGGGTCTATATTGCTGACCAGATGTATGCACCTTATGGTGAAAAAGCGTCTAAGACGGTGCGCATGCGCCTAGAAAAAGCCATTGAGGTGTTGGTCAATCGTGGTGTGGATATGATTGTGGTTGCCTGTAACACCGCCAGCACACAACTCAGAAAAAGTGGATATGATGTTCCGGTGATTGGCATGATCAAGCCCATCATGGATGATGTCAATCACTCAGAGGCCAAGCATATATTGGTTTTATCGACCCGTTTGACATCAACCTCAGGTATTTACCAGAGTGCTTTTGAAGAGACCAGGACCAAAACCGATGTCAAAGCCTGTCCGACGTTGATCGAGCACGTGGAATCTCAAGCGTTCATGAACCCGGGTTCTTCCCGATTTGTCCGCCATAGACTCAAACGACTGAAGCGACACCGTTATGATGCTGTTGTCTTAGGCTGTACTCATTTCGGTTGGCTTAAAGACGACATCAATGAGGCTTTTCCTGAGGCCGACATCATCAGTGGCACAGATGGTTTGATCAGAATCCTAAGACGGATGCTAAAGAAAAAAGACGCAGCCCATGAGGGAACACTGCTGATGTGTTCAACAGGTGATATCAGTGCCATCAGATCTTTGGCGTTATCTGTAGGAAACAGAACCATACGCTATGAGACAATATCGCTTGAGGATGAGTCAGTTGAGTCTAAGGGTCAAAAACAGGAGGATTCATGATGAGAAAAATCGGATTGCTTGGAGGCATGAGTTTCGAATCGACGTTGACGTATTATGACGTCATGAACAAGACGGTCAAAGCTTACCTTGGAGGGTCTCATTCAGCACGGATTGTGATGGAGAGTTTTGATTACCACGACCTTGAAAGGTTACTTGAAAATCATCAATGGGATGAAATTGGCAAAATCCTAGGCGAGAGTGCGAACAAGCTAAAGACCATGGGTGCTGAACTGCTTGTGATTGGCGCGAATACCATGCACATTGTCGCCGAAGAAATCAAAGATCGATCGGGTCTTGAAGTCGTGCATATCGCGGATGCGGTAGCAAAGTCTATCACGACCAAGGGTTTATCAAGTGTCGGACTCTTCGGGACATCCTACACCATGCAAAACCCGATGTATCCCGATATGCTCAAAGAACATGGGATCAAGTGTTTGAGTCCACTGCCTCATGAACAAGAAGTCATTCACCGCATCATCTATTTGGAATTGATCAAAGGGATCATAAGCGATGACTCTAGACAACAGATGCAAGTGATTGCCGCAAGAATGGTCAAGGATCACGGAATCGAAGGTGTGATTCTGGGATGTACCGAGATTCCGTTATTGATCAAAGAAGGTGATCTTGACGTCTGTGTGTTTGACACAACGACATTGCATGCGATTGAAGCGGTCAATCGAGCGCTTCAGATGACATAGGATGCATATCAATTGAAGAGTGAAACCAAAAATGAAAGGTGTGACAGCATGAAGCGGACATCATAAACCGCCAAATTCTCTCTTGGCGGGATCATAAACAACATCATCATCAAACCCAATAAGGAGAATCACCATGCTATCAATCAAAGCGCTGTCACTGACAGACAGAAGAACGGGGATTGAACTCGTCAATGATCTGTCCTTTTCAATTAGACCCAATGACCGGATTGCCATCATCGGAAGCGAGGGGTGCGGGAAATCAACATTGATGAACGCCATCGTCTTCGGATCTATACCACATATCGAGATGACTGGGACGATCACTTCAGATGTCATCATTGGCCATATGCCACAGACACTCAACCCTGATGACCTGGATCTGACCCTTGAAGATTTGCTACGTGAGAAAGCGATCGATGAGTCCATGTTGCTTGAGGCACACCGTCTGCTGACACTGATGGGATTATCGGTTGAAGCATCATTGTTGAGCCGGACCATGAGCACCTTCTCAGGTGGTGAACGGGTCAAGATCATGTTGGCCAGAGCCATCATGAACCATCCTGATCTTTTGTGTCTTGATGAACCAAGCAATGATCTTGACTTCAAGACCATCGAATTTCTGGAAGATTTCCTAAAAAACAGCAAGATTCCGGTTTTGTTCATCTCCCATGACCAACGGTTATTGCGTCAGGTCGCAACCGGTATCATCCATCTGCGGCAGATCAAAGGTGAACGCTATCCCCTCACGGTGTTTTCAAGAAGTGCTTACGAGCAATACAAGTCCGATCTGATGATTAAAGAGGACAAAGACCGGATGATCGGATTGAAACAACGGTCTGACCACAAGAAGAAAATGGATCGGTTTCGGACCATCTATCAAAAGGTTGAACATCGCCAGAATCAGGCGGTCCGTGATCCTTCGACCGCCCGTCTTCTTAAGAAACGGATCCATGTCTTGAAAAGTCAGGAAAAACGATATGAAAAAGAGAAGGCATCGTGGCGGGAGATCCCCGAGGAGATGTCTTCGATGGAGATCTTTTTTGACCATTTGAAACGGATGCGGCCAAGGGATTACATCTTGAACTTCGCGACTGAAGCCTTGACTTTGAAAAATGGACAAGCGATCCCATCCATCGAACTTCACATCAAAGGATCAGACAAAGTTGTCCTGACTGGCGATAACGGCATTGGAAAGACAACCCTGATCAAACACATCAAAGCCCATCTTGAAGACAACGGCGTGACGGTAGGTTATATTCCCCAACGTTATGAAGACCAGTTCTTGCCGGATGTGACCGCAATCGATTATTTGCAGAGTGAGACGAGTGATCTTGAACCTTTCCGATTAAGGCAAATGCTTGGTGCCCTGGGATTCAGAAGAGAAGATATGGACCAGAAGAGTGTTTTTTTAAGCGAAGGACAGAAAATGAAAGTCATCTTGTTAGGTATCACCTTGAAGGCAGTGGATTTGCTGCTTTTGGATGAACCAACCCGCAACATTTCGCCATTGAACCTTGATGAGATGGCGCGTCTGTTCAAATCGTTTCCGGGACCGATGCTCGTAGTCTCCCATGACCGTGATTTGATCCAACACGTCTTTGACCAGATATTTGTCTTAAGTGATGAGGGGTTATCGTTGGTTAAAAATATCTATTGATGCTAAGGACATATTGATCCTAGAGCCATGCGTTTATAACGGAGGAAACCCCCATGACAGCCCAAGAGATCAGACGCTTATTTGAAACCGAGTTTGATGCCGTTGGAGTGATCCGTTCTTCAACTTATCTGAACGAGGCAAGACGCCTCGGGAAACAGATTCCTGACCCGGTCTATCCGACCTTGGTTGTTTTGGGTCTATCTTATGAGAGACGACTCATCAAAGAGACAAAAACCCATCTTGTTCCATCTTTTTATACGTTTGGCCGTGACTATCACGGTGTCTTGAAGGCCCGTATCGATGCTGTCATGGCAGATATTCGTGTTCCCTATGAGGCTTTGGTGGACAATCATCCCCATGATGAGCGTTTGGCTGCCGTGCTATCAGGGATTGGCACCATGGGCAAGAATCAACTCATCATCCATGACCGATACGGGTCATATATCTTCTTGGCCCTCGTCTGGATGGATGTCATCTTGGATCAGGAATGCATCCTTGATGTGATTGGTGACTGCGGGACTTGTCGTCGCTGTATTGATGCCTGTCCGAGTGATGCTCTTTTTGAAGGTGGCTATGACATCAATCGTTGTGTGAGTCAGTACAATCAAAGCAAAAGGGCTTTGACATCTGGTGAGATGGATGCGCATACAGCGCTCTTTGGCTGTGACATCTGTCAGATCGTCTGCCCAAGAAACATCGGTATTGAGTCCTTGAAGCATCCTGAGTTCGCTCTTTCCGGGAAAGAAAAAATCTCTATCCATGATCTTTTCACCCTATCAAACAAGGCATTTGCCAAACGATATGAGGGTATGGCTTATCTTTGGAAAGGGAAAACCGTCCTGATGCGTAATGCTTTGCTCACAATCCGTAAAAAACATCTTTTTGAGTATGATGCTTTGATCAGAGCGTCCATGAAAGAGACCATGCCTGACTGGTATCTGAAAACAGCTCAATACGTCTTGAGTGATTTGAAGATAGACACACCATCATTGAAGTGAGTCGAGTATGGAATCGGATGTCGATGAGGCATCCGTTTTTTCTTTGCAGCAGCTTATTTGATATAAATATAAAGGTTAAATTTCCAAATAAAGTATTGTTTGACAATGGGTTCAATGATGGTTAGAATGGAGCTGAAAAGATCGCTAAAAAAAGGTGGACATGATGAAGCGAACCAAACAGACCATTTTCATAATCCTAGGATCATTGATGCTAGTCATCGGGGTCATCGGGATTGTCTTACCAGTCATACCAACCACACCATTTTTGATTTTGACCATGATCTTCTATGCCAAAGGATCTGATCGGGTCAGAACATGGTTTATGGGGACAAAGATCTATCAAAAGCATCTTCATGCATATGCGGAAACACGGAAGATGAGTGCTAGGACCAAAAGGGACGCCTTGATTTTGGTGACGATCCTGATTGGGGGATTGATGGTGTTTGTGGAGATACTGGTGATGAGAATCATGTTGGGAATTGTGCTCCTTGGTCATTACGCTGTGCTTTTGTTTCATATCAAGACATTGACTGAAGCAGACATCGATCAGGTCAAGCATGCCAAGGATCATCCTATAGTGAGTGGTGAGTTCGATGATTAGGTCTGGTCTGATCAAAGAAGCCGGCAAGGGCATGAGACCGATTGTCTTTGGTGCGCTGCTGATGTGGATCTCATCGCTTGTGAATGTCTTCGTGATGTGGCAAATCGTCAGAACTATCAGGTCAGTCATTGTTGATAGGAAACTTGATCAAACTGCGATAGGACTCATCATCGGGGCTATCCTACTGAGATTTGTTCTGACACTTCTCGTCACCCGACTGACATCGGGGGTCTCAAGCATGGTCAGGCGTTCAATCAGGCTGAAGATATACGATCAGCTTGTCCTTCGCGGCTTCAAAGGTGACAGCAAGATTGGTCAGGCGACCATGACCCAACTCGCAATCGAAGGTGTTGAACATCTTGATCTTTACTATTCTGTCTTCGTCCCTCAGGTCATTCATGGCCTGATGACGCCATTATCAGTTTTTTTCATACTCTTGTTCATTCTGCCACAAGTGGCTTTTGTCTTGATTTTGGCGGTGCCTCTCATCCCTGTGTTGATCATCATGGTCAACACACGTGCCAAGAAAAAAGTCGGGAAGCATTGGCATGACTATACGACGCTTGGTGACTTCTTTTTGGACCGTTTGATGGGTTTGTCAACACTGAAATTGTTCAATGCAGACCAGGACGCCCATCAGAGAATGGACCAAAAAGCAGAGTCTTTCAGGCAATCGACGATGCGGGTCTTGAGCATGCAATTGAACTCTATATCAATCATGGATCTGGTTGCTTTTGGGGGTGCCGCATTGGCAGTTGTCATGACCATTTTGAACATCCGGGGAGGATCCTTGAATCCATATGTCGGCCTCTTTGTGATCTTGCTTTCCGCGGAATTTTTTTTACCGCTCAGAGCCCTTGGCAGTGCGTTCCATGTGGCGACCAACGGGATTGGTGCGTATCAAAAAATCGAACAGTTTCTATCGCAAGCAATTGATACACCAAGTGGATCGCTCATGATCAATGGGCCATGTCGTGTTGATATCAAAAAACTTGGCTATGCGTTTGATGATGGCAAGACAGTGTTGAGGGACATCAACCTCTCTTTTTCCAGGAATCGGCTTATTGCCCTTGTTGGTATTTCAGGTAGTGGTAAGTCAACACTTGCCAAACTCCTGATGGGTCTTGACCTCTCTTATAAGGGAGAGATTTTGTTGGCGGGTACTGATCTCAAGACCATCCGGACAGACGATCTCATGAAAACCATCACCTATGTCGGAAGTGACCAGCATCTTTTCAACATGTCTGTCAGAGACAATTTGCGCCTAGGGGCGTCCGATGTCACGGATGAGTTGATTTTTGATGTTTTGGACCGGGTCAAAATGACTGATTTCATCAACAAACGTCCTCAAGGATTGGATGATGTCATCAGTGAACGAGCATCGAATCTTTCCGGTGGAGAGAAACAACGACTGCTTTTGGCCAGGACATTGCTGATGGATCGCGAGCTCTATATCTTTGATGAGATGACCTCCTCAGTCGATGATGAGAGCGAAATCATCATCATGGAGGCGATCAAGGCCCTCTCAAAAGACAAGATTGTCTTGTTGGTCTCGCATCATCTCTTAAATGCCAAACGGGCAGATATCATCTACGTCCTAGATGAACACCGGATTGTTGAATCCGGCACACATGAGGTATTGATGGAAAAACAAGGTTTGTACAAGAAACTCTATCAGCAACAAGAAACCCTTGTCTCAAGCACACATGGGGGGAGGCAGATCCGATGAGAAACCGTCCTTTCTATCTGATGTTCCGATTACTTCTCATCATCCGCACCTTGTTTATTCTGATGCTCGTGACCATGATTGCAGGCAGTCTTGGTGTGTTTGCTTCGATGTCTATCACTTTTTTTGGTACATTGGGCGTCTTCAAGGTTCTTGGGGCGTCGATCGCTTTGACTGATCAGGCGATCATTTTGTTGATATTGACATCAGGACTCATCCGCGGTCTATTGAGATATCTGGAACATTTGAGCGGACATGAGCTTGCATTCAGGCTGCTGGCGAGGTTGCGTAGTCAGCTCTTCTTGAAGCTCCGCGCACTCGCCCCAGCTAAAACAGAAGGAAAGAAGAAGGGCACCATCGTCTCGATGATGTCCTCTGATATTGAGACCCTAGAAGTGTTTTATGCTCATACCATCGCACCTGTTGTGATTGCGATCACAGTGGGGATAGTGATGGTGTTGGTGATTTCCTCAGTCGCATCTATCGGTCTTGGACTCATCGCTTTGGTCAGTTATCTTGTCATCGGTTTTGGACTTCCGGTCTTGTTCAGTCTTCAGGTCAGAACATTGACAGACGCCTATCGGGCGCGTTTCTCATCCTATAACGACGTTTTCCTAGAGACACTTTGGGGTCTCAACGACAGTTTGATGACACGTACGACAAATGCCAGAAAGGTGTTGTTTGAGCACGAAAGTGATCAGATGGAATCACTCTTTTTCAAACTGAAGCAAAGACTTGCTTTTCAAAAAGGACTGACGGATGTTTCCCTTTTCTTATCGGTTGTCCTCATGTTGATGGTCTCGGGAGCATCCTATCTCGCGCTATGGCCTGACTCAGGACTCTTTCATGCCATTGATCTCACCGGTCTTGTTATCTCAGTCATTGGGATGTTTTCATCATTTGGCCCGATGGTCCAGCTGGCGGCTTTGCCGTCATCACTGAACCAGACAATCGCTAGTGCGAACCGCCTGATCAATGTTATGGATGAGCATCCAGCAGTGGATGAGGTGACCAATGGACACCACCTTCTTGACCATAGGGTCACGATTCGTGATCTCAACTATGGTTACGAAGGTGAGCCGCTCATCTCTCATCTCAATCTTGAACTGGGTGAGACAGGCATCATCGGCATTTATGGGAGATCAGGAGTCGGAAAATCAACCTTATTAAAACTAATCATGCGGTTTTATGATACGAAAGAGGGCGTCATATTGATTGATGGGTATCCGCTCAAGACAATCAATTCGGCATCCCTACGTGATACGATTGGGTACGTGATGCAGGATACTTATGTATTCTCGGATACGCTGGCCTACAATATGGCCTTCCATAAGCATCCTGATCCAAAGGTCATCAGGGAAGTGTTACGACAAACCGGTCTGGACCCTCTCATCGATGTGTTGAATGATGGACTAGAGACCGACCTGGGATCTCAAAACCGCGCGATCTCAACCGGGGAAAGGCAACGGATTGGACTAAGTCGGGTCCTCATCAATCATACCAAACTGATTTTGCTTGATGAACCGACGAGTAACGTCGATATCATCAATGAATCAATCATTTTGGAGACGTTGAAAGTCATCTCAAAAAAGGCCATGGTTGTTTTGGTGACACATAAATTATCAACACTCTCAATATGTGATGTGGTCTATGAAATGAAAGATGGAAAGCTCCATAAGGTCACAAGTGATTTGAAACCCAATACGATTTGATGCCATCATATGATATGATAGATGCAAACATGATTGATCAACAACACCAGATGAAGGATGGGACTTGTTATGGTATTTCAAATGTGGAGTATGCTTCATATCGCATACATTGTATCACCGGTCGTGCTCGCAATCCTTTTGTACAGATCAACCAAACATCGAGGGTATGAAAAGAACCGACAGGTTGGGATCGCTTTGTCAGTGGTGGCAGTCTTGATTCTCGTCATCAGGAATATCGATATTTGGGTCAGGACTGGGTTTTCATATGAGATCATTCCCTTGCAGATTTGTCATTTCGCCAACATTGTCTTATTGCTGGCTTTCATATATCGGAATCAGACGCTTTTCGCACTCTCATTTACCCTGAACTTGCCTGCGGCGTATATGGCAATTGTCTTTGCCAATTCTTTATCCAACTACAATGATTTTTGGAGGATTCGCCCGCAAGCTTACTTTTGGGGACATCTGATCATTGTCGTGATCGCCCTTTGGGCGGTGATGGTGAAAATGGTCAGAATCGATATGAAGGTCATGATGAGGACGATTCGGTTGATGATTCTTTTGTTCATATCCGCCATCATCATCAACAATCTCTTCACATTGATCGGCATGACTCCAAATTATTTCTACGCCATGCGTCCGGAGAACGGCACACCGCTTGAGATCTTCTATAACCTAGGGGATCCGATCACGATTGGTTTCTTCGTCCTCCTTCCGATCTATTGGGCCCTCACCGCTTTGTTCGCAGGGGTGATTGTGGCGATTCTCTATGTCTTGAATCTAGGGATTGTCTGGGCAACAAGCGAGCAATCCTCAAAGGCACTTGTCAAAGAGTCCTGATTGAGGCCACGATCAACTGGAATCAAGCATCAAGAGGGTTCATCGGTTTGAAAAAGAAGGTTGACCTGTTGTGTGACAAAGGGGAACAGATGATGAACGAACACGCCATCGGCGATCGGATCAGAAAGCTCAGAAGAGAAAAAAACATGTCCCAACAAGCCCTGGCAAATGCATTGGGGTTCAATTCGCCGGCGACGGTCAGCGCATGGGAACATGGGAAAGGCCAACTCACATCCGACATGATTGTCGGACTCGCGATGTTTTTTGATGTCTCAACTGATTATTTGTTGCTTGGGCAATCATGTCAACAACAAAAAAGCGAGACCAAAGTCATCCTTGAACGGATGACCGATGTCAAAGTCTTTGAATCGACTGAGTGGCATGGACTATGGCGGATCATTGGTACATCCGTGCTGTCACTTCTCACGGTTATGCTGGTCTTTTTGAAACCATATATCCATGAGTACGTGCTCTTGGCGGTGATGATTGTTTGGCTTTTTGTCTTCATGATGTTTGCGTTCAGCATCCTTTATAAGCCATTCAAACCCGATAAGATGATTTACCTGAAACCCGATGAGACCCTATATTATCGAGATCAGAAGACCAACGATAAACAAGCCATCTTCAAGGGGAATCTCTTGATGATCGGGCTTCTTGATGTGTTGATGTCACTGTTAATGATGGCTTACACATTGATGATCATTAGTCAGATCAAGCCGGTTTTGGCGGCAGATGCTTTGATTGTCTTGATGGCGTTACTCGTGATGTTATCGGTCTATCGACTCGTATCCGATTGGAAAAGCCATCCGATGTCTCAGATGATTCCTGTCGAAACCTTTCATAAGCAAGCCACACTTGACCTAGACATCATCAAGGTGTTGTTGACGGGGCTTGTCTTCATCAGTCTCTTTGTCTACATGATGCTGTACTTGGAAGAAGACCAAAGACTGACGGTTTCGAAGGCGATCATGGTGATTGGGCTTTCTCTGATCATTGCTCTGGTGCTTTATGCTCTAAGACGTCTGAATGTTCAGGATTACTACCTTGACATAGACAATGAAACGGCTTCATAAAGCTAAATATCGAAATTGATTCATGATATCTGGCATGATCAAGCATCACATGCGGTGACCTTCGGTCATCGTTTTTTTATTTCAGGATTCCTGAAATCTCATCTTGAATGATGAAAATCAGGCAAAGCCTTAACATGGGGTGCGTGGATGATGATACAATAGCTTCATGAGACACACAAAAGACAAAAACGTGTCTTAATAACGGTGTAACCTTTCATTATACAGGTGCATCTGACAGGAAAGGACGGTATGAAAGAAACATATAAGCAAGGTTTCACTCTTGTAGAGCTCATTGTCGTCATTGCCATCATCGCTGTGCTCAGTGCGGTATCGATTGTTGG
>JAGYLU010000048.1 GCA_018400755.1 Acholeplasmataceae bacterium
TTTTGCATGATGCCCCGTTCAAATTCCAAAGTTGGAAACGGCTCTTATGAACGTAGAAACATGTTCATTTGTTATTGCAGCCCATTTCAAACGATGGATGAGGAAACTCATTTCGCTTGACTTTGATGTTTCTATATGACACATAAGTCGTCATATGACGATGAGTTGAAGACATGTCACGGATACCATAAGCATAATGGAATGACTTCGAGTGAACCTTGATGGCTGATCCCCATCAGTGAAGGAGTTGATCGCCACATGAAAAAAACACTCATCTTCATACTATTACTTCTCTCATGTTTATTCCTCGCACCACGTTCATACGCCATTGACGACATTGATTTTGAGGAGCTATTCGACAATCATCAGTCTGTCATGCTGATCATCCATCCGATCACAGGAGACATCTACTACGCCAATCAGGCGGCAGCGGATTTCTATGGGTATGACATTGAGACGTTGCTGTCCATGACAATTGATCAGATCAACACCTTGACTCCGGAAGAGGTTGCAAAAGAAAGACTCAAAGCCCTCGAAGAGGAAAGGAATTTCTTCATTTTCAAGCATCGCCTGTCCAATGGGGACGAAAAAACAGTCTATGTTTATTCTTATCCCGTCGAAATCAATGGTGAAACCTACCTCTATTCCATTGTGATCGATCAAACCGCGTTCGTTCTCGCCGAAGACCGTAATCGGCTATTGATCATTTTCGGAATCACCGTTTTGATGCTATCAGCCATTGTCACAGCATACCTTGCCCTCAAGATCTCTGCCAAGAAGCGCGAGATTGAGAAGTCCAATAGGATCCTTTATGAGAGTGAACAACGATTCAATATCTTGCATAACGCATCCTTTGGGGGATTGGCCATCCATGACCAAGGCATGATTTTGGATTGCAATCAAGGACTGTCTGATATTAGCGGATATTCAATCGATGAACTGGTCGGTGCAAATGGATTGAGATTGATTGCGCCAGATCATCGGGATTATGTGACCACCCAGATCAGGTCGGGATATGAGAAACCATATGAAACGTTTGGTATTCGGAAAAGTGGTGACATCTATCCGCTCAGACTCGAAGCAAGAAATCTCCCATACCATGGCAAACAGGTTCGCGTGGTTGAGTTTCGCGATATCACAGAACTAAAAAGACAAGAGGAAGCGACCATGGCGCTTGAAAACCAATGGAGCAAACTGATTCAAGAGATGCCGCTTGGATTCAATGTCAGAGAACTCATTTTTGATGATGAAGGGCATCCGATTGACTATGTGTTCATCAGTGTGAACATCAACTACGAGAGCATCACCGGCCTCAAACGAGAAGACATCATTGGCAGACGTGCGACTGAGATCATGCCTGATATTGAGACATCATGGATTGAACATTATGCCAAAGTTGTGCAAACCAAAAAAACCATGGCGATCGAGGATTACTCGCGCGCATTGGGCAGGTATTTCAAGGTCGTCGCATACCCTTACAAAAACAATCAATTTGTGATTGTTGCTGAAGATATCACCGACCGGAAAACATACGAACAGCAAATCAAAACGAAGGATCGCGAGAAAAGTCGGATCATATCAAATCTTCCTGGTGTCTCTTATCGATGTCAGTTTGATGAGTCATGGACAATGCTTTTCCTATCGGAGACCTGCGAAGCACTGACCGGATATAGCCCTTCAGAGTTGATTGGAAACAAAGACATCTCGTTCAATGACTTGATTGTTCCAACATATTGGAAAATGATTAACGATGAGTGGGCCTCAGCTCGACGTCTCAATCAACCGTGCAACATTGAGTATGAAATCATCAAAAAGGACGGGACCCGTATCTGGGTATGGGAAAAGGGCAAATGCTTCTTCGAAGATCAGGCGTGGTACATCGAGGGATTTTTGATGGATGTCACCGAACGAAAATTAAGTGAGCAACGGATTGATTATGCCAGCAAACATGATTATTTGACGGGGCTGCCAAACCGAAGGTATTTTGATGAGACCATCAGGGCTCTGGATCAGTCAAAGAACTTCCCGATCATTGTCTCAATGATTGATATCGATGGGTTGAAACTGATCAATGACACCTATGGACATCAAGCCGGGGACAACGCCATCATCACCCTTTCAAACATTCTAACGGAGGTCTTCAAAGATCAGGCGTTCATATCAAGGATTGGTGGCGATGAATTCATCGTTGTCTTCACCCAAACTGATCTTGAGGCTTATGACTTGATGTTGAGCAGGGTCATGCACCTTTTGTCGCAAGTGACCATCCATGACATTCCTTTGTCATCTTCTTGTGGAACGGCGATCAAGACAGATGATTCACAAGACATTGATCAGATTCTCATTGATGCCGAAAACCAGATGTATTCGAACAAAACATTGCATAACCAAAGTTCCAAAAGCCAAGTGATTGTCGCTTTGTTTGAGTCCCTCAAAGATAAGAATCAAGCGGAAAGAGCACATTCCGATCGTGTCAGCCAGTATTGTCAAATGATGGGTGAGAGATTGAAGTTGACGAAACAAGAAGTTCTCGAACTAGAGATTGCCGGGCGGATGCATGACATTGGGAAAATCACCATTCCTGACCACATACTAAAAAAGCCCGGGAAGCTCACCGATGAGGAATGGGTGATCATGCAGAATCATACCATCAACGGATATCAGATCCTACGTTCCGCCGACAAGTACTCCAATCTTGCGGAATATGCGCTGACGCATCACGAACGATGGGATGGCCAAGGATATCCCAAGGGACTTGAAGGTGAAGAGATACCATTGTTTTCTCGTATCATTTGCATTTCAGACGCTTTCGAAGCCATGACATCGGACCGGCCATATCGCAAAGCCATGCCTCTTGAGGATGCGGTTGAGGAACTCAAGCGTTGCGCTGGGACGCAATTTGACCCTAAACTGGTTGATGTCTTTGTACGTGATGTCATCAGAGAAGAGCTTCTGAACCAGAGATTGTCTTAGGGTGATCATGTGAGAGGTCAATTGAGACCATGTTTGACTAACTTGGACTTTTATGGATGGTTTAACCCTGGGTTTCATGAAGAGATTCATAGAAGTCTTCATGATATCGATGATGTTTAGTATCAAAGACGCTATTTTCCAGTGCCCCGATTGGTTGCGAATATCCCTGAAAAAGAACCATAAACGTGGTTGAGTTGTGGTGATCGAAAGACTATGATGAAGATAACCCAAAACAGGAGGATCGCACATGAACTTAGGACAAAACTTGCAGTATCTGAGACGACTTCATCGCCACATGACCCAGGAAGCGTTGGCCGAGCAGATGAACGTTACCCGCCAGACCATTTCAAAGTGGGAATTGGATCAAGGGACACCAGAGATTTCAAAACTCAAGGAACTCTCGGATTTCTTTAAGTTGAGCATGGAAGAGTTGTTGTTTGAGCGGTTGGATCAATCAGGCGATCATCTATCAGAAATTGAGTTGGTCACGCTTGAGGCATTCACCTATATCTCCTATCCGGTCGTGAGTCCCAACCCAGAAGATGATGCCATCTTACACGCCAAGACCATGGGCCTCAATGATCCACTGATCATCGGGTGGGACTTTCCAGTTGTCTCCCAAGAACAAATCAATCTCTATCACATGCATGGCTATGTCGCAGCCATTGTCATACCAGAAGATGCGACCCTTGACCTTCAGGGCCATTTTCAGATATATCGAAATCAACCGCTTCCCTCCTGTTCAAAACCATGAGGACTTCTGTTTCGAGAAAGTGCTGTCTAAAGATGGCGTCGAAGTGATGGAGATTTATGTCGCGATTGGTCACTGAGCGTGAGGTCTTTGCTTTTCATATCAACAAGAAAGGTCTGTCAAAGATGAATTGTGATAACAAGGGAATGAGACTCATTGCAAGAGGAAAGACGGCAAACGTCTATCTGAAAGACAATGTCGCTTACAAGTGTTTTCCTGATTCTTGGCCAGAGGCTTGGATCGATCATGAGATCGACATCCATCAGATCATCCAATCTCACACAAACATAGAGATGCCTGCCTATCAGAAAACGGCATGTCCGAGAATGATCAGGATGTCCTACATTGAGGGTATCGAACTGACAGAACGGATCCGCGTTCATAAATACAAAGAAGGGATAAACGATCTGATTGATCTTCAACTGATGGTCCAAAGCCATACTGGTGTGCCACTTCCTGACCTCCATGCCTCACTCGAAAGGCATCTCATGGCATACGAGATTGACCAATCATTGAAAGCGAAGGCACTCGAGTCTTTGTCAAGAATCGATAAGGGCCATGCGCTTTGCCATCTTGATTTTCATTTCTCAAACATCCTTTATGCACAAGGTCGGTATGTGATCATCGACTGGGCGAACGCCAAGTCTGGAAATCCGATACTTGATGTCGCAAGGACCTATGTGATCCTGAGGCAATACGCCTTCAGACTGTCTGGTCCTTACCTGAAAACAATCACAAAACGCATGGGCATACCCTTGCATGCGCTTGATGACGCGATTGTTGTCATGGCCATCCACCGCCTTGCCGAGACCGATGCAGCGGATGCCAGACAAAGACTCCATGACTTGATTGATCAACATGGGACCAAGTCAACCAAACAGATTATCATGACTGAAGGTCCAGAATGAAGGGATTGATGGAGGTATTGATATGGCTTATCACCGAACTGGGAAATTTGGTCGGATCACAAAGAATTTGGAAGCGCTAGGACATCACGCATCCATGGATCATATGCTTCATGATTCCAATCAGATCGCGACACTCAGTGCGAAAGAACGGGCATCCTATGTCACTAAAGTGCTTGAGCGGATGGTTGATGCGATTGGTGAGGAAGAGACAGAAGAGGTCATGATGGCCTGCGGGAGAAACTGTGCCGGAAAACTTTGGTCGCGGTTTGTCGCGGATCTAAGAGACAGCTCACCAACGCTTGAAGCCTTCATCAAGGTTCTAAACGACCAAGAACGTGACTACAACACATCTTTTTCATTTGATGACGATCGCAAAAAATTGACCATCACCCGCACAAGATGTGTGTGTGGATTGATCAATCATGCCAAAGAAACATACTCAAATGCCAGGTATTGCGCGTGTAGCCGCGGCCACTTCATGACGTTTCTGGGCCCCGTTTTTGATGTTGCCAAGATCACCCAAACAGGATCGTTGCTCAAAGGCGATCCCGCTTGTGTATGGGTCGTAGACATCGAAAGGACCGTGTTCGATGGGATCTGATCAGATGACATTGATTGTCTTTGGTGACAGCATCGCCTATGGCTTAAATGATCCTCTTGGTGGTTATGTCAGACGCGCCTTTGATGCCATGTTCCCGGTGGATGAGATGCATGTCTTCATCAATCTCGCAAGGCCTAATCACACATCTAAGAATGTTCTTCAGTCATTCAAGAAGGCAAAGGCTTCAGGACTCATCAAAGATGTTCCTGGTGTGGTTCTCCTTTTCGCCTTTGGAATCAATGATGCTGCCTATGATCATAAGCTAGAAGAACACAGGACAAAGATTGAGGTCTTTCAAGAGCACGTCGAAGACTTGATCAGGATGACTCATTTCAAGCACGCCAAAAGATGTTTTGTTGGGCTCTCTGCTGTTGATGAGACGCTCACAAAGCCATTTTCCAAACGCTACTCATATGAGGAAGATATCATCAACAGGTATGAAGACCGGTTAAGAAAAGAATGCCAGGCTCATCACATTCTGTTTTGTGATGGCATCAATGATGACTATGATGGTATTCGATCAACGATACCACTCATCGATGGTCTTCACCCAAGTCCCGAAGGGCATCAGTTGATGGCCATCCGACTGATTCCTTGTCTCAAGCAGATCATCTGATCTTCCATGTCATTAGCATGTCAAAAAAAAGTCGCTTGCGATGACGACTTTTTTTAATGGTGTGTCAGACAATCAGAGTGCTGGTTTTGTCCGTCGTTCATACCTGATTGACTTGGTCCAAGTGACACCAAGGTCAATGGCAGTGATGATTGTGACCATCCAGACAAGGGCTTTGAATCCAATCTGAAAACCTTCTTGGACGCCACTGATTTCAACTTCTAGAACACTGGCGAATGCCTGGAAGAACTGAGGATCAATCAAGTTAGGATTCATAAAGAATGCGATGACAGCAATCACGGAGAGAACTTGATCAACCGTATATGTCCAGATCACTCTCTTTGTCCACTGACCATCAACGAGCTTCATGATGTGGACACTGATGCTGAGTCCTAGAAGAACAAGGAAGATTGGGACATAAATCCCCAAGACATCGGCATTGAAGAAAGGGGCGGTCATGACGCTGTCTTCATAGAGACCGATGCTCTTGTGATAAGAGACTAGAATCATGATGAAGATGACCGAGAACGCGACCGAGAAGATCATCGAGGCCACTGTCGATGCTTTAGAGATTCTCATCTTGTCTTCTTTTGGAAGTTCTGGAAGGTCTTTGACCGACCAAGATGATGGCTCGTCTTTTTTGCTTCGTTCAATGATGAAGAAGACCACGGTCACAATGATGAAGGCAGATGTCAGGCCATCAATGACGCTTTCGAACATGACACCGATGATTCTCCCGATGAATTCAAAGACATCACCGTTTGTCCCCTTGATGATGACATCAAGGATGCCGGTCGCAAGCCCAATCAGAATCAGGATCACAACCACGATCTTCAGGACATAGACATAATCTGCGAAATATCTGGGCGAAATCAGATAGCGGTCTTCCATTTGGAACTTCATCGCCATGTCCCTTGGATGACCTAGGGACTCAAGCACCGCTTCGATTTCTGAATCAGCGGGTGATTCTGGTAGCATATCATAAATATTGGTCTTCAATTCACCACTGACGTCATCCCTCATCTTTTCAGGAAGTCGTCTGGTCACAGCATACACATAGCGTTCAATCATGTCTTTCATGTCAAATCCTCCTTGAGCAGGGCGTTCATGTCCCGGCTGATTGTTTTCCATTCTTCTTTCAATCGTTCATAGAGCACGCGTCCATCATCTGAGAGGACATAGTATTTGCGTGGTCTTGACTCACTCGTGTCCCATTCACTCATCAGGATGCCCTGTGTTTCAAGGCGCCTGAGCAAAGGGTAGAGTGTTCCCGCTTCGATGGCAATCTGTTTGTCATCAAGGGTCTGTAACAATGAGTATCCGTACTGCATCCGGTGTAACTGTGAGAGCACTTGAATCATTTGCGTGCCTCGTTTGAGTTCGTTTATGAGATTGTTTAAGACGCTTTCGTCAATCATTTTATCACCTCGACTTCATTATAATGTATGACATACACTATTGTCAATAGGAAAATAATAAAAGTGTCTTATTGTTAAAAAATATGTCTTGGTCATGACGTGTCTATGTCTATACGCGTCTTCACCGGAAGAGTCTATTTTTCGATGAGACAAAGAACCGGATATGTTATAATCAAGTGGGGTGATCACATGCGAATACTAAAGAAAATACTATTGATATTCCTGATCGTCATCATCGGTCTAAGCGCTCTGATTGGCGTTATCTTTTCAAGACCATCGATTCCAAGGGCTGACCTTGAAGACGACTATTTCACAACTGACTCATCATATGTTGATGTCATGGTTCCATCACTTGATGGTGATGATCTTGCAATCAACCTTCATGTCATGGATATGGGTGAAGAGACAGATCCGGTCATCCTTTTGGTTCACGGGGCTTTTTCATCTTCACATACGTTTTTGGATTGGGCAAAGACCTTGGTTCTTAATGGATACCGGGTCATCATGCCCGACCTACCTTATTTTGGACTCTCCGAGGGCTTTGATGACAAGGTCTCATCGTTTCGCCGGAGCGCACTGGCCATCAAGGCGGTCCTAGACCAAAAACAAGTCACGGAAGTCCATATCGCTGGCAACTCTCTTGGCGGTGCTGTCTCATGGTTCTTTGCAAGCGAGTTTCCAGAGATGACGATTTCACTCACCTTGATTGATGCCGTCTATCCGGGACTCGAACAAAATGGCCGCGAAACGCTTTCCAGGTTCACCCGCTTTGATCTGATTGCCAAACCGCTCAGCACACTGACGCCCCGCTTTCTCTTGCGGGCGATGCTCAAGACCGCTTATGGTGATCCCGATCTGCTCTCAGAGACTGTTTTGACCCGCTATGAGGAGATTTTGAGAAAAGAAGGCACCCGCGAGGCAATCTTGCAAACGACATCGGAGGCGGAACCGACTTTCTCGTATCTTGATAGACTCGAGTCACTTGCCATGCCGGTCTTTGTCATCTGGGGCGAACTTGATACATGGATTGATCCTATCACCGTTGAACATTTCAAGGAAACCATCGGGATTCCTGATGAACGGATCATCATATATCCTGATCTCGGTCATGTGCCGATGGAAGAAGATCCTGAAAGGACGGTCCTTGACTACATGGACTTGATTGACAACCTCGTATGACACCAACAAGAGACGTTAAGAAAAAACCGAAATCCCACATCGGTACCGCATTCCTGTTGAATGCCTTTTTCGCTGTCATCGAACTGATCGGGGGTCTGCTCACAAACTCGGTATTTTTGATGTCAGATGCCATCCATGATCTTGGCGATGCGCTATCGCTCGGCTCGGCGTGGTTCTTCGAACGCCTGTCCAAGAAACGCCCCGATCACCGTTTCACTTATGGCTATGGTCGTTTCTCTGTCTTTGGCGCACTACTGACTGGGATTGTGCTTGTGCTTGGTACGGTTTTTATCTTGATTGAAGCTGGTCAAAGACTCCTTCAGCCGGAAGAGATCAATGCCCCGGTCGTGTTGGTTTTTGCTGGTTTCGGACTTCTGATCAATGGCTATGCCGCCTACAAGACGGCGTCCTCATCGTCTGTCAATGAGCGGATGGTCAGTCTTCATATGCTAGAGGACATGATTGGTTGGGCGGTCTTGGGGATTGCCTCAATCGTGATGATGGTGATCGAGATTCCCATCCTTGATCCAATTTTGTCCATTCTCTTTGGCCTGTTCATTCTCTATCATGCCTTCAAACACTTGCGGAAGGCGGCCGTCATCTTTCTTGAAGGGGCAACCGGAGATGTCACCGAAACAATGGTCAAAGATCAGATGATGGCCATGGATGGTATCATTGATGTCCATCATATCCATCTGTGGACCGTCGATGGCTATCATCCTTTGTTGACCATGCACGTCAGGTTGGGGTGTGCGCTTTCGAAAGAAGACCATGACGAGATGCTCAAGAAAGCAAAAGATGTCCTTAAGTCAATCGGCATCCATCATAGCACGATTGAGATTGAGTACCTTTCTTGTACCGAGCCTGACTGCAATGATGCGTCACTGCCTACTCCGGATCACCATCACCACCATCATCACCACTGACCCTAGGGAGCCAAAACCCTTTTTGGAGGTATCATCATGAACGAGATCCAAAGCCATATAGCATCTTGGGTAAGAACTCACGGCCGACCACTTGAACAAAGCATCGTTTGTTTTCTTCTTGGACAAGGGTCCAAGGAAGATGCCATCAACGCCTTGAAAGCATATCAACATCCAAACGGTGGTTTTGGAAAAGGCCTTGAGCCGGACTGCCTGAATCCCGAACCATCCCCGATCCAAAGTTGGTTTTCGACCCACTACATCAAGATCCTAGGGCTTGATAGCAGTCATGAGCTGGTTCAGTCCCTGATTGCGTATTTGTTGGAAACGATTGATGAGACAGGCATGTTTGATACCATCATCCCTTCCAATAACCAATATCCTCACGCCCCCTGGTGGCATGACAACGTGACCAACAGACGCTGGGGTTACAATCCGACGGCCTCACTCCTTGGTTTTTTGTTTCTTCACCACGACGACGAACGTCTGATCGGATGGATCGATCAAGCCATTGAGACATCTTTCACCTATGAGACCTTTGAGATGCATGAACTCGTCTGTTTCGTCGAACTCTATGACAGTATCAAAGACAAGCGCGATCTCTTCACGGATTTTGACCGTTTTGAGATGGTTCTGCACGCAGAGATGATCAGGCTTGCCGGTGATCCCAAGGTTTTGGAAAGCGATACCTATGGGGTGAAGCCTTCGATGTACTGCCAGCGACCTGACATGTTTGGATGTCAGGTCCTTCATGACGCCCTAGAGATTGAGATCAACATGATCAGGTCATTCATGAGTCAAGGGGACATCCCTAAGATCACATGGCAATGGGGTCAATACGAAAAAGCATTCCAAACGTCCGCGGTCGCTTGGCAAGGCATTCTGATGATGAATGCTCTGTTGCTTCTAGATCTCTCGGATCGCAATTAGCCATGCATACGCCATATCAAACCATCACCCAAAAGATCAAGATCTTGAAAGAAGTCGCAACCACACTCAAAGCCCATGGTGTGCTTTTTGCCGTTGGTGGTTCTTGCTTGCTATATCTCCATGGACTCGTTCATGATTTTGATGATATCGATCTGATGATCAACGCTTCTGACTGCCAAAAGGTCAGAACAGTCCTTGACCGGATGGGAAACAAAGAGGACACACCACCTTCATCACGATACCGTACCGCATGTTTTCTTGAGTTTGACATCCGTGGTGTCGATGTCGATGTGATGGGGGGCCTTGCCTACCAG
>JAGYLU010000049.1 GCA_018400755.1 Acholeplasmataceae bacterium
GGTCGAACTCCGTTCGTTTGTCGATGGTGACACCACCAATTTCTATGACAGCGTCTCGGGCACATACGTCACCGTCAGATATATGGGCATTGATACACCCGAAGCCACAGCCAAATTCGATCCATGGGGCATCAAAGCCGCCTCATTCGTCAGAGATCGGCTCTCGGAAGCGAGTCGGATCATCCTTCAGGCTGAACCGACCGGCGACCGGACCGATGGCAATGATCGATATCTGGCATGGGTTTGGTACGTCTATCAAGGTGAGACCCGTTTGTTGAACCTTGAGCTCGTCGAACAAGCCTATGCTTGGGTCAGTTCCGCTTCGAGCACCCAATATGGCGACATTTTCAGTGTTGCTGGTGCCGAAACCCAGTTGACCGGACTCAGGATTTATGGTGAACAGGATCCTGACTATGACTACAGTCGCGAAGGCGACCCCGTCTCAATCGGAGAACTTCTGGATCAATTTGAGACATATTATGCCAAGAAAGTCACCGTTTCCGGCGTCATCACCGCCAAGATCGGATATAGCATCTATCTTGAACAGGATGGACGCGGTATCTATCTCTACACTGGATACAATCCGACCAATGAGTTGCAGATTGGTCACCAGGTGACCATCCAAGGGTTGGTGCCGGCCTATTATCCAGCCGATACAACGACCGGAAAACAGCTGACCAACTATTACGAGTACAATATGATTCTTGAGTCCGAAGACAATCCGGTAGTGGTCAACACCATCGACGGAAGCCAGATCGCAGACTATGTTGGCCGCGTTGTCAGGTTTGAAAACCTGACTGTCATGAGTGTCGATGAGGCACCCAGCAGCAATGCCTTCAATGTCTATGCCGAGGATGAATTCGGGAATGAGATCAACCTACGGGTGGATAACTTCACCGCCACCTTTGTCAGCAAAGGTTGGTTCCCAGTGGGAAGAACCATCGCATGGGTAGAAGGCCCTGTATCAATGTTTTATGATGATTATCAGGTCATGATCGCCGGACAGGCCATCATAGAATTTGAAGATTAACCCAGAAAGGGAGGCATTTTAAAATATGAAACATTTGACCAAAACGCTTTTCACGGTCATCGCATTCACTTTCCTGACATTGTTCCTCGTGTCGTGTGATGAATCACTCGACCAATTGGCCATCAATGAAGCCATTGACGCCATCGAACTTGTCTTTGCCGAAGGCGATGACATTGACTCGGTCACACAAGACCTGACTTTGCCGGAAGAGTTCGGAAGAGTCACGATTACGTGGCAGTCCGGTAACACCTCAGTCATCACTGATGATGGTGTTGTCACCCGTCAACGGATGGACACATCAGTCACGCTGATCGCTGTCGCAACCTACAACGCGCTCACTGCGACCAAGTCATTCGTTGTCACTGTGCTTGCCGCAGATGAGACTCCAGTGATTGACATCCTTGAAGACGCTAGGGCTTCACTTTTGATTCCTGGTGTTGGAAATGGCGTCACCCAAGACATTGCCTTGCCGATGACTGTCGGTCAGGAAGGTGTCACTGTCACTTGGGAATCAAGTCATCCTGAGATCGTGGCAGACGATGGAAGCCTTGTCTTCCAGCCGGACGAGAACACATCGATCACAATGACCGCGACCCTTCATCTTGAAGGTGAGTCCCTGACCAAGGTGTTCAACCTTGTTGTCATCGCAGCTGCCGATGTCACGCACGTCCAATCGATTGAAGAAGCCAGAGACATCAGCACCGATGAAGATGGTGTTGTCACCAGAACCTACGTCCTGATTCCGGATGTCACCATTCTAGGCATTACCAATGATGGTGTTGTCTTCTATGACGAAACCGGTATTCTCTTCGCCTATATGGGCGCTCGTAGAAATGATCTCGTCGTCGGTGGCGTTTACAACGTCCGGGGCTTGACCGATCGTTATTTCGGTTCATGGCAAGTCAACAATACCGCTGATCCTGCCCGTCCTGTTGTCTTCCAGGCATCGGATGCGCCAGCGACCGCCATTGACCCGATCGTTGTTGCCTCAGTCACTGACATGCTTGCAAACCATGAGACTGTCAGCGATACCAACCCGAACCTGTACTACACTTATTACCGCCTCACTGCCAAGGTCCGTATCCAAGGCACCGGTAACTATGACACCGTCTTTGTTGATCCGGATTATGAAGGCGACAATATCCCAACAGATCCGAACAGCCCGCACGCAACCGAAGGCGTCATGATCTATTACCAATCAAACAAAGCCGCATTTGATGCGTTTGATGGTGTTGTCATCACCTTTGACGCTTTGTTCTACAGCTATCGTTCTGACCGTACTGTCTTCACCATTCTCTTCCTTGGTACCGTCAACGATATCGGTCTGTCTCTACCTGATGAAGAAGTCCTTGATCTTGTTCAAGGCAGTCTTGAGAGTTCATTTGAGGATGCCTACACCCTCGATACAACCCTTGATCTTCCAACATCGCTCTTAGGCGCATCCATTGATTGGGAAACCGACAGTCCGCTTGTTGATTTGGAAACAGGCGCACTCACGATGCCGGAAAATGCCCAGGAAACAGTCACTCTGACCGCAACCGCGACCATCAACGGCGTTGAGCGCGTGATCACCATTTCGTTCATCGCGGGCGAACTTGACATCATCACACTCGCTGATGCCCGTGCCGCCGACGGCAAGGTTCGCATCCAAGGTGTCGTGACTGCCCAAGTCGACAACCGTTCATTCATGATTCAGGACGCCACTGGCGCGCTTGCCATCTATACCTCAAACGAGGAACTGATTGCCGCACTCACAGCCGCACTCGGCAAGGAAGTTGACATGGTAGCCACCAGAGGCGACTACAACGGTCTTGAGCAACTCTCACCAATCTCCATCGAAGTCCTTGGTGACGCGCCCCTTCCGGCTGCCCGCTCAATCACCAATGTCCCCTTCACCGCCGAAGACCTCCTGCCCTTCCAGGCCATGCTTGTTTCCGCCGAAGGACTTGAGGTTGTCAGCACCGCAACCGATCAGTACAACAACATCATTTTGATGCTGAAGAATGCGAACGAAGAAGAAATCGAACTCCGTTTCGACTCCCGCGTTGTTGCTGACACATCCTTCATTGAAACCCTCGTTGCTGGCGATCTTGTCAACATCGTTGGCGCACCACTTTCATGGGCTTATAACGCACCACGCCTCTACTTCACTGATTTCTCACAAGTCACTGAAGCGGCTTATATCCCTGAAACCGATGAGGAAAAAGTCCTTCTCGCCGCTGACGCTTTGGACATTCCAAGTGAGATCGGATCCGATGTCACATTGGTCCTTCCGACCGATGGCCTCTACGGCACATCAATCGCATGGAATTCAGACAATGCCCAGATCGATGCCACAACCGGTGAAGTCACCGTCACTGGCACAACCGTTGTTGTCACTTTGACAGCAACCGTCACATTGAATGCCGCTGAAGAAGTCCGTGAATTTGAAGTCACAGTCGGATACATCACCCAGACCGTGGCAGACGCAAGGGCTGCTGAAGTTGGTACGCAACTCACCATCGAAGCAACGATTACCGCCGTTTCATTTGATACCTCTGACCGAGCGGTTGTCTTTGTCCAAGATGATTATGAGGGTATCTATCTTTACAAGGTTCCCGCTGAGTTCAAGGCCCATCTCGCTGTCGGTAACACCATCAAAGTCACCGGCTCACGCGCGGTGTATCAGAACCTTGTTCAGCTGAACAACTTCGTTGACGTTGAACTTGTCTCCGAAGGTAATGTCACAACCCCGCTTCTCGTGACCGATCCGACGATGCTTCCTGACTATCAGGGACAACTCGTTTCCGTGACCGGATATCTGAAGCAGACTTATACTGGCACACCGTCTGATTATCACCTCGTGACGACCGAAGGTCAATTCGCCCTTCGTCTGATCAGTGGTAGCGATGCCCCTGCCGCCCAACGCGATACCGTCTATGCCGCCCTTGTTGGCGTGCCTGCCGGTAGTGAAGTGACGGTTGTTGCTGGTGTTGGCCAGTATTCGACAACCATGCAGATCATGCTCTTTGAAGGTAGCCAGATTACCGTTGGTGCGGTTGGTGCTGATGAGGATCTGCTCGCTGTTGCGCTTGCGAACCTGGAATTGCCACAGGATGGCTCCACAGCCGAACTTGATTTGACACTTCCGACCGAAGGTCTCTTCGGCATCACGGTTGTCTGGTCTTCAGACAATGAAGCCGTCATCTCGACCACTGGTGTGATCAACCGTCCGGCACCGGGCGAAAGTGATGCATCAGTCGTTCTCGGATACACCGTCTTCATGGGTGAAACCGAACTCACGACTGGCACGGTCACGATCACTGTTCCAGCTGGTGCATTCCCAGTGTCAACACTGGCTGATGCAAGAGCGACTGAATCCGGCACGGTCCGGATCCAAGGTGTTCTGACATCGAAGATGGACCACCGGACATTCACTGTCCAAGACGCCACTGGCGCGCTTGCCATCTACACCTCCAATGCCGATATGATCGCCGCTTTGACAGCTGCCCTCGGTATGGAAATTGATTTGGTTGCGACCCGCGGCGGATACAATGGCCTCGAACAGCTCTCACCAGTGACTTTGGAAGTCATTGGCGCAGGCACGATGCCAGCTGCTGCTTCACTTGATGATGTCGCATTCACACCAGAAGCATTGCTTCCTTTCCAGACGATGCTCGTTTCCGCAACTGCCCTTGAAGTGGTTTCAAACACCACCGATGGTTACAGCAACATCATCCTCATTCTGATGAACGCTGCCGCTGAGGAAATTGAAGTCCGTTATGACTCCAGAAACGAAGGCGTTGACACATCTTCTCTTGATGTCTTGGTCCCAGGCGATATGGTCAATCTCGTTGCTGCCCCACTTGGTTGGTCCAATGGCGCGCGCGTCTACTACACCAACCCTGATCAAGTGACACCTTACGAAGCTGATGAGCCAAGTACTAGAACACTCATCTTCTCTGAATACATTGAAGGTGGAAGCTTCAACAAAGCCATTGAAATCTACAACGCCTCTGGTGATACTGTTGATCTCTCAACTTATAGTGTTTCATTGTTCTCCAATGGATCATCAACCGCTGGAAGCACCTTCGCACTTTCTGGAACACTTGCTCCAGGCGAAATCATCATCCTCGTTCATGCATCCGCCACATCCGATTTCAAGGTTGGGACGTATTATGAAACATCCGTTGCGAACTGGAATGGTGATGACGCGATTGTGCTCTATAATGGCGAAGCTGTTGTTGACAGTTTTGGACAAGTTGGATTTGATCCGGGATCATCCTGGTCAGCCAACGGCGTTGTTACTGCCAACATGACACTTGTCAGAGCACCATTTGTGACATCGGGTGATACTGATCCTTTTGATGAGTTTGATCCTTCATTGGAATGGATCGCTTATCCGCAAGATACATTTGAGTATCTTGGAACTCATGACATAGATCCGATATCAGATGAACCGATCGAACCGTTCATCATGTACCATACTGGTTTTGAAATCGCTGATCCAAAAACATCTTATGCACTTGGAACGATGAATGCTGGAAACCAAGCCGGAGACAACGAACTTTGGGAACTTGATAATGCGCTTCGTGGTAGCCTTGCTAACGACAAGAAAAATGATTCTTGGTCAGTCCGCGGCAAAGCAAATGGAACTGCGACGCTTCTTCAAGAATACGAAGGATTGCACCTAGTGACTTTCTATTGGGCTGATTATGGTACCGAAACAGGCGGAATCCTAAACCTTCAGTTCTCAGTTGATGGTGGGGTCACGTGGCACACACTTGCATCATATTCCAACAATGCAACACTGACTATGGAATTTGTCTACATCGACTACAATGACCCAATCATCACAAATGCTGGCGCTACAGAGCAATCCATGTTCATGGTTCGCTTTGAATTCGCTGGAGTCGCTGATAAACGAATGAATATTGATGATGTTGGCATTTTCACACTTCCTCCAGCTGGATACGGTTCGTAGTATCTCATGTAGGATTCTTCAGGTGCTTTAAGCATTTGAAGCGTATAGGATAAATCAGAAAAGGTCTGATGGTGCATACCTTGCAACCCAGGCCTTTTCTTTATGCCAAAATGAGAACTTGACTGATCAGGTGTTTTGACACATCGAATCGAGAGGGACTTTTATCAAGATGACATTTGGATGCCCTGACGGTGAATATGGTATAATCATACGCACAAGAGGTGACTTATGAAGAAGATGTTATTGGTTATGTTCATGGTGATGAGTATGGCGATGTTTTCTGCTTGTGAAGATCCGGAAGGGTATGTCAGACTCCCCAATCTGGTGGGTTTGGCGGATGAAGCAGCAACTCAAAGACTCGTTGACCTTGGTTTGTCAGTCTCCGTGACAGACGTCCCCGGTATGCCTGAAAATGACAAGACGTTTGCCGGATACGGCAATGAGAATATAGTTGGTGATCTTGTTCCAATCGGGTCAATCATCACCATCCTGATCTACTCGGACGACTCCGAGGTTTTAGGCTTTAGAGGCCTTTTGATCTCAAAAGTGCTTGAGGGCACTGGACAAAACAAAGCAATCGAGATCTATAACGCCTCAGAGACGGATGTTGATCTAAATGAATATCACTTGGCACTTTATCTGGACGGGAGCCTCAGTGTCTCAAGGCGGGTGACAATGGATGGCATACTCGCCGCTCAGGCGACATGGGTCATTGCCCATCCTGAAAGCGACCCTGACCTTCTTTCGAAGGCGGATATGACATCTTCCGACTTGGTTTTTGACGGTAATGACGCGATTGCCTTGCGTGATCTAGATGACTTGCCACTCGACCTGTTCGGTGAGATTGGCTTCGCGTTCTATTATCTTGACAACAAGACATTGATTCGAAAAGAATCCATCGTTACCAATACCACAACCTTTTCCATGTCGGATTGGGACGTCTATGCCAAGGATGTCCATCTGATGTTTGGGCAACATCCTTATCCGTTTCCAGAAACCTTCACGTATAACATCGAAGATACCTTGGTGCCCTATACCGATCCTTATGGCATGGCCCTGGTCAGTTTTGATTATAACTATGATGGTGACACAGCGAAGTTTTATCCCGGATTCAACGGGTCAGACAGTGTCCGTTTTGTGGGAATTGATACCCCGGAGATGGGCGACCCTTGGTCTTATGAGGCCCGCGATTATTTGCATGTCTTACTTTCGACCGCGGATGAGATCTATCTTCAACATGATCCCTCGGCGGGATTGACTGAGACCTATGGTCGCTATCTCGCGTTGGTTTGGGCGGATGGTCTTCTCACAAACGTCGAGTTGGTCCGAATGGGGTACACCACAGCGGCCTATTATGACTCTTTGGAACGGCTCGTCTTCGCCGGCGTCACGCTGAACCAATGGTTCCTTTTGGCAGAAGAAGAAGCCCGGGCTGAAAACCGCGGCATATGGGGGTAAATCATGATTCTCAAATATGTCACGCGCATCTTTTACGCTGTGCTCGCCGCCCTTGGGCTGATGTTGGTCTTCTATATCAGTGACGCCAGAGCACGTAAAGCCTATCTTGGCGAGACCGGCGCGATCGCTTTGGAAGAAGGGCGCTATGAAGCGCTTCTCCCAGGTGGCTTTCACATGAAAGATCCACTTTTCAATCAGGAAGTCACCATCGATGGCAGGCCATTTCTGGTGGTCATCTATGAGGTAGGTTATTATGAGAGCGCAACCGATGGCATCCACGTTGCCAAAGAAGGCATCACGGTCTTGTTGCATCAGCTAGATGGGGATCCCCTAGAAGACATGTTTGATGTGTTCATCCACGCGGATGCATCAGGCACCCATCCCTATTTGGGGTATCATGTCGATCCTCTTGATCTTTACTCGGTCTTGAATCAGGATACCGGGGAATCCATCATCATGGCCGCCGATTATCCTGATGATCTGATGCTTCTCTCACTTGACATCATGGATGACATCGAAGGCGAGAAACTGCTTTATCAACTGACATTAGACATCGCTCTCGCTGATTTATCCATCAAGGCAAAGCTTGAGGCACACGCCAATGCCAATCAAAGGATTCCGACCGAAGATTTTGACGATGTCGTTGTCATTCCTAGGGTCAGGAT
Source organism: Acholeplasmataceae bacterium (assembly GCA_018400755.1). GTDB lineage: Bacteria > Bacillota_I > Bacilli_A > Acholeplasmatales > Acholeplasmataceae > RECG01. The sequence goes on from JAGYLU010000049.1 coordinate 8,117, forward strand.
TGACACATCACAAGCTGTCCTCATTGGTATTCTCATCTACATTGTCTCTGTCAGCGCCCTCACCTATGGTCTCTTCTTCTTCAAACGGAAGCGACTCGGCAAGAAAGCACCGACCGAAGGGGTCTTGAAAGATATTGAAAAACTGAACAAAAATCGGCATTCAACACCTTAGAGTCCACGCCATGTCGGCATTTGTGGTATACTGTTCTAATGACAACAAAAGGGGTTGAGACGTTTGAATTACGAAAAAGAAGTGCTTGCTTATATCAAAACATATGACACCATCATCATTTTCCGCCATCAGAGGCCGGATATGGACGCGATTGGCAGTCAGATCGGGTTATCACACCTGATCAAAGACCATTACAAACACAAAACCGTTTATGTCGTTGGTGACCTAAACGACATGTCTTATCACGCAATCATGGACGAGGTAGAAGACAGCCAGTTTGAAAACGCCTTATCAATCATCACCGATGTCTCAGTCTCGCATATGGTCTCCGATGATCGCTACAAGCTCACCAAGGCGAGGGTCATCATCGACCATCATCAAAATGACACAGACATCGAGGATGTCGCCTTGTTTTATAGAGATCCCACCTTTTCTTCGGCTTCGGAGATGATTGTCTCAATCGCCAAGACGAACCATCTTGCCATCTCCAAAGAGGCAGCCACCTATCTCTATGGCGGTATGGTCACCGATACCGGACGTTTCATGTTTTTAAGTGATCCCCCAAGGACCTTCCAATTGGCCTCCTATGTGACCAAATCATCACCGGATATCCAAGGGTTCTATGACTATCTCTACACCGAACCGCTTGCCAAAAGACGCGTCAAAAACATGTTCGCCGATTTTGACATCACCGAACATGGCGTGGCGTATAGGAAAAACACCCACGAGATCATCTTGCAAAGCGGACTCGGTTTCCAAGGCGTCTCAAGAGGCATGGTGAACCAGATGGCCGGCATCAAGGAAGTGCCGATCTGGGCCAACTTCACCGAAGACATCGAACGTGGGGTCGTGATTGGCGAATTCAGGGCACGCGGGATCTCCATTGTCGACATCGCCAAATCCTATGGCGGTGGCGGACACAACATGGCGTGCGGCGCGACCTTGAAAGACTGGGACGAGGTTGACCTCGTCATCAAAGACTTGGACGAAAGGGCAAAAAACATATGAAACGCATACTAGAAAAAATCAAAGCTTACAACACCATCATCATCCACGGACACAAGCGTCCCGATGGTGATTGCTATGGATCCCAATTCGGGCTCAAAGACATCATCACCACCAGCTTCCCGAACAAAGAGGTTTATGTTGTCGGGGAAAAAAGCGATTATGTCGATTTTGTCGGCCAAGTCGATGTCATTACCGATGACGTCTATCAAGGCGCACTGTCGATTGTTGTCGACACCGCGGTCCAAGACCGCGTGAGCGACAAACGGTATGTGCTTGGAAAAGAAGTGATCAAGATCGATCATCACATTCCCGTCGATGATTATGGCCATATGCGTTGGGTTGACACCAATTTCCCGTCGTGCGCCCAGATGATCGCATACTTCTATCACACCTTCAGGAACGAACTTAAAATGACCAAACAGGGCGCGGTTGCGCTCTATACGGGGATTGTCACCGACACCGGAAGATTCCGTTATCGGGGCGTTTCAAGACTGACTCACCAGATGGCGGGCATGTTGTTGTCTTTGGGTGCCGAGGTCGAGGAGATTGACCGGCATTTATCCAAGGAAACCTTGAACATGGTCGCCTTGAAAGGGTATGTCTATAGCAATTTCGTCACCACCAAGGGTGGTTTTGTCTATCTCAAGATGACCAGAGAAGCGATCATCAAGTATGAGGTCACAGATGAGCAAGCGGCCTCAGTCGTGAACCTGCTTTCAGGCATCGAAGGCTTTCCGGTCTGGGCCCTCTTCATCGAGTATCCGACCGAGATCAGGGTGCGTCTGCGCTCAAACGGCCCCGATATCGATAAACTCGCCAATCACTATGAAGGTGGCGGACACGCCAAAGCGGCCGGTGCGAAACTGAAATCCTGGGATGACATCAAACGGTTTGTCACAGATGTCGAAGCGGTTGTCAAGAGGTATCTAGATACCCCATGAACATATGTGACACAGTGATGACAAATGGTCCGATCGCGCCGCTCGATGTGATTGAGCAAAGCATCCGTAAGACTTACAAGACCGAGTTGTTATCACGATTCATCCAAGCCATCATCCGTTATGAGTTGATGGGAGAAGGCGATCATGTCGCGGTCGCGATCTCCGGAGGAAAAGACAGTCTTCTGATGGCCAAACTGTTTCAGGAACTCAAAAGACACAATAAGTACCCATTCAAGCTGTCTTTTATCGCGATGGATCCAGGATATGATCCGAGCCATCGCGCGCTTCTTGAAGCCAACTGT
>JAGYLU010000005.1 GCA_018400755.1 Acholeplasmataceae bacterium
TTTGCGATGTTCATGGTCATGGTCAGTATGGATGCCATCATATTGCCATCCTGGGCAGCCTTTTTCCTTCCTGTTTCCGCGCTTGGTATCCATCAGTTTGATCAAGCGTTCCTGTATCAATGTCTCTACGGGGGTCTCTTTGTGTCTCTGATTCTCATCAAGGCCAAAATGAAGACGCTTTCTTGACATCGTTCTTGACAAAATGACAGCAATCACGTATACTTACAAGGTAAGTCAATCCAGTGAAAAGAAGAGACCCTCTCTCGCCTGATGGCCGACGCCATGGGCAAATCGTCACGTCACAGAAACATGACATCAACGGGCTCTTTTGAGCCCGTTTTCTTTTCAAACTGATATTGACAATAAACGGAGGTGAATTGCATTAAGCAGATGAAGAAAAAGAATGTTGAACTGGTCAACGAATCGATTCCCAACAACGATCTACTCGTCATTGACGAAACCGGTCAGAAACTCGGAACATTGAGCCGAAATCAAGCGCTTGCGGAAGCATCCAGGAAGGAACTTGACCTGGTTGTGGTCTCCCCTGACTCAAAACCGATGGTTGCCAAGTTCATGGATTATTCAAAGTACCGCTATGAGCAACAAAAACGGCTCAGGGAAATGAAGAAGAACCAACGGATTGTCGAACTCAAGGAAATCCGCCTGAGTCCGACCATTGACAAACATGATTTTGACACCAAACTGAGGCATGCCCTACGCTTCTTGGAAAAAGGCGACAAAGTCAAATTGTCAATCAGGTTCTACGGCCGAATGATCACCCACATCAATGTGGGTCGGATTGTCATGAACAACTTCATTGACGCCATTGGCGAGAATGGAAATGTTGAATCACGGCCACGTATGGATGGCAGACATCTGATTGCCATCATTGCTTCGACAAAGGAAAAACAATAACGTCAGACAACAAGGAAGGAAACAGTCATGCCAAAACAAAAGACACATAGCGGCCTGAAAAAGCGTATCAAGGTGACAGGCACAGGCAAACTGATGCGCGGACATGCATATAAGAACCATCTCGCCGCATCCAAAACGACCAAACAGAACAGACAATTAAGAGGCGAAACAAGCGTCCACCCGAGCGACAAAAAGCGCATCAAGGGCTTGATTTCGAACATGATGTAGGAGGAACCCTGATATGCCAAGAGTCAAAGGTGGGACGGTCACCAGACGCCGTCGTAAAAAAATACTAAAGCTTGCAAAAGGCTATTTCGGCTCAAAGCGCACGCTCTATCGCACAGCGCACGAGCAAGTGATGCGATCACTCGCATACGCATACCGTGACCGCAAACAAAGGAAACGTGAATTCCGTAAGCTATGGATCAGCCGGATCAATGCCGGTGCCAAACTGAATGGAATGAAGTACTCGACTCTGATTCATGGCCTTTCATTGGCCAATGTCACTGTCAACCGCAAGATGCTTTCCGACATCGCGATTCATGAACCCGCAGATTTCAAAGCGTATTGCACCCTGGCAAAAGAAGCACTCAAAGGCAATCTGCCAGCACCCGTGAAGGCCGAAGTCAAAACAGCTGAAGCGGTTGATTACAGCAAAATGCTCGTGAAAGAACTGCGTGAGCTCGCCGCGGCCCAAGGGATCGAAGGCTCATCATCGATGCTCAAAGCCGATCTCGTGTCAGCACTTGAGGGTGTTGACAAAGCGTAATTCATATTTCATTCAAAAAGGTGGCTCATGTCACCTTTTTTTGTTATAATCAAATGGGGGTCATCCTATGAAGACACGCATTATTATCGCCGCAACAGTCACAGTTCTGATTATGATACTATTGCCCATTGGATTGATTGTCTATGACATCAAAGACCAGGGTCTTTTCATACTGATCTCACTGTTGTCGCTCGTCTATCTTTCAATCTATGTGTTTGGCGGTCTGGCCAAACTTGTCATTTACTTCATTTACGGACTCATCACGATGATCGCGTTATTGTTGCTGCCGGTTGGTTATCAGTTACCGATGGTGATGATCGGCACATTGTTGTTTGTCTTAAATCCGTTGGCCGGATTCGAGGTCTACATGGAAAACAACATGCGGGATGAGGATGTCTTGCCCATCCGGATCAGCCTGAAAGGCACTTACTGGCCCTTTTATGCTTATCGGAAAGACATGAAGAATCACTTCCATTTGCCTCAAGCCCGAAAACTTTACACCCAAAAATGGTACTTGCATCTGCGTCAGATCACAACTGTCCTGCTCTTTGCTTTGGGCATCTTTTTGCTCATATCACAAGTCCGGCACATCACAAACACCCTTGATGATTTCAGCTATGACAATTTCTTTGTCTTCTATATCATCACAATCATCTTCATGTTGACTTTTTTCAGTTTCAAGAAAGGATTCACCTCAACCTTCAGGCTCATGGTTGTCGCACTCTTTCCGGTATTCATCTATCTGGTCCTGATCTCCGCTTTTGATGGCGTTTTGAAATTGTCTTTGTCCTTGACCATCCTCATGACCGGCTTCTTTGTCACTGCCTTTGAGATCATGAAGTTCTATCAGCGTGTGACCTATGACAGTTATCACTATTACGACCTTGATCAGAACATGGAAGTGTTTGCCAACGCCCTCTTTGAACCGTATGTTTATAATGAGACGTTCACCAATGTCGGCATGTACCGGATCAGGGTCAAACCTGAAGTCTTCCAAAAACGATTCCACAGCCTCTTGGTCTACGCCAATTACTTCCGCTTCTTCATCACCGCCTACGCTTTCAAAGAAGATACGGTCGACCTTTATTGTGATTTTCATTTTCGGCAAGAAAAAAGAGCCGAAATCTTCAAGACTTACCTTGAAGCGATGTTTCGGATGCCAGTCATTCTCGAATTGAAGTATGATCCTGACAAATTGGCCTATGAGGAAACATTCTTCCACCGACCGCCTTACATCGTCGCGAGAGCCCAACATCTGGCCCAGTTGCTCAAGGAACTCGAGATCGAGTCCAAGATCATCTTGAGTCTTGTTGTCTATTTTGAAAGACGTGCTGATCTGCAGCATTTCGCACTTGAACATCCAACCACACCTCTTGATGACATTTCCGGAGAAGATTCATATGCGGTCAGGGTCGATGTCTCATCCGCCAATATCGATTACATGATTGAATCAAAGGTCCAAGATGTCCTGTTGTCGATGATGACCCATCGCGGCCGGTTTGTTCGCATCTCCGTTTATTACTGATCCCGAAGGTTTCTAAGTTCTTGACATCAGGGGTTGTTGATGATAAAGTAAGGGTGAACCTAGGAAGCAGCCGTGGAACCCAAATCTTCGAATCGGGAGTTGATCTCGTGTGGGTGTGAACGCCGATCTGATCGGAATCCCGATACACGAAACAAGTAACTCCCACGTTCAACATATCTCGTTCTCACAGCTTTCTAGGCTTTTCTTATGCCCAAATCCATATTGATGAGGAAAGAGGATTGACATGAACGACACATTGACACGATTGAGTGAGCTTTCGATGGTTGCTGGCGTCCCTGGCAATGAGCAGCAGGTCCGATCATATATCGATCAGGCCATCAATGCAAAACATCTTATCCGGATGACTGACAATCTCGGATCCTTGATCTACAAGGCTGGAGAAAAAGGTCCAAAGGTGATGATTGCCGGACACATGGATGAAGTCGGACTGATGACAACTGCCATCACCAAAGATGGCTTTATTCGCTTTCAGACACTTGGTGGCTGGTTTTCACAAGTCATGCTGGCCCAGGTTTGGAACATCCATACCGAAACAGGCATCATCAAGGCGGTCACTGGTGTCAAACCACCCCACCTGATTCCTGCCGATAAACGCAAAGAGGCCATTCCCATTTCCGATATGACACTTGATGTCGGGGTCTCTTCAAAAGAAGAAGCCCTGGAACTTGGTATCAAACCAGGACAGATGGTTGTCCCGGCAACCCATTTTGAAGTGCTTGGTGACGGCAAACACCTGATGTCCAAGGCTTGGGACAACCGTATTGGTAGCGCCGTGGTCATTGATCTTTTGAACACGATAGACCAGGATCTCCCAAATACCTTTTACGGCACCTTCACCGTTCAGGAAGAAGTCGGACTAAGGGGTGCCAAAACAGCTTCCCACATGGTCCATCCTGACATCGCCATTGCCATTGACTCAGGCATTGCCAATGACGTCCCTGGCGGTGATCCTGAAGATCAACGCCTCGGCAAAGGCCCGCAAATTCTTCTCTTTGATGCCGGTTTGGTTCCAAACCAAGCACTCAGAAGACTTGCTATCGAGGTTGCAACCGATGAGAAGATCCCCTATCAGGAAGGTCTCATCACCGGCGGCAGAACCGATGCGGGCCATATGCACCTAGCCCATCAGGGGGCAGCTGGTCTTTCCATCACCATCCCGACAAGATACCTTCACTCCCATACCTCAATCATCCATCTCGATGATTATCTCAATACGGTCCGTCTGCTCAAAGCGCTCCTCAGACGGTTGGACCAACCCACTGTTGACCGTATTCTTGACCACTCATAACCATCAGGCATGCGCCGCATGCCTTTTTTGAAAGGACTGATCCTTATGCGTATCATCTCCGGCGAACATCGTGGACGCACCCTCAAACGCGTCAACAAAGCCACGACCCGGGAAACCTCGGACATGGTTCGTGAAGCCGTCTTCAACATCCTTGGTGATGTTTATGGCAAACAGGTCCTAGATCTCTTTGCCGGATCAGGATCCTATGGCCTCGAGGCTTTGTCGAGAGGGGCTTCTAATGCCTGTTTCGTTGACCACGACAAGGATGCCACAAACTGCATCAAAGACAATGTGAACATGCTCTCCTATGTCGCAAAAGCAACCATCATCTTGTCATCTGAGACCCACTTTTTCAAGACTCAGACAAAGACACCTACCTATGATCTTGTCTTTGTTGACCCCCCTTATGCGATACCTGATCACTTGAGCATCCTGACGGATCTGGAGCCTTTGGTCAAAGACAGTGGGATTGTTGTCATCGAAACCGCAAAAAAGACCGAACTGCCCGAACATCATCAGGCTTTCCGGTCCCGTCTTTCAAGAACATACGGTCGTAAAAGAATCACGATCTACTACAAGGAAACCGCGACCTGATCATCTGATGGTCTCGGTTTTTTCAATGCTTGCATGCATCATTTTCGAAACATTGAAGGTTACAATCCGGTAATGATACTTCTGGTAGACATCCAGATGATTCTGATATGAGAGCGTCTGAATGGCCTTGAGCGGTTCCTTTGAGACATCGACTTGGTCTGAGGTCGCGATCCAATAGAGATGATCGCGCTCGATGGTGCCATCGTGATGCTTCAAAATGGCGATGCCAATCGGATCAATGATGTAATTGGGGTTTTTGAAGAATGTCTCGACTTTGACCTTCAGTGCTTTGGGATCGATCTCATATGTGTAGAGCAAAGATCGGTCCTTGCCAATGATGACGATGACACGCTCATGTCTGATCAGGCGGATCCGGTAAAAGAGATACCCTGATAGCGCAAGGACGGCAGCGGAAATGACACCCAGGAGAATCTGAAAAAAACCGTCCATCAAAAAGATGGCAAACGCACCAATGACCAAAGCGGCTCCCACCCCAACAAGACTGATCAGCCGGTCCTTGTGAATCGTCTCAACATCGTAGGAGATAGGTTTGAGTTTCTGCCTTTTGATCCGTTTGAAACCGATGACCCGCTGACCGGTGACTTTTTGAAACAACATATACGCAAACACATAAGGCAAAACGTTCAACATCCCTTGAAGAAGGATCGTGACAAACGCCTCCGCATTGAGCCATAGACGGATCAATGTCAATGTTTCCATCCCAATCAAAACCAATAGGACCACCATGGGCACTTTGGGCCGTCTTTGAAAAATGATGTATAGGATATGGGCTATAAAGAAGCCTGAGATCAGGCGGCTGATGAAACTGAGGAACAAATCCATAAGCACGCTCCTTAGATGTCTTTGTCTTTTAAGTATAAATGAAAGCTCAGTGACTGTCAAATCGCACTCATGTCGCTTGTATTTTTACGGTCAATGAAGTACAATCAAGGTTAGACAGGAGTGATTCAGATGCAAGTTTGGGTAGGCATCGTCATAAGCATCGGCGCATTGATCATCGGACTTGTGGCAGGATTCTTCATTGCCAGATGGTGGTTCAAACGATATTTGGAAAAGAATCCGCCAGTAAACGAAAAGATGATCCGCGAAATGATGCGGCAAATGGGACGGACCCCTTCCGAAAAACAGGTTCGTCAGATCATGTCATCGATGAATCAATACAAATAAAGGCACATCGTGCCTTTTTTGTTATCCCTAGAACTGGTGTTCGGTGCCTTCCCTGAGACGCTTATAGTTTTGTCGATGACGATAGAAGATCAATGAGGCCAAAAACACTTCAATCAGAAACTCAAGCGTGTAAGTGGTCCGACCCCAACCTTTTTTCATGTAGTACCACTTCAAAAAATCAAAGACACCGAGATCAGTGGTCATGATCAGAATGCGTAGTGCATAAAGGACAAGCACCGACATCGCAGCGGTTGTCGAGGCCAGTGAGACATACCTTGTTTTCTTGAACATCAGCAAAAAAATCAGTAAGATGGTGATGCCTAGAACCGGTTCAATCGCCAAGATCATGCCTGCGCTGGTAGCAACCGCCTTCCCACCTTTGAAATTGATGTATAGGGGAAAGACATGACCTAGAACCGCCACCATCCCATAAAGGGCGATGATGTCAACCGGACTGCCATTGATCATGATGACATGGTAACTGTCGAGGTTAAACCATAGCAGGATGAGCATGACCAATGCCCCTTTCAGGGCATCAAAGACAAATGCGAAGATTCCAACCTTGAAACCAAGGACACGAATGGCATTGGTCGCGCCGGTATTTTTTGATCCAAATTCACGAATATCGACGTTTTTGACGATTTTACCTATCCAAAGGCCACTTGGGACCGAACCTAACGCATATGAGAGAAGAAAGAAAAAAACCATTGCTGCAATGTGCATCACAACACCCCTTTTCTTTCTCATTATATCACGCATATGGGCACTTGGTCATGAAAAAAGAAAACATGGGCAAACGTTGTTGTTGACGGTCTTTTTTGGTATAATGGAAGCAACTTATAAAGATGGTGATGATGTGGCTTCAACTAAAAAAACATACGATGAAAAATCCATTCTCGTCCTCGAGGGACTTGATGCAGTCAGAAAACGGCCAGGCATGTATATTGGCTCTACCGACGGCAAAGGTCTCCATCATTTGGTGTGGGAGATTGTCGACAATGCGATCGATGAAACCCTCTCGGGGTACGGTAAGGATATTACCGTGACAATCAAAAGTGATAACAGTATCGAGGTTTCCGACAGCGGACGCGGCATGCCCTATAAGACGCATGCCACAGGACGACCGACTACGGAAATCATTTTTACGGTTCTGCACGCCGGTGGCAAGTTCTCGGACGATAGTGGCTACAAAGTCGCTGGTGGCTTGCATGGCGTCGGATCCTCGGTCGTCAATGCCCTCAGCCAATTTCTTGAAGTGACCATTTACCGTGACGGTCAAATCTGGAAACAACGTTTCTCAGAAGGCGGTAAGAAGATCTCAAAACTCGTCTCTATCGGCGAGACAAGACGGACCGGAACGACCGTCTGGTTCAAACCTGATCCGAAAATCTTCATGACAACCCTCTTTCAATACGATGTGATCAGGGACCGCCTACGTGAAGCGGCGTTTCTGATTTCCGGTCTGAAGATGAAACTGATCGATGAACGCACCAACCAGAAAGAGACATTCTGCTACGATGATGGCATCAAAGCCTACATCGATTTTCTCGATGAGGGGAAAAATGTCTTGCATCCAACCCACCTGATTGCGTCATCTGTACCCATGATTGGCGGAAAGAAACAGATCGAGATTGAGATCGCTTTCCAGTTCACAGAAAACTATCACGAAATCATCCTCTCGTTTGTCAACAATGTCAGAACCAAAGACGGAGGCACCCATGAGATCGGATTCAAATCCGCCCTCACGAGATCGATCAATGACTATGCGCGTAAGTACGTTTTGATCAGGGAACGGGATCCCAATCTAGACGGATCAGATATCAGAGAAGGACTGACAGCCGTTGTCTCACTACGTCTGCCTGAAGAGATTCTTGAATTCGAAGGTCAGACCAAAGGTAAACTAGGGACTCCTGAAGCCAGAAACGCCACCGATCAGGTTGTCTATGAATTCATGACCACCTATCTCGAAGAGAATCGGCAGATTGCCTCTGCCATCATCAATCGTGCCCAGAAAGCCCAAAAAGCAAGGGATGCCGCCCGCAAGGCCAGGGATGAGGCCAGAAACGGCAAAAGCCGACAGAAGAAAGAGGTCTCCCTATCAGGAAAGCTCTCCCCTGCCCAAGGCAAGGACAAAGCCGTCAATGAACTCTTCCTTGTCGAAGGTGACTCCGCGGGCGGATCAGCAAAACAAGGACGTAACCGTCGCTTTCAAGCAATTTTGCCGCTTCGGGGCAAGGTCATCAACAGCGAACGGGCGACCCTTGATGCCATCTTGAAAAATGAGGAAATCAGCACGATGATCTATACCATCGGAGCTGATTTTGGGGCTGACTTCAATATTAAGAAATGCAATTACTCAAAGATCATCATCATGACGGATGCTGACACCGATGGCGCGCATATCCAAGTGCTTTTACTGACGTTTTTCTTCCGTTACATGCGTCCTTTGATCGAAGATGGACGTCTTTATATCGCCCGTCCACCCCTATATAAAGTCAGTATCAAAAAGAAGAAGGAAGAGGTTCATTACGCCTGGACTGATGAAGAGCTCAAAGAACTCATCAAAGATAAGACCTATGCGCTTCAGCGCTACAAGGGACTAGGTGAGATGAACGCCAACCAACTTTGGGATACCACCATGAATCCCGAGTCAAGGACATTAATCAAGGTCAGTATCGAAGATCTCTCAGCCTCGGATAAACGGATTAGCGTCCTTATGGGCGACGATGTCGCCCCCCGCAGAGCTTGGATTGAAGACCATGTTGATTTTGAGATCAGCGATGATTTTGACTTGCAGAAAGGAGCGGAATGATGTCAGTTTCCAAGAAAATTGATGCCTTTGTTGAAAGTATCACATCGGAGACCTTAGAAGACATCGTCTCTGATCGTTTTGCAAGGTATTCCAAGTACATCATTCAGGATCGGGCACTTCCAGATGCCAGAGATGGTCTCAAACCTGTCCAAAGACGAATTCTATATGCGATGCAGCAAATGGGGATGTTTCATAACAAGCCATACAAAAAGTGCGCCCGTATTGCTGGTGAGGTCATGGGTAAGTATCATCCCCATGGGGATTCCTCAATCTATGACGCCATGGTCAGACTCGCCCAGGATTTCAAGATGCGTGTGCTATTGGTCGATATGCACGGCAACAAAGGATCAATCGATGGTGATTCCGCCGCAGCGATGCGTTACACCGAAGCCAGACTGTCAAAAGCTGCCGAAGCGCTCCTATCCGATATTGATAAGCGAACCGTGCCTTTTGTTCCGAATTTCGATGACGAAGAACTCGAACCCGTCGTCCTTCCAGCCAAATTCCCGAACCTTTTGGTCAATGGTGCAACCGGAATCAGTGCCGGATATGCGACCAGGATCCCCCCACATAATCTGAGAGAAGTGATTGAGGCGACGATCGCCTATATCGACAATGAGGCCGTGACCGCCCAGGAACTAGCCGCGATTGTCCATGGGCCAGACTTTCCAACCGGAGGCATTGTCCAAGGCAAGGATGGCATCCGCCAAGCACTTGAAACCGGTGCCGGCAAGGTGGTCGTCCGATCACGAAGCCACGTTGAGGAAATCTCCAAGAGCCAAGACCGGATCGTCATCACCGAGATCCCTTACGAAGTCAACAAGTCTGAATTGGTCCGGATCATGGATCAATTGCGGATCGATAAGAAACTAGATGACATTCTAGAGATCCGCGATGAAAGCGATCAGGAAGGGTTGCGGATCGCGATTGATCTGAAAAAAGGGGCAGACCATCAGGTCGTGCTCAATTTCATGCTCAAATCAACCGATCTCCAAGTCAGCTACAATTACAACATGGTGGCCATTTTGAATCACCGCCCCGTGCAAGTCGGGATCATCCCAATCCTAAAGGCCTATGTCTACCACCAGAAAGAAGTCATCACCAACCGTTCGAATTATGAACTTGAGAAAGCGACCAAACGACAACACATTGTCGAAGGTCTGATCAAGATGGTCTCGGTTGTCGAAGAGATTGTCAAGATCATCAGAGCTTCTGACAACAAGCAAAATGCCAAGGAAAACATCATCAAGGCGTTTAAGTTCACCGAGCTTCAGGCCGAAGCGATCGTCATGCTTCAACTTTATCGTCTCTCGAATACCGATATTGTCGCATTGACCAACGAATCGGAAAGTCTCTCAAAACGGATCAAGGACTTAAATCACATTCTATCTTCCGACCATCAGTTACGTAAAATCATCAAACGTGAACTCCAAGCCGTCGCCGATGAACTAGGTGATGACAGACGCACTGAGATCGAAGAAGAAATCGAGACCATCAAGATCGATCAAAAGGAACTGATCAGTGAAGAACATGTCGCCATCGGGGTGACTCGTGAGGGATACGTCAAACGGGCCAGCCAAAGAAGCTATCAGGCCTCGACTTCCGTCGGTCTCAAAAATGACGATGCTTTGATCTTCGAAAGCGAGACATCTACCCTTTCAACCCTGCTGTTGTTCACCAATCTTGGCAACTATATCTTCCTGCCTGTCTACAAGATCGATGATCAGAAATGGAAGGACCTTGGTGTCTATATCAACAACATCACACCCATCAAGGACAATGAGCGGATCATCAAAGTGATGGCCATTACCCGTTTTGATACCGATGAGATGTTGTTGCTCGCAACCGCGAATGGCCAAATGAAACAGTCTGCCCTGAAGGAGTTCGAAGTGTCAAGGTACGCCAGACCGATCCGAGCCATGAAAGTTGCCAAAGGTGATGAGCTGGTTTTTGTGAACCGCCATCCGCGCGCCAACATCGTCGCCATCTCGAAATCAGGGTATGCGCTCAGATTCCCAGCGGATGAACTTCCTGCTTATGGCCTTCAGGCTGGCGGCGTCAAGAGCATGTCACTCTCATCTGAAGACCAGTTGGTCGCCGCTTTCTATGCCGATCCTGCCGATGACTTCGTCATGCTCTCGGTCCGGGGCCATGTGATCAAAGATGTCGTTTCCGAACTGCCCACCTACAACCGTGGTCGTCGCGGCATTCTGATCGTTGAACGGCTCAAGGCCAATCCCCATCATATCATCGCCGCCAACCGTCTTTCACGGGCCCAGACCAAGGAAGATGTCGGTGTTGTCATCGTTGCCGAAAAGGGTAGTCTCAATTGCACCGTGTCTGACCTCAAATACTCAGGCAACAAGTTTGGCAAGAAGATGTATGATGAGACTGTTCTTGGTCAAGGTGTCTATTTTGAAATCAAAGAGGCCATCGATGAGATTGATGCCCCAAGAACCAAACCCTCTTCCGGGGTCAGATCGTTGATCTCCGAAGCCCCCCAAAAAATCACTGAGGAGACTGTTGAAAGCGGAAGCAAGAAAATCCGGCTGAGTCGTTTTGATCTCTTTGGTGATGATGAGAAGGAGTAATTGATATGACATTGACCATCAATCAACACACACATACATTTGAACATCAGACCCGTCTTGAGGATGTCGCCAAGGCCGTACAAGCCGACAGACCTTTGGCAGCAACAGTCAACGGTCGCCTGCGTGAGTTATCCTACATTGTGAAACACGATGCCGATATCACTTTTTTGTCCTATGACAATGGTGATGCCATCCGGATCTATGAGACCACGTTGCGCTACATCATCGCCATGGCGGTTCATCATCTCTATCCCAAGGCGCGAATCCAGTTCAACTACAGCATCTCAAGATCCATCCTTGCCGTTCTCTCCAACTTTGATGGTGTTTTCGGACACAAGATGATGCAGGCCATCAAGACCGAGGTCGATCGGATTATCGCCCTTGACATGCCCATCACCAGACGCCGTATTGACATCAATGAGGCCATCAAACTTTACTCATCCTATGGTATGGATGACAAAGTCCGAATTCTTAGATACCGTGAGGAACACTACGTCAATCTCTACCGCAGTGGCCACTACAGCAACTATATGTTTGGCTATATGCTGCCATCAACCGGTTATCTGAAAGACTTTGAGATGGTGATGTATCACCCTGGATTTTTAATCAGATACCCACGGGTTGAGACCGGTGGAGTGATCCCTGAGTTTGTCGATGAGCCAACATTTGGACGCACCTTGAGCGAAGCGGCATCCTGGGGGCGGGTCATCAAAGGGAATTCCATTCCCCTCATGAACGAGTATGCGAAAGACCGTCCTTCATCGGTGGATTTCGTCAATATGTGTGAGACAAAGCACATGCATATGCTTGGCGAGCTTGGTGACATGATCGAGAAGAACATCCAAAACATCCGTCTGATTGGTGTTGCTGGTCCGTCCTCCTCGGGCAAGACGACATTCACAAACAGACTCAGGATTGAATTGATGAGCCGTGGTATTCATCCCGTCATGATCTCGATTGATGACTATTACCTTGGCCGTGACATGGCACCTAAAAATCCCGATGGCTCACCCGATCTTGAACACGTCGATGCGCTTGATGTCGATCGCTTCAATGAGGACATGCTTGCCTTGGTCCAAGGTGAGTCTGTGATTCTTCCCCATTTCAATTTTCTGACTGGCATCAGGGAACAGGGCCAGACTGTGAGACTTTCTGAAGAAACCCCTATCCTGATTGAAGGCATCCATGCTTTAAATGACAAACTCACCAAAAGCATCCCCATCCACAAGAAGTTCAACATCTACATCTCCCCTCAGACCCAACTCCATATTGATGACCATAATCCAATCAGTATCACCGAATTGAGGCTTCTCAGACGAATCGTCAGAGACCAAAAATACCGTAACGCTTCCGCCATTGATACCCTTGATATGTGGCCTTCGGTCAGAAGAGGCGAGTTCAAGTGGATCTATCCAACCCAGAAGCAGGCCAATTACGTGTTCAATTCAGAGTTGACCTATGAGTTTAATGTCTTGAAAAAACACGCTGTCCAGCAACTCAAGGCGATCCCGACCGACAATCCCCACTTCATCACTGCCAACCGTCTTCTCAAATTCCTGAAATACTTCAAGGACATCGATGATGACATCGTCCCCTGCAATTCCCTGCTCCGGGAGTTCATTGGCGGCAGCAGTTTCCATGACCACCCATGAAAGCACTTGAAAACATGGCTCGGGTCCAAATCTCGAACGAACTGATGCTCATGTTGCTGTCACTCTATGAATCCAAAGGCAAATCGTTTTATTACGATGAGCTGTTTCAAAGAGATGCCAGCGCATTTGACAAAAAAGCACTCGAAGCCGACGTCATTGCCATCGCGAAAGGCCTAGGCCTTTCCATGACCGATGCAAGGATCCGTCTGTTTGCCAAACGGGACCCGATCCCGAAAACCAAAGATGAGACCCGACTTCTCAATATCAAGACCGCGCTTGTCCAGCTTCGAAACAACCCAGAAGGATTTGAAATCATTCCCAATGAGGTTGCCGATCTTGCCAAAGTGCTTCAAAAGGATCTTGAACCGATCAAGTTCAAAACCATTGGCGTCTCAGAATCCTCTATCTTATCGACTAAGAAAACAAAGAACAAGCGCGATGATCTGGAAACACTCATGGCGACGTTATCCAAACTCAGCCGTAGTCGAGAATATGAACTGACACAGCTGATCACCAATTTCTATGTCGATTTTTTGAACATGGACCTCTTGACAAAAGAGAACACTCTGGTCGCGAACATCCTTTTGTATGCGTTATTGTTCAAGTCCTTTCCGGTCTTCAAGTATGCCCCTTTCTTTCCTTACTTCATGGCCCAAAAAGATGGTTGGGAGCATGCTGTTGTCTCTGCTCACTACTACTGGTCGGAAGGATTTGCCCAAACTGACATGCTCTCACGAATCATCATCACGCTTCTAAATGATGTTTATAAGGATGTTGACCAGATGGCTCATGAATACATGTTTGAAAAAGATCTGAACAAATCGGACAACATCGAAAACACCATCATGAAGCTTGATGACCTCTTCACCAAAGAAGACATCCGCAAGCGCCATCCAAATGTCAGTGACGCCACCATTGACAGAACGCTCAAAAGAATGAAAGAAGAAGACAAAATCCGCCCGATTGGTGTCGGTCGTGGTTCTAAGTGGCACCGGATGATTCCTGGAAACAAAAAATACGGCATGAAACAGATGTCTCTTTTTGAAGAATAAAGGCTCACGCCTTTTTTCTTTTGATTGCACTTCCATGTCAAAATAGGACAATTTGTTTTATAATTGAATTATCTAAGGAGGATTATCATGTCCACTCAACTCATCAAAGCCCTAAGAGCAGAAACCGGGGCTGGTATCAAAGCATGTCAGGACGCCCTCAAGGCGACCAATCAGGATTATGACGCTGCCAAAGCGATCATCTTAACCTCCATCACACCCAAGGATGGCAACCAAAGAGTGGCTTCGAAAGGTCTCTGTGCGATCGATTTAACTGGTGATGAGGCCATCATATTTGAAGTCAACGCCGAAACCGACTTCGCCGCGAAGAACCCTTACTTCATCGACCTGCTGGGTGATCTCAAAGCGATCTTCAAATCATGTGACGCCGTCAGTGCCACCCAAGCCAAGAAGTGTCTATACGATGGGATGAGCGTCGCTGAGCGGATTGAAAAGGCAAGTGTCCTCGTCAGTGAACATCTGTCACTCAGACGCTTTTACCGGGTCAAGAAGCATCAGAGTCAGACGTTTGGCGTCTACGTCCATCAAGGCGGCAAAGTCATCGGACTGGTCATCCTAGATGGCAAAGATGATGATCTCGCGTACCTGATTGCCAGGCAAATTGTGGCCGCGACGCCAACCTATATCAATTGGCAAACCCTTGATGAGGAAACCCTCGCATATGAACGCATGATGTTTGAAAAGACGCATGATCCATTTGACCAACATGCTTTTGAAGTTCATCTTGAAACTTTATCACTCATCCATCAGCAAGATGTGAGCAATCCTGTGAAGACCATTCGTGACCACCTCGAAAACGCCCATGCCGCGGTGGTAGACTTTTTTAGAATCGAAGTTGGTCAAGGCATTGAAAACAAACTCAACTGCCGCCTTGATATTCCGTGTGACGGTTCGAAAATCACCGTCATGCCCGTCTACTAAAAAAAGAAGAGAGAAGGTTTACTCATGCATTTGAAGAAAAACGTCGGTAAGACCGACAAGATCATCAGAATCAGCCTCGGTATCGTTCTGATCGTTCTCGCCATTGTCTTGAAAACATGGTGGTTGATCATCCCGGCAGTGGCCGCATTGGCAACTGCGTTTGTCGGTTTTTGTGGACTCTACCGGGTCTTTGGGATCAATACCTGCAAGATTGACCGCAAAGCATAGTAAAAATGAGTCCGCCTCGGTGAGGCGGACTCATTTGTTTGATTGGAACATGTCATCTCTTCTTATGGTCTGAACATGCCACTTGACAAGATCGACATGACCTGGTCGGTGATTCTGTCAAGGTCATCATCTGTCAATGATTTGCGGAAGAGCACTTGAAGGCCGACGAAATTCGAAATACCCATCAGAATATAGGACAACGTCTCAAGATCAATGTCGTCACGGACCTCTCCCTCATCAACAGCATGGGTGAGTTGCCGGACATAGTCTCTTGAGAATGTCTCATAGTAATCCCTAAAGAGGGCCTGATCGGCAAACATTGATTCCCAGATGATCCTATAAGCCAGTGGGTCTTCCCAGGCAAATTTCAAAAACGCCCGAAGTCCAAGCCGCTCTTTCTCATAACGTGTCGAGGCTCCGGCGATACCGGTGCTGATGGCTTTCCTGATCAGTTTCCGGTAGGTTGTCAGCAAATAGGAATAGAGGGCGAATTTATCATCAAAATACAGGTAGAATGTCCCCGTCGCAATCCCTGACTTGGCAATGATCTCGTTGATTGAGGTGGCCTGGTAGCCCTTTTTTGAGAAAAGTTTCTTGGCCGTATTGATGATATGGTCAAAGGTTTTCTGTCCGTCTTTGCGTTTGGGAAGACGGTATGTCACTTGGTTCATCTTATCACCTGGTTCAAGTCTAACCCATTATGACCAAAAACACAACATCGATTTTTTTGAAGACGATTGGATTGACATTTCCATCAAGACGCGATAGAATACAAGTAACGTGAATATTTGTTCATATTTATTTGATTGTTCAATCCGTCTAGCCAAGACTTGTTAGACCCCAAAATGCGTTTTCATCAAGCGGTCCAGATTGACTTTCATCTGGGACTATGATAAAATACGTACGTACTATGAATATTTATTCACATAACGCAATCACCTTTGAAGACACGACATCCGAGATCCATGTCCATCCCTTTGTGTCCGATGAGGTCTATTTTAAAAGAAACAATGTAAACGCTTTTATCACAAAGGAGAAGATGACATGAACAAAGTCTTTATCACGCGTGCCAAACGCAGTCCGATCGGTTCGTTTCTGGGCACCCTTGCGCCCATCCATCCCGCTCAGTTTGGCACCCAAGTCTTGAAAGACCTCATTGATGGCCTTGATCTTTCAGCCATCGACGAGGTCCTAGTCGGCAACATCTTACCCGCCGGATTGAAACAGGGTTTGGCCCGTCAGGTCTCAATTGGCGCAGGCATTCCCGCGTCCGTTCCCGCATACGGCGTCAACATGGTGTGCGGAAGCGGCATGAAATCAGTCATGAACGGTTATGCGAACATCCGTCTGGGTCTTCACCAACTGGTGGTCGCCGGTGGGGTCGAGTCTATGAGTTACGCCCCTTATATTGTGCCTGCCAAGATTCGCACAGGTACAAGAATGGGTGAACAACCCATGGCTGACCATATGCTTCATGATGCCCTGACCGATGCGTTTGGTGACATGCACATGGGGATCACCGCTGAAAACATCGTTGACCGCTACGGCATCACTAGAGAAGCCCAGGATGCTTTCGCCTTCCATTCACAGGAAAAGGCCCGCAAGGCTTCAGAAAGCGGACGCTTTGCTGATGAGATTGTACCGATCACCATCACGAATCGCAAAGGCGACATCATCTTTGACAAAGACGAATACATCAACTGGGAAACAACCCCAGAGAAACTGTCCAAACTGCGCCCGGCCTTCAAAAAGGATGGCTCGGTCACGGCCGGCAACTCCTCAGGCATCAATGACGGGGCAAGCTTTGTGCTTCTTGCTTCCGAGGACATGATCAAAAAGGAAGGACTTACCCCGCTGGTTGAGATCATCGGAATCGGACAAGGCGGCGTTGATCCATCCGTCATGGGTCTTGGACCGACACCGGCCATCAGACAAGCCCTGAAAGTGGCTGGTCTGAAACTTCAAGACATCGATCTCTTTGAGTTGAATGAGGCCTTCGCCGCCCAATCACTTGGCGTCCTTCATGAACTCTCTTTGGAACACGGCCAGAGTGAAGAGGACATCCTAAACAAGACCAATGTCAATGGTGGGGCAATCGCTCTTGGACACCCTGTCGGCGCTTCCGGAAACCGGATCATTGTTACCTTGGTCCATGAGATGCTCAAACGGCCAGGACGCTCCAGAATCGGGCGCAGCGAAGCCTCTGTATTGGCGGCGGTATAGGCACAGCCATTATTTTGAAGAAAGTCACACTGTAAAGGACGTGAAACCATGAAAAGACTCGAAGGAAAAATCGCCGTCGTCACCGGTGGCGCCAAAGGTTTGGGCGAAGCCATCGCCATTCGCTACGCCGAAGAAGGCGCAACTGTCATCGCCTGTGATATGTCAAAACTCTCGTATCAGCATGACAACGTGGTCGGTTATCTCTTGAACGTGACCGACACTGCCGCCATCCAAGCCTTTTTTGATGATGTCATCAAAACCTATGGCAAAATCGACATCCTCGTCAACAATGCTGGCATCACCCGTGATGCCATGACCAGAAAAATGACCGATGAACAGTGGAATCTCGTACTTGATGTCAACTTGAAAGGGGTCTTCAACATGACCAGGCTCATTGGCCCTCACATGGAAGTCAATGGCCAAGGCGCCATCATCAATATCTCTTCAGTTGTCGGTCTCTTTGGAAACATCGGACAGGCCAACTATGCGGCAACCAAGGCTGGTGTCATCGGACTTACGAAGACATGGGCGAAAGAGTTTGCCCGCAAAGGCGCGAATGTCAGAGTCAATGCCATCGCTCCCGGTTACATCATGACCGATATTCTCAAAACCATTCCCCAGGACCTGCTTGACCAGTTTGCCCAACTGACGATGCTCAAACGTCTTGGACAACCTCATGAAATCGCCAATGCCGCTTTGTTTTTGGCATCCGATGAATCCTCATATGTCACTGGACACACCTTGTCTGTCAATGGTGGTATGAGATTATAAACACAAAACCTGACCAAGGAGTTCCGATGATGGAAAAAACAACTGTCGGGATCGTCGGTACCGGGATTTATCTTCCCGAACACCGGATGACCGCCAAACAAATCAGCCAAAAAACCCAAGGTGTGTGGACAGAAGAAGCCGTGATCGAAAAACTTGGAATCCGTGAAAAAACGATTCCCGGACCGCTTCCCAAAGACGGGACTCAGGAAATGGGCGCGCTTGCTGCCTTGGACGCCCTTCGAAACACCGGCGTCGATCCTAAGGAAATCGACGTGATTCTCAGTGTCACCGAGGAATGGAAAGAGTATCCTCTGACCACCTCCGCACTCTATATCCAAGACCGCATCGGAGCCACGAACGCCTGGGGCATCGATCTTCAAAACCGTTGCTGTACGACCGTTTCCGCCTTGAAAATGGCGAAAGACATGTTGATTGCTGATGATGACATCAAAATGATCATGGTCGTCGGAGGCTACCGCAATGGCGATTTTGTGGATTATACCGACAAAAACATGTCGATGATGTATAACCTTGGTGCCGGAGGCGGCGCGATGATCCTGAAGAAAAATCACGGCAAGAACTTATTGCTGGGGTCGCACATGATCGCTGATGGCTCGCTATCAAGAACTGCTGGTGTCGAGATTGGGGGCTTATGTCATCCAATCACGCCGGATAATGCCATAGAGGCCAGAACATCACTCAGATTGATGGATCCCATCAAAATGAAGAACCGACTAAACGACGTCTCGATGAACAATTGGTTCACTTGCATCGACAAAGCCCTTTTAAAATCCGGACTTACCCGGTCTGACATCACCTACCTTGATATCCTGCACATCAAACGTTCCGGACATCAAGGCATGCTTGCTGAACTCGGTCTTTCAGAAGACCAGACGATTTATCTGGAGAACTACGGACACATCGGTCAAATCGACCAGATTCTGTCGCTGCATCTTGCCCTGAAAGAAGGCAAGGTGACGGATGGCACTGTGGTCTGTATGCTCGCCGCCGGCATCGGATATGTCTGGGCAGCGAACATCGTCCGTTGGGGGTAGATTATGACACTTGCCGGCTTTTTGGGAATCTTATTTGCAGCACTGTCACAGGCAGCCATTCTGGCGCTTGTGACTTTCGGTATTGTCCTGATCTTTAGAACCTCATTCACCACCAACTTTGCCCAAGGGATGATTGGAACGATTGTGGCCTTCTTCGTGACCATGTTCAACACCTTCACCTTGAGCGAGATGTTCCCTGATCTCCCTTCAGTCATGATTATCATTCTTTCCATCATGGCTGGCCTTGTTGTCGGTTTCATGATCGGACTGTTTATTGACACCATCCTGATCAGGAAATCCAAATATCCGAACCCTTTGAGCAAACAGATGATCACCATGGGTATCGTGCTGATCATCACCGGACTCATTCCAACCATTTATGCGGATGTGATCAACAACCCACCGACACCAAGACCTTTGACGGATGCCGCTTGGGAAATCGCGGTCGGCAGTGGAAAGGTCGTCTTGCCCGTCCATAACATCATCACCATCATCATCGCTTTGGTTGTCATCTCGGGATTGTTCATCCTTTTGAAATACACCAAATGGGGATTGGGTGTCAGGGCAACCGCATCCAATGAACGGGTCGCATCCATGATGGGTGTGAACACCAAATTCATCACCGCGATGAGTTGGGCGATTGCCGCCGCCATCGGGTCACTTGCCGCATCCCTTTACGCCCCAATGGTCCAAACCCTCTCCGTCGGATTCATGGTCTTCATGCAGGTCAACGGCTTCTTGGCTGCAGTCCTTGGAGGTTTCACAACCTTTTTCGGTCCTATGGTCGGGGCGGTTTTGATTCCAGTGATCACGACCTTCCTTTATGATGCCTTTGATCTTTGGAATGTGGCCATCGCTTATCTCCTCATTCTCTTTGTTGTCTTGATCAAACCAATTGGTTTGTTCGGCAAAAAGATCGCAAAGAAGGTGTGACCATGAACCCATTCAGACAGATGATCCTTGATTGGATCACAAACACCAAAAAAACCATCAGACGGCTCAGTACCCACCCTTTGTTCGGCATTCTTTTGACTGGTGCACTCCTGTTCATGATCCAGATTCTGGGAATTGCCGGCATCATCAAACCTTCGACCATCAATTTGCTCTCGCCTGTCATCATGTTCTACCTGGTCGCGCTTGGCTTCATGTTGCTTTTGGGATACGCTGGATTGGCATCACTTGGGACGGCTGGATTTGTTGGCTTATCGGCTTATGTCATCGCCCATATTGTTGGCAATCTCGGCATGTCCTTCATCCTGGCTGTCATTGTCGCCGTTGCGATTTCAATCATCTTAGGCGTTGTCGTCGGCTTCATCTCACTACGCATCGAAGGCATGTATTTGGCCATCATCACATTGGGCATCTCAGAAATTCTGGTTGAGATTTTCCGAAAGTTTACCGCCGTCACGCGCGGAAACCAAGGGTTCTCATTGTTCAAGATGAACGCGCTCTTCTTTGAACTGAAACAGACAGACCGCTTTTCAATGTCCTACTATGTCATCGTGATTGTCCTGGTCATTGTCATGATCCTGACCGTCAATCTGATCAACAGCCCGACCGGTCGCGGCATGCTCGCCATGAAAAACAGCACCTCAGCGGCACAAGCCATGGGCATCAGCTTGCTTAAATACCGGTTGCTGGCATTTGTCCTGGCCACTGTCATTGCCGGTCTTGCTGGTATTCTCTACTTTATGAACAAACTGGTCTCACATCCCTCAACTTGGGGATTGGCATTCTCTTTGAACATTCTTGCCGCAGTTGTCATTGGCGGCATGAAATCCATCTATGGGGTCATGGCCGGAACATTCATTGTCTTTGGCATGAATGATCTCATCTTGAAACGGATGCCTTTCTTCAGCAATTATTCAAGCGCATACCTGATTCTAAACGGCGCCTTGATTGTCCTGGTCGTCATGTTTTATCCGGGTGGGATCGTCCGTTTGTTCAAAGATCTCAGAAACGGACTGACCAAACTGTTCCGATTCATCAAAACGACCTGGAAGGAGTATCGCTATGGTAAAGACACTGACCAAACACTTTGAGCGATTCCTTGCCGGCCGGGCGGACCGTCTAGAACATCAGATCGATTATCTTCTGGGTTATGATGAGATCAAAAAAGAAGAAACAAGAGACGCCGTTGAGAACAAGATCGAACGTCAAAGAGAAATACTAGAACGCCGGTTGCGTCCACTTAAGTATCAGGCGATGGATTCAAAGACTTACGCCGAACACGTGGGAGAAGAAGCCATCAGATCCTTGAACCAGAAAAGGGATCTCGCGATCAGGGCACATAGACAATCCGCCAAAAGACGCTTGAAGAAGCATCCTGAAGACGACACGACGATTCGCGCTCAGTTTGAGAAAGCTCAAAACACGACCAATGCCTACTTTGACAAACGGATTCAAGACCTACTGACAAGACTTGGCCAGAAGCATCAAGGAAACGATCTTGAAGCCGCTTTAGTGGCGTTGAAGGCCCAAGAAGATGTGATCGAACAAACCTTGGCGCAAAACCGGATTCGTCTTGAAGACCGCCGAACAAGACAGCTTGAGCACTTCGAAAAGAAAATTGAGAAAAAAATCAGCCAAACAAGAAAACGGCTAGCTGCTTTGGAAGAACGACTCCACGCGCTCAATGAGAAGCGTGGACTGACAAGTGATCAACTCGAATCAGATGACATCCTGATGGTCTCAAACCTGACCATGATGTTCGGAGGTCTCAAAGCGGTGAACGATTTGTCATTTTCGGTCAAGAAGGGTGAAATCTTCGGATTGATCGGTCCCAATGGCGCGGGCAAGACAACCGT
Organism: Acholeplasmataceae bacterium; assembly: GCA_018400755.1. Taxonomy (GTDB): domain Bacteria; phylum Bacillota_I; class Bacilli_A; order Acholeplasmatales; family Acholeplasmataceae; genus RECG01. The sequence continues at coordinate 22,431 of JAGYLU010000005.1, forward strand.
CTTCAACTGTATCACCCAGTTCTACAAACCCAAAGATGGCCAGATGCTCTACCGCAACCACAAGGGCAATGTCATCGCTCTTGAAGACTACAAAGTCCACGATGTCATCAAGCAAGGCATCACAAGAACCTTCCAGAATGTCGAACTCATCTTTGAACTCTCGGTTCTTGACAACATGCTCGTCGGTGCCCACACCATGTTCAAAACCGGATTTTTCAGTCACATCCTCCATACCAGACGGATGCGACGTGAAGAGACCATCATGCATGCCAAAGCCCTTCAGATCCTTAAGACACTTGGTCTTGACATGGTCAAGGATGCCTATCCCTTAGGCCTCCCTTATGGGATCTTGAAACGGATCGAACTTGCCAGAACACTCATGGCCAAACCGAGTCTGATCATTCTTGATGAACCCGCCGCGGGCTTAAATGATTCCGAAACCCTTGAACTTGCGAAAACCATCAAGATGATCCAGAAGACCTTCAACACCACCATCTTCCTGGTCGAACATGACATGCAGTTGGTGATGGATGTCTGTGACACCATCTGTGCCATCAACTTCGGCAAGAAACTCGCCATCGGTTCTCCACAGACGATCAAAAACAACAAAGACGTGCAAGAAGCATATCTCGGAGGTGAGTGACATGGCGATATTGGAAATCAAGGATCTGATCGTCGACTACGGCATCATCCGTGCCCTCAAAGGCATCACGATGACCGTCAACGAAGGCTCGATCGTCGCGGTCCTTGGCGCGAACGGCGCTGGGAAAACCACGACCATCAGGACCATCAGTGGCACGGTCAAATCCAAAAGTGGTCACATCCTCTATGATGGTGAGGATATGACAAACAAAGACCCGCACATCATCGCCAGAAAAGGCATCTTGCAATCTCCTGAAGGGCGTATGATCCTAAATGGTCTGACCGTCGAGGAAAATCTAAAAGTCGGCGCCTATGGTCTGAAGACCCTGAAAACAGACCACGGCACACAACGCGTCGCTGAACAGATCAGAGATCATCTGATGGAAGTCTATCAGTACTTCCCGATCTTGAATGAAAGAAAGAAGCAACAAGCATCCACACTCTCTGGTGGTGAACAACAAATGCTTGCGATCGGACGGGCTCTGATGGGGCATCCAAAACTGCTGTTGCTAGATGAACCCTCATTAGGTCTCGCACCCATGATTGTGAGAGACATCTTCCAAATCATCAAAAAGATCAAGGAAAGTGGTCGGACCATCCTATTGGTTGAGCAGAATGCTTACCAAACCTTGAAAATCGCGGATTATGTCTATGTCTTGGAACTTGGGAAGATCAAGACCCAAGGCACTGGCGCAGCACTCATGAAAGATGAATCACTGGTCAATGCCTATCTTGGATCCAAACATTAGAAATACCTGCTGTCAAGCAGTTGAGTCATAATACAATGCCAACAGGCAAAAAAAAGGAGAAATTATGAAGAAGATCATGCTCGTTATGCTCGTCGTCACAGCGCTATTTGGCATCGCCTCATGCGTTGAAGGCGAAGACAAGATCATTGTTCAAGGTGTCACCGACACAGAAATCGTTGTCGGTAACACAGCAGCGACATCAGGTGCGTTTGCTGTTGTCGGCGTTCCCTTCAACGCTGGGATCGAAGCGTATTTCCGCCAGATCAATGAGGACGAAGGCGGCATCGCCGGCAGAACCCTCAGATTCGTCACCTATGATGATGGATTCGATCAGGCCACTGGTATTTCCTACACCAAGAAACTCGTCGAAGAAGACCAAGTCTTTGCTCTCGTCGGACACTTTGGAACCCCAACCGTGAGCGGAACGCTTGAATACATCGAAGACATTGGTGTCCCGATGGTTTATGCAGCAACCGGCATCAACGCCCTTTACTTCCAAGAATCACCGGCAAACCCGATCATGGCTGTCCAGCCCATCTATAAGACCGATGGCCGCGTCATGACCGCCCGTGCTCTCTTTGAGTCCCTTTATGGTGAAACCGGTGACCAGCCGCTTGCCGAAGATGCGAAGATTGGCGTCCTGCACACCACCACCGATGATGGCATGTCCATCAAAGAAGGCATCGAAGTCGAAGCCGAACTTGCTGGCAAGACCGCTGACTTCATCTACAAATCCTTCTCAGCTGAAGATACAGCCGCGTTGACCGCCGCTGTCATCGACTTGCAGGCCGAAGGCGTTGAAGCCGTCATCGTCGCTGCCAACCAAGCACCATTCAAGGCCGCGATCGGTATCATGAATACCCAGGGCCTCCATGTGCCAACATTCACATCATACGTCAGTGCCAATGCCAATGCCGTTGAAGCAACCACAAACTATCAGTTCGACCTTTATGCCAACGCTTGGATCGACATCGTTGATCCTGAAGGCCTCTCTGGTTTCTCTGATGCATATTGGGCCTTTGCAGCAACCATGACCGCTGCTGGTTATGATGGCAACACCGAAGGCAAGTCAAATTACACCGCTGATGCTTATGCGATGGCTGGCTACATTGCTGCCTCCATTTTCGTCGAAGGACTCAAACGTGTTGGTGAAGATGAACTGACATGGGAATCCTATATCGCCGCTATGGAAAGCGAAGCGATCAGTGTGCCAATGGGTGGATTCGTTGATTTCTCAGGCGGCAAACGCTGGGGCATCGCATCCATGGCGCTTCTGAAGCTGTCTCCAGTTTTTGGAAACGATGAAGATCCTGAAGAACGTACCGCATGGAACTGGGCGAAAGTCCGCGACATCGAAGGCATTGAAGAGATCGAAGCCAAATAAGTCAAGACTCATCACATGATTATTTAGGAGAAGGGAGAGGAAACTCTCCCTTCTTACTAAACAAAGAAAGAGGCATCCTTATGAACAAACCCAAAGTCATCACGGCCGATGAGGCCATCAAACTCGTCAAAGACGGCGATACGATTGTCTCCGGTATGGCTGCTTCCGAGCCCAAGGAATTTCTCAAACGGCTTCACACCATTCACGAAGGAATAGAACAGGTCAATGTGACGAATTGTCTGCCGATGGAAAATGCCGATTTTTTCACCGACCCCGCTTACAGTGACACCTTCCAGGTCGATTGCTGGTTTTTTGGGCCATCAGTCAGAAAGGCTTTTCCAAACGGCAACATCTCATATATTCCCAACCATTTGCATCTTGCTGGCAGACGTCGTTTCGCGCATACGCCAACCGATCTTTTTGTTGGTACGGCCACCCCACCGGACAAACACGGATACATGTCCCTCTCACTTTCAAATGTGTATGAGAAGGAAGCGATCCGCCATGCCAAAACCGTCATCCTTGAAATCAATCCGAATTTCCCTAGGACATTCGGCGATCTAGAGATTCATGAGTCAAACGTTGACTATATCATCCAAACCGATTATATGCCCCCGGTACTTCCCGAGATCGAGCCTAATGAGAAAGACGTCAAGATCGGTAACTTCATCGCTGCGAAAATCAAAGACGGTTCAACCCTTCAACTCGGCATCGGTGGGATTCCAAACGCTGTCGCCCATGCGCTATTAGAGAAGAAGGATCTTGGTATCCATACCGAGATGTTTACGACCGGTCTCATGAGACTCGTCAAGTCGGGCGCAGCCAATGGCAAGAAGAAGACCATCCATCAAGGCAAGCATGTCTGTTGTTTTGCCCTAGGCACGCAGGAGCTTTATGATTTCATTGATGACAACCCTTCTGTACAAATCCTGAATGGCTATTACGTCAATGACCCTCATGTCATCGGATTGAATGACAACCAGGTATCGATCAATACAACGATCGAAGTTGACCTCACCGGCCAGTGTGCAAGTGAATCGATTGGAACCCGTCATTTCAGTGGGACCGGTGGGCAAGCCGATACTGCCGTTGGTGCCCAAAACAGCAAAGACGGCATGAGCTTTATCACCCTATACTCAACCGCGATGGTCAAGAACCCCGTGACCGGCGAACGTGAGGAGATCTCAAAGATCGTACCAACGCTCAAAGAAGGGGCAGCGGTGACCCTCTCTAGGAGTGACGTCGACCACGTCGTCACCGAATATGGTTGTGTCAGACTCTCAGGTACATCGGTTGCTGAGCGGACTGAACTATTGATCAGTATCGCGCATCCGAAGTTCCGTGAACAACTAAGAAAAGATGCCGAAAGACTTGGCTACATCAAACGCTGACATGGCCACATTCACATACGATGGAAGAACTGTTTTCTATGAGACCGATGGTGAGGGAGAACCGATTCTGATCCTAAACGGTATCATGATGTCAACCAAGAGTTGGCAGCCTTTTGTAGAGAGTCTTTCAAAAAACAATCGCTTGATCCGGCTGGACTTCTTTGACCAAGGTCAAACAGACAAAAGGGTCGGCGAGTCCTATACACAAGAGATTCAATCTGATCTGATTCTTGCTTTGCTTGATCACATGAACCTTGAATCAGTCAACCTTGTAGGCATTTCCTATGGAGGCGAAGTGGCCTTGTTGTTTGCCTCAAACCATCCCGAAAGGGTCAGGCGTCTGGTGGTCTTCAATGCCACAGCCTACACCTCACCAACATTAAAAGAGATTGGTCGTCAATGGAACGCCATCGGACGAACCCGTGATGGCGAAACGTACTACAAGGCAACCATTCCGGTCATCTACTCACCAAGCTATTATGAGGACCATCTTGAGTGGATGAAGAAGCGTGAAGCACTCCTTGTCCCGCTCTTTTCAACCCCTGTATTCCTAGATGCCATGGAACGTCTCACAAACAGTGCCGAGTCTTTTGATGTCAGAGATCGTCTTGATCGGATCACCGCTCCGACATTGATCGTCGCAGCCGATGAGGACTATTTGACACCGGTCTTGAATCAACGAGATCTGCATCGACGAATCAAAGGCTCAGACTTGGTCATCCTGCCAGGGAGCGGACACGCATCGATGTATGAGAAACCGATGCTCTTCATGACCCTGGTCTTGGGATACATCAATCAGAACGCATCACATTATCAAATATGACCATAGGAGGATCCCTTATGAAAAAAGAAGCAATCACCCTGCCAAACAAAGAAACACTCAAGTATCTTGAACAAGGTGAAGGCGAGAAAACGCTCATCCTGATTCATGGCAACTTCTCGTCCTCACTTCATTACTCAACGCTTTTGGAAGCACTCCCGAAAACCATCAAGACGTATGCGCTCGACCTGCGTGGTTATGGCGATTCAACCTACCATAACCGAATCACGTCGCTTCTCGATTTCGCAAACGATGTCAAGATGTTCATGGACTCAAAGGATATTAAAACGGCGGCCATTCTTGGATGGTCACTGGGCGGTGGTGTCGCGATGGAACTTGCAGCGCATGACCCAGAGCGTACTGAAGAACTCATTCTTGTGAACTCGACAACCCACAAGGGTTATCCGGTGTTCAAGAAAGATGCCACTGGCAAACCAGTGATAGGCGAGGTCTACCAAAGCGTGGATGAGTTGGCAGCGGATCCCATCCAGGTCATTCCGTTGCTGAATGCGCAGAAGAACAAAGACTTCAACATGATGAGTTTCATCTTCGACCAAACCATCTACACCGTCAACAAGCCCAGACCGCAAGACAACACCCTGTGGATCAATGAGTCATTGAAGCAAGTGAATCTTGTAGATGCCGATTGGGCACTCACCACCCAGAACATGTCAGATGAAGTTGGCTTCTATGGTCAAGGTGATGGGATGATCAAGAACATCAGCGCAAGAACCTTGCATACGTGGGGTGACCGTGACATCACTGTTCCTGAGTACATGATCAATGACAATGTCAAAGCGATCAAGAACTCAACCCTGAAGGTTTACAAGGACTGTGGACACTCACCATTTGTTGACAACATGTCAGAGATCGTCAAAGACATACTTGAATTCATTCATGCAGCATAAGGGGCCTTGCCCCTTTTTTGTTAGGTGTCTTTTTATATTTTATCTATTGTGAAGAAAAAATTGCATGTTTACTATTTATAAACATATACTGTTTTTTATCTTTTTTGTATTATTTATGTTTATATACTGAGGTTCTTAAAAACCCTGATGAGCAGTAGGCGCAATGTGGAAGCAAGAGAAAAAGAATCATGCGAGACCCCTGCCAAAAGAAGAAGAAGCGAAACCACTTAAGAATAAAAATACGCTAGAAATCTTTACTGCCGTATTGATCCATATGACCATTTATGCGATTCGTAAGCAAGCAATCAGCACAGAGCGCAAAGACTCATGAGTGAATGAAATCAATAACGAGTCATGATCGGTGCCTCAAAACTGACGAGCATCGCGCACTCAGTCCACCCGATCGCACAAAAGATGAGCGTGCACCATAAAAGGACCAGAGCCAAGACGTCGATATGCTTTGAAGTTCAATGGGTTATCAAAAGTGACGTATGTTTAGTCATCAACTTACGTTTATAAATGCTTTTGAGGAACACCGTGTTTCAGCCAGTTCAATCAATTGGGAGAGGTTAACGCCATCAAAAGATACCCAAGAGACAAAAGGAAGACGAAATCCCATATTGATCAACGACAAGTCATATCGGAACGCATCCTCCTAATCGCATAACTTTTCCGGACCTTATCTAGACATCATTTGATTCCAGATGCTAAAAAACACTAGACGTTGTGACAGGAACGAGACACACTCAAACACTTGAATCGATTGTTTATGACAAAACAGCATCCAACATACATGTTTCCACTCTACTTCAAAACAGATCCATTGTTCAACCGATCGTGACAATGCGGGTTAACGATACTATGATTGACTGAAAAACGATGACGCGTTCTAAGCCATCGAAAAAAGCGCATACAAGACGAAGGCCCATCTCAATCGCTCTAAAAACGCTCTTTTATAGAGACCGCACAATTGGTGATTCGTCATCGACAAAACAATCATTGACAAGAATCGCTTACAGGAAAACAAGAGGACGGCTTTGATGCTCATCCAATCAATTCAGTCCTATCAATCAACGAGCAAAGAGAAGAGGCATCGGTCCACAACGAGACAACTGAATGGATTTAGATCGTCAGCAAGGTCTAAAAGCTCTATGACAACAACTATACTCATAACGCGCTCTGGGCGATTGAGAACAAGAGATGTATAATGATATGGGAAACAGTTCTTCAGTTGCTCAAAATGAGCGGACAATATTTATTAACATATTCATATCAGCTTTATGCATATGTTTAGATATAATTATATTATATTTTCATGATTTTAACGATACAATGAACCTACCCGTAACTGCGTTTAATCGAGCCAACCCTTTCTTTTTTAATCACCGTGTGTGCGTATAATATATATTATGTTAACATATGCTTGACGCCTTTGTTGTGCGGTCGATAGTTTTTGTGTGGAAATGTTGATATTGTTATTTTTGGCTAAAAAACGCTCTCGGTGGGGTTACAGGTGTCTATCTATCGAATCTTGGTGATTTTTACATCTCATCAGTTCAATCATCCTACGTGCGTCATATGATACAATATAGAGGGTGATCTTATGAGAAAAAAATCTATCATGTTGATTTTTACCGGGGGCACAATCTCCATGGAGAAACATGCTCAGACAAAAAAGACGGTCGTGACCGATAACCACAATCTGTTGATCGATAACATCCGTTTGGAGCTCAAGCACATCGACATCCTTGTTCATAACTTTTCAACCAAACCATCGCCTTCAGTGCTTCCCGACGATATGTTCAACCTTGCGCGCCTGACCGAATCTTATCTCCGGGATGATTCCATTCACGGTGTCGTGATCACACATGGTACTGACACAATGGAGGAGACGGCCTATTTTCTAGACCTCTATCTCAACATGAAGAAACCAGTGGTTTTCACTGGTTCGATGCGCAACTTCTCAGAGCTTGGATATGATGGACTAAGCAACTTGGTCTCTTCGATTCTTGTGGCAGCGTCTGACTTATCAAAGAATCGCGGCGTCCTTGTTGTCATGAATGACGAGATCAATTCCGCTGTTGAAGTCACGAAATCACATACCCTTGCCTTGGACACATTCAAGTCATTGGAGTTTGGCCCAATCGGAATCATCGATCAAGAGCGGGTCCTATACTACCGCCGGACGCCTCCTAGGCCACACTACGTTCAACCTTCTTCACTTGAGACATCGGTTGAAGTCGTCAAGTGTTATGCCGGATCAAATTCACTATTGCTAAACTTACTGATTGACCATGGTGTCAAAGGTCTCATCATCGAGGGTCTCGGTCGCGGCAATGTTCCACCCCAAATGGTCGATGGCATCACCCGCGCAATCGACATGAACATCCCCGTTGTTTTGACATCTCGTTGTCCTGAAGGACGTGTCCTTGATACTTATGACTATGTTGGCGGTGGTGACCACCTTAAACGACTTGGTGTTGTTTTCGTCAGAAATCTGAGCAGCCAGAAGGCTCGTCTCAAACTGATGTTCGCTCTTTCGGTTTCCTCCACACCAAAAGAAATCGAATCATACTTTGCGAAATGAGTGATGCTTGTGACAATAATTTCACGCTATAGATCTCATCGATGGTTACCCTTGTTGCTCACAACGTTCGTCTTTCTCACATCACTTTGGGGCATCATCCTTCTTGTCATCAGAGCTTACGAAGGACCAGATCCCTTTGACGGATTACTCTCGACCTCCTTCTACTACACTACCCAAAGCAATGTTTTGGTCTTCCTGACCATGGTCTTCTTCGTCACTGAGTTACGCTTCAAACCCTTCTTCCGCTTCGTGGCATTCATCGCGTTGTTCGACATCGTGGTCACTGGTGTCATCTTCCATGTGATGCTTGTTCCCTATATGAATGAGATGGGTTTGATGCAGCATGTCCTTCATACATTCACGCCGACCCTTTATGTCTTGTTCTATCTTCTCAATGTCGAATCCGTCTTGTCAATCAAAGAATCTTTTGTCACTCTGCTTCACCCTTTGATCTACATGGGCTTCGTCTTCTTGGTGGTCGTCCCGCTTTTCTCTGACCTGATGATCAAGACCAATGAAGGTGCGACCGGTGCCCAATACCTCTATCCCTTTATGAATCCTGCGAACTTTGAAAATGGTGTTCTAGGGATGATGCTCTTCACCCTCGGTCTTCTAGCCCCTTTGTTTGTTGTTCTATCGATGCTTCTTCAACAGCTCAAAATGAAAACCAATCCTGCATAAAAAAAACGCGGCCGTGTGGTCGCGTTATTCTTAGATGCTGCCCAAATAGTCTAGGACGCTGGTGGCGCCTGAGTGCATTTCAACGTACGCGTGATCCTCAAAGACAAGAAGTGCTGGGACAGATGGAATGTTGGTCGGAGGACTTCCCTGGCTTCTAATATCACCTGTCGCCATGAGATAGATCGGAATTGCCGGATTGGAATCAGCGTAGTCAAAGATGTCTTCTTTGATAGAAATGCACGCCGAGCAATAAAACGAATAGTAGTAAATGAGAATCGTTCCGTCTTCGAGATCATCAATCTTAGACCAGCGTTCAAGATGGGTGTAATCATCATACTCGCGTGTCTCAGTCGTCTCAGGTTCAGGCTCACACGCTACCAAGATAAATAGGACCATCAGGATCATCATCAACCGTTTCATAGCAATCTCCTTGTTTGTGATTGTCATATTCATTATACGTGATTTTAGCAAATCTGACAAAGACTTTGACCAATGGCCTCCTTCTTGTCACGTTTGACATTACCCCCTTTTCACTCTATAATAAGGACATACACCACGCGATGCAGGAGGCGACCAATGAGGCATGAACGTTTAAGGATTATCGGGATGATCAGTCTCTTATCAGTCATCCTCTTTTTCATGTCTTCAGCCATAAGCCTCAGGGCACTGACCATCGATGCGGATGCGGTCTATTTCTCATCCAGGTTTTGTGAGTCCTGTCAGAATCTAGAAGCGGACGGAACCATCAAAGCTCTTGAGGATCAAGGGTTTGAGATCCTCAAATATGTCCTTGAGGATGACACCAATCACCTTGAGATGCTCCGAAATTTCCAGCATACTTACGGCATTCCATTAGGAAGTGATCAAGTCCCGATTCTCTTCATCGGAGAGACGTACTTGACCGGACGGACAGCAATCAACGAGGCCTTTCAGTCTGGCAGACTTGTCTCAATCATGGAGACAACATCGCTTCTAGAAATTGATACGGCACCAGCAAGTGATTTCTCTTTGATCACGTTCATCCTTCTAGGTGTCGTCGATGGTGTGAATCCTTGTGCGATCGCAATGCTTCTGCTTTTTATCTCACTCCTATCATTCACCTCTGACAAACGGGTTTTGATTCTGGTCAGCCTGACCTTTATCTCCGCTATCTTCATCAGTTATTTCCTCTTTGGAACCTTGCTGTACCAGACGCTCTCAAGCTTCGGAGCAGGGTCACTTCTGGTCACCATTGTCCCCTATGTGGTGATGGGATTGGCGTTCATTTTATTCATACTCAATTTAAGCGATTTTATCTTCGCCAGCAGAAAGCGCTATGACAAAGTCAAGAACCAATTGCCATCGCGAATTCAACGGTTCAACAAACGCCTGATGACTCAGTTCACCAAAACATTGGAGAGTGGCTCACCGATGATCTACGTGGTCACGTTCATGATTGGAATCATCATTTCAGTGACCGAATTCCTTTGCACCGGACAGGCTTATCTCACTGCCATCCTCCACCTGATTCACTTCACAGATTTTCTTGGACGTGGCATTCTCTTACTCATACTTTATAATCTGATCTTCGTCATGCCTCTGATCCTGATTGCCGTCATCGCTGTCATGACCCGTACCATCAAAACGCTGTCGGCATTCATGAGAGAGCATCTCCATCTGGTCAAGCTCTTTACCGCATTGGTCTTCCTGATGATTTTCATCTATTATGTCATTGAACTTTTCTGAGGTGCGCCATGAAAAAAACATTGATTTTAAAAACCAAAGAGAACGTGGTCGTCTTCAAAGGTCGACCGATCACTTTACCGATCAAAGAGACGGCCATCAAGTCTGTTTGCATCGAACTCTTTGATGATGCCGATCCATGCATCATCCATGAATCCTATGCAGTCAGACCATCATTGACCGTTTTTAGATCCTTTGACGGACCTATCCAAGGACGTCTCTCTTACCCCATGTCAAGGATCTTGAGACTTGGCGATCTTTGGACCCGAAAGACTTATACCTGACGATTGAGGGAAAATCATGAAACCCATCTATCTGGATCGTTCGCAACCACCCCGGTGAGCGATATATCTTTTTAGCGATGCGTCCTTATTTTGAAGACGCTTTTGGCAATCCATCATCTTTATATGAGATTGGAGCAGCCGCCAAACGGACCATCAACAATGCCCAAAGCAATCGCGATGACTTTGAATGCCGATCCGACATCGATCTGACTACCTCGAGGAGACCGAAGCCACTAACTTTGCAATCAGGGCCTTGCCTTCAAGAACCATCTGAAGGGATTCTCGACTCGATTGAACATCACCCAACCTTGCATGCCTGTGAGTTCATGAAACACTCGGTCGGAAAACAGTCTACATTCCTGTTGACAGTGAAGGGATGATTGATCTGGGCATTGGATCGGTTGATAAAGAGACCCTCATGGTCTCAATCATTCACGGCAACAACGAAATCGGAACCATCAGGACCTTGAAAAAATTGCCGCGATCACCAAAAAACACAACGTGCTTCTTCATGTCGATGCGGTCCAATCCTTCTCTCATGTGCCCATCGATCTTGATGCCTTGAAGATTGATTGCCTGACCTTGTCCGCCCACAAGTTCTATGGTCCCAAAGGGATCGGACTGCTCTATATCAGAAAGGGCCTTCTGATCACCCCTTTGATCCACGGCGGTGCCCAGGAAATGAAACACCGGGCTGGTACCGAGAATGTCCCTTATATCGTCGGTATGGCCGAGGCGATGAAATCCGCCCATCTCGATATGACATCTCATGTCACATCACTAAGGGCACGAGCGGATAGACTCTATCAGATGATCAAGACCCGATTCCCATCGGTCAGGCTGAACGGTCCGATGATTGGAGATGCCCGTCTGCCCGGTCATCTTTCCCTAAGTTTTCCCGACATCAATGGGTTCGAACTGGCCTTCCAATTGAATCGACTTGGTGTCTATGTCTCAACTGGATCGGCCTGTAGCGCTTCAAGCATGTTGCCGTCTCATGTCCTAAAAGCCATTGGCGTCCCTTCTGATTACATCAATGGCACCATCAGAATGACCCTTGGTCTAAAGACGAGCGATGCCGACATCGATGACGTGGTTGAAAGACTTGTCCAAGCCATGGATGCCCTATGATCCAAACAAGAACGCCACTCACACGAGAAGTCGTATCAGTGGCGTGATCCTTTATGTCAACAAATCTTTAAACGATGTCCCGTAGGTGGTCTTCTCAGTCTTGAAGATGTCAGTGATGGTCTTCCCGATATCAGCGAAAGTTTTTCTCGTCGCCATCATCTTTGGTGCCTTGAACCGTTTTGAATAAGAGATCAAAGGCACATATTCACGGGTATGGTCCGTTCCGTGATGGATCGGATCGTTGCCGTGATCAGCGGTCAGGATCAATAGGTCATCCTCACCAAGTTCTGCCATCAGTTCGGGGAGTTGACGGTCAAAAGCCTCAATGGCACGACCATAGCCGATGGGATCCCGGCGATGACCATATAAGGCATCAAAATCCACCAAGTTCAAGAAACATAGGCCGTTGAAGTTCTTCTTCGCATAGGCAGTGATCTTTCTCATGCCGTCATCATTCGAGACGGTTTTTTCGAATTCAGTGATGCCGTATCCATCAAAGATGTCATTGATCTTACCTAAGGCAATCACATCATACCCGGCTTCCTCAAGAAAATTAAGGGCGGTCTTCCCACTTGGTTTGAGGGCGTAGTCGTGGCGGTTTGATGTCCGTTTGAAGGTTTCTTTGGACGATCCCAAAAATGGTCTTGTGATCACTCTGCCAACTTTCCATTCCGGTTTCATGGTGATCTCTCTGGCGATTTCAGAGATTCGATACTGCTCTTTGATCGGAATGATCTCTTCGTGCATGGCGATCTGAAGCACCGAATCAGCAGACGTGTAGACAATCAGATCCCCCGTCTTCATATGATGCTCGCCCAAATCCTTGATGATCTCGGTGCCTGAGGCGGCGATGTTTCCCACGATGTTTCGGCCTGTCTGCTTTTTGAGCTCATCAAGCAGTGCCTTGGGAAATCCGGTATCCGTAAAGGTCTGAAATGGCGTCGTGATATGGAGCCCCATCAGTTCCCAATGACCGGTCATGGTATCTTTGCCAAGAGATGCCTCTTGCATCTTGCCATAATATGCCGTTGGGGTTCTCACATCATCAATCCCTTTGATTGGGGTGATGTTTCCATAGCCCAAGGCGCGCATATTGGGAATCTTCAATGCCATCCGCTCGGCAATATGGCCAATCGTATGGGCACCTTCGTCACCATAGGCTTTGGCATCGGGCGCTTCACCGATGCCCAGACTGTCAAGGACGATCAGAAAAACACGTTTGAACATATGTCAACTCTCCTTCTTGGCGCGGGGATGCGCCTTCATATAAACATCATTGATATGTTTCTGGCTGATGTGCGTATAGATCTGGGTGGTGGAAATATCTTCGTGACCGAGCAACGTCTGCAGTGTCCTTAAATCCATGCCGTTTTCCAAAAGATGGGTTGCGAATGCGTGTCTGAGTGTATGGGGCGAACATTCGGTTTCGATGCCGGCTTTCAAAGAGAGACCTTTTAGAACTTTGAAAAATCCGACTCTGGACAAAGTGTCTCCTTGTCTGTTCAAGAAGAGCATCCGCGTGTTCTTCTCTTTTCTGAGGTTTGCACGACCTAGGACGATATACCGCCTAAGGGCATGAATGGCCATATCGGAGACCGGCACAATCCGTTCTTTGTCACCCTTGCCGTGAACAAGCACATACCCCTCATTCAGATGGATGTCTTCAAGTGAGAGGCCGAGCAACTCAGTGACTCTGAGTCCCGATCCATAAATCATTTCGATCAATGCCTGATTGCGCATGCCAAGATCGGTTGTCGGGTCAATGGCCTTAAGGAGTGACAGCACCTCATCGACTGAGAGCACCATTGGTAGTTTCTTCGGTGTTTTCGGTGTCTCAAAATGCGTGGTGATGTCTTCTTTCAGATCTCCTTCTAGTTTCAGATACCGATGAAATCCCTTCACCGCTGATAGTTTTCTGGCGACACTGGCGGCTGAGACTTTCTTCCTGATGCTTTTGACAAATCCCTCAATGTGTCTTTGTTCGATATCTTTGGGATTCTTGATCTTGTGATAAGTCTCTAGAAAGTGTTTGTATTGCTCAAGGTCCCTGGTGTAGGCCAAAACGGTGTTCTTTGAAAGGCCTTTTTCTTTATTCAGATAGTAAGCAAAATCTTTGATGAGATATTTCATACGAATGCCATGAAGACCTGATTGCCAAGCAATCGGCCCCTTTCGGTCAGTCTGAGATGGCGGTCAACCACTTCAACCAACCCATCTTCAAGATGTCTGTCCAAAGCATCATAGGCCAAAAAGGGACTGACCATAAATGTTTTCTCGAACTGATCGAGATTGACACCTTTGTTCATTCGAAGACCAAAGATCAACGTGTCTGCCATCCTATCGGTTTTGGTGGTTTCGTAGGATGTCTTGACATAGGATCTCTGGTAGTGTTGCAAAGACTGATGATTCTCATAACGGATACCGTCAAGGAACCCGTGTGCCCCAAGACCACAACCGATGTAGTCAGCCATGGTCCAATAGAGGGTGTTATGAACAGACTGATAGCCTTCCATCGCATAACTAGATATTTCATACTGGTTGAATCCCATCTGGCCAAGGGAAGTGGTGATGTGCTCATACCAACGGGCGGTCTCATCATCCTCCATGGGATGAAACTGACCCTTTTTGAAGAGATGCCAAAAAACAGTTTTCTCTTCCAAGATCAACTGATACCATGAGATATGCTTGATTCCAAGTGATCTGACCTGTCTCAGATCTTCTAGAATCATCGCCTCGGTTTGTCCGGGAATACCAAAGATGAGGTCAATACTGATGTTTGCGATGCCTTGTGCCCTGAGGTCTTTGACCACCTCAAACACCTGATCATTGGTGTGCTTGCGGTTCAGATATGTCAAAAGACCGGCATCAAACGTCTGGACCCCAAGACTGATGCGGTTCACACCGTAAGCTTTCATCAATTGCCCTTTTAAAGACGTATAGGATTCCGGGTTCACTTCGATCGTATATTCAACCGCATTGATCTCTTTTAACTGCTCAAAGAGCCGTCTGAATTGACTCAGATCAAGCATCGATGGCGTCCCCCCACCGACATAGATTGTACTGACATCGGAAAAACGATCCCGGTAAGTGGTGAGTTCCTTCCCGAGCGTCTCCAGATAAGTGTTGATCATGGTCTTGTTGCTTGGCACACGTTTGACAAAATCACAATAATGACAAATGGCTTCGCAAAACGGGATGTGTATGTATAGACCGGTCATGGTATCCCTCTTTCATTCCCATTATACCAAAAAAAGTGACCTACCGATTGACGGAAGACAAAGAAAAAAGTGATGCATCAATCATCACTTTTGGCAAGAATCGCGGTAAACGCTTCTTGAGGAACATCGACCCGACCGATCGACTTCATCTTCTTCTTTCCTTCCTTCTGTTTTGAAAGAAGTTTCTTCTTACGTGAGATATCCCCACCATAACATTTGGCGAGCACATCCTTGCGCATGGCTTTGATGGTCGTCCGGGCGATGATCTTCGATCCGAGTGCTGCCTGCACGGGAATTTCAAACATCTGTCTGGGAACAAGTTCGACCATTTTCTCACAAATGGCCTTTCCCCGATAATAGGCAAAATCACGATGGACAATGGTCGATAAGGCATCAACGACTTCCCCATTCAGAAGAATATCCATCTTCTGCGGTTCGACTCTCTTGTATCCAGCCTCATCGATCATATGGTAATCAAAGGAGGCATACCCCTTGGTCGCGGATTTCAGTTTGTCAAAGAAATCATAGACAATTTCCGAAAGCGGAAGTTCATAGGTGATGACAACACGGTTGTCATCCACATAATGCATATCGCCAAAAATACCACGTTTTTTCTGAGAGATATCCATGACCGCACCAACATAGTCTTTTGGTGACATGATGGTTGCCTTGACATAGGGTTCCTCAATGCCGTCGATCCGTTGTGGCTCCGGCATGTTTGTGGGATTGTCAACGGGAATCACTTGTCCATCAGTCAGATGGACATGATAGATGACCGATGGGGCGGTCGCGATCAGATCGATATTGAATTCGCGACGGATCCGCTCCTGGATGATCTCCATATGCAAAAGTCCCAAGAAGCCTGAACGGAATCCAAAGCCTAAGGCTTGTGAGGTTTCTGGTTCATAGATCAAGGAAGCATCATTTAAAGAAAGCTTATCAAGGGCATCCTTCAGGTCATTGTAATCGGAATTGTCAAGCGGGTACAAGCCACAAAAGACGACAGGATTAAGCGTTCTATATCCGGGCAGTGGACTTTCTGCCTGCTGATTCAGATGGGTGACGGTATCACCGACACGCACGGTATTGATGTCTTTGATGGAGGCTGTGAAGTAGCCAACATCACCAGGGCCAAGGGCGGCTCTTTTGATGGGTTTGGGGGTGTGGATTCCGACCTCTAGGACCTCATAGACCGTCTGAGAGGCCATGAACGTGATCATATCACCTTTCTTGATGGTCCCATTGACGATTCTGATCGAGGGAATGACCCCTTTGTAGGGATCAAAGACTGAGTCAAAGACCAGTGCTTGCAAGGGTTTTCCAGCATCCCCGGTCGGAGCGGGAATGTCAGTTACGATTCTTTCTAGAATCAAGTCAATGCCGATGCCATCTTTGGCACTGGCAAGGATGGCATCTTGAGCGGGGATCCCGATGATGTCCTCAATCTCCTTGATGACCCGATCAGGTTCCGCACTTTGTAGGTCAATCTTATTGATGACGGGAATGATCGCAAGATCATGGTCGATCGCAAGATAAACGTTTGCAAGCGTCTGGGCTTCGATGCCTTGGACCGCATCAACGACCAAAACAGCGCCTTCGCAAGCTGCCAGAGATCTTGAGACCTCATAAGTGAAATCGACATGCCCTGGAGTATCAATCAGGTGCATGATGATCTCTTCCCCATCAGGGCGCTTATAGAGCATTTCAACCGCGTTCAGCTTGATCGTGATGCCGCGTTCCCGTTCGAGATCCATGGAATCAAGCATCTGGGCTTTCATGTCCCTTGAACTGACGGTTTCCGTCCGTTGCAAAAGCCTGTCGGCAAGTGTTGACTTACCGTGATCGATATGCGCGATGATTGAGAAGTTTCGGATCCTCTTTTGGCGTTCATTAAAGTCTTTGACGTTCATCTGATCCATTCCTTTCGCGTGAATATTGTATCATTTTTCGCTGTCATATCAAAGCGAAAAATCGAGAACATACAGTTTTCATGTTATTTGAAGTTAGAAAACGTTTTTAGTATTCAGAGGTTAAAAATTTAGTTGCAAATCACTTGCGAATTCGGTATAATCAAGGTGTAGAAAAACAATACAGGAGGAATTAAATCATGAAAAAACTGTTTACAATGTTTTTTGTTGCGCTGCTCGCCTTCACTTTGATCGGTTGCGGTAACGATTGCGAAGAGTGCGAAGTTTGTGAAACCTGCGAAACGTGTGACGTATGCGAAGATCAAGCATTTGGTTACGGTGTCGGTTATCAGGTCGTCCATGGACACTATGTCGGTGTTGCCAAGGTTGTTGTTGATGAAGACGATGCGGTTGTCTCAGTTGATTTCGATGAATACTATCTCCCTTACAGCTGGGCAAAAGTCACCCCGGAAGATCCTGAAAACCTTCCTGACACCATCGTTAAGCAAGTCGTCATTTATCGTGATGGAAGTTTGCTTGACCAGTACTATGCCAAGTATCTCTCCGTTGACGGTGTTCTCTATACAGGCACAGTCACAGGCGATGCACCTTATGAAGAAGTCGAAGGCGAAGATGTCGTTGTTGTTGGCACTTCACAAGTACTGACCTATTCAGCCACTGGCGTCGCTGACTTCGACGTATGGGTCGAAACTCCGGCAAACGCCCAAAGCTATGTTGAAGCCATTGAAGCAGGTCTTGTCTTTATTGCCGATGAAACTGGTGCGGCACTTGATCTCGTTCAAGCAGATGCTTCCGCGATGCATGGCTGGTCAAAGACTGTCACACCTTACTGGCAGCTTCCTGGCAGAGGCCTCGGTTGGGGCGGTAACATGAAAGCCATTGCTGATGCCCTAGTTGGTACAACATTTGACACTGCTGCTGAAGAAATCGCCCAGAACCTTGATAACTTTTGGGAAATTGGCGACATCACAACTGGTGCAACCCTTTCTGACTTCGTTGATTATTACGAACTCGCCGAAGCTGCTTACAACGCCGCTGTCGCATCCAAGGAATAATCACTTTCTGAAAGACTTAGAACACACTTCGGTGTGTTCTTTTTTTTCGAAAAAAAAGGCCTTGAGGCCTTAGTTGATCATGGAACCTTCATCTGTGACTTTGATCAGAATCTCAAGAACCTTCTTCTTATCAGCGTTGGTTACGGTCACATCAAGATGTCTGAAAACAAAGTGGTCACCAATTTCTGGAATACGTCCGAGTTCTTCTTGGACCCATCCGTTGACGGTCGAGAAATCAAATGAGTCGTCTTCTTCGATCCCTAGGATATCGAAAACCTCATCGACTGCGGCATGTCCCTTGACTTTGAACGTATGATCATCAATGGTTGTGATTTCCTCAATGATCTGGTCATGCTCATCCCATATGTCACCAACAAGTTCCTCAAGGATGTCTTCCATGGTAACAACACCGACGGTTCCACCAAACTCATCTCTGACAACCGCCAAATGAGCTTGGTTCTTTCTAAGCAATGTCAGAAGATCGTGAACACCCATGTACTCGGTGACATAAAAAGCGGGCTGCACAATCGATGCCAAAGATTTCTGGTCAATTAGGACGTCATGATAGAAATCCTTGTGGTTGATGATCCCTTTGATGTGATCCATGTCTTTTTCAAAAACCGGGATTCTTGAATATCCGGATTTTCTGAATGCTTCTTTGATCTGATTGGGGTCATCTGTCACCTCGACAGCAACAACATTCACCCGGGGAGTGAAGATGTCTTCGATGCGCAAGTCATCAAAATCGATGACGCTTCTGATCAAATCGCTTTCATTTTCATTGATTTCGCCTTCACTCTTTGCCTCATCAACATAGGTCAGGAGTTCTTCTTCGGTAATGGTTTTCCCTTTCTTGAAGTCAAACACACGATTCATCAGCTTTTGAATATTGCCAAACAACAGGTTTAGCGGGTATAAGAGAAAGATAAGGACAGTGATGATCGGGGTGACAGCTAGCGCATAGGCTTCAGGAATCTCCTTGGCCAAGCTTTTTGGTGTGATTTCTCCGAAAACCAAGACCACCGTGGTCATGACCGCGGTCGAGACGGTTATCCCGGAATTGCCTCCGATCAACCTCACGAACAGGACGGTCGCTAGCGACGCCGATGCGATATTCACGATATTGTTTCCAATCAAAATAGTGATCAGAACCCGGTCAAAGCGCTCTGAGAGGTTTAGGGTACGGGCAGCATTCTTATGACCATTTTGGACCATATGTTTCAATTTGACCTTATTCAGTGAGGAAAACGCGGTTTCCGTGGCTGAGAAAAACGCCGATAGAAAGACTAGGATGACAAGTGCGATAACGATATTCAGATCACTGGTGTTCATTGTCCTCCCCTTCTTCCCCATCGGGGGAACCGAGTCCGTCCAAGCGGGTGATCCTGACTTTCAAAATCACTTGATCATTCACGTGAAGGACTTCAAACAGATGATTTTTGTATTCGAAAGAAACAACTTCACCGTCTTCAGGAAAACGTCCCAGGTGACCAAGGATAAAGCCACTGATGGTATCATAGTCCTCAATCGGCAGTCCGATATCAAGGAGATCTTCGACATCATCAATGTTGATCAGTCCATCAATCTCATAGATATGGTCATCAATGCGAACAATCTCTTCTTCTTCGTCCAAATCATATTCGTCAAAGATGTTTCCGACAATTTCCTCAATCAGATCTTCGACAGTGACGATTCCGGCGGTTCCGCCGTACTCATCAAGGACGACCGCAATATGGTTCTTGTCACGCTGCATTTCCTTGAAAAGATCACTGATACGCTTTGATTCGGGGATAAAGTAGGGATTTCTGAGCAATTTCCTGATGTCAAGTGGTTCCGCGTCCTTGTTTAGAAAAGGCAACAAATCCTTGACATGAAGGGTTCCGATGATCTGGTCAATGTTTTGTTCGTAGACTGGAAACCGGGTATACTTTTCTGATGTCACGATATCGATGATATCATGCCTTGACGCTTCAACATCGATTGAGGCGATTTCGGTCCGATGGGTCATGATCTCATCCACGGTGGTGTCATCAAACTCAAAAATGTTATGGATCATTTCCCGTTCATCATCATCAATGACACCGGTTTTGCTTGACGCTTCCACAATCGTTCTGATCTCTTCTTCGGTCATGGTCCGTTCATGGTCTGAAGGGTGAAGTCCAAAAAGTTTGCCAAAGACTCTCGAGAGTCCCATCACAAGGTTAATCAAGGGGCGCATCAGAAAGCGGGCAAAAAAAGCAAAACCCACAAGCTGGTAAGCGAATCGGTCGGCGTATTTGTAGGCGACCGTCTTTGAGACGAGTGAGCCAAAGACAACATGGAGCACCAACACCAAAGCGATCATCGCAATCAATGCCAGAACACCAAAGGCTGCCTGAGCGTTCACTGCCGGTAACACCGATTCAACATAGAGCATATAGACAAAAATGCCGCTTAGAATCGGAAAGAGGGTGAGCAACATATGGATCGCTGTCACATATGGTTTCGAATCCTTGGTGAATGATTGGACCATGAAGGCCTGGCGAACACCCTCTTCGGCGTCATCATCGACTTTTTGGTCTGAAATCGCGACCAAAGCGGTCTCAGTTGCCGAAAAAAGCGCATCTAGTATGAACAAAAGAATAATCAACACGATTTTTGTTATCATTGGTGTCGCTCCTTTATGCAACAAAAAAAGACACTGAAAAAAGCGTCATTGTCGTTCGAATCGGATAAGTGGGTCAGCGGATCATCGATCCGACTACTGCTATCTTCCATTGGGTAGAATGTCACACTCCATAAAACTGATTGAGTCTATCTTACCTTTTTACGGTCAAAAAGTCAAGATATAGATATGTCTTGAAAGCATGGTCACATCACCATTGTTTTTGTTGCCGGCGCTCCTAGACTATGTTACAATATAGACATGACATCAATCCCTATGGTATGGATCATGATCGCATCATCGACCATTGCCTAGGCAGCTGATTTTATGAAGTACCCGACGACAACGTTTTTTTTTTGAAGGAGCTGACAGCTTTTGGACGTTCTATTTCATCTTGCTGCACTCATTGCCGGTTTCATCTTTTTGATCAAAGGCGCAGACTTCTTTGTTGTCTCAGCCAGTTCAATCGCCAAAAAATTCAATGTCCCGACCTTGATCATCGGACTGACCCTTGTCGCCTTTGGAACCTCATTGCCTGAGCTTGCTGTCAGTTTTGCCGCTTCGATATCGGCCAAGCAACAAGGCATGACCGCTGATATTGCCATTGGCAACATCATCGGTTCGAACATTGCGAACATGACGTTGATTTTGGGATTTACAGCGCTCATGGCTCCTGTCATCGTGAGAAAGAATATGTTCAAAAAGGAGTTCCCGATTTTGTTGCTGAGTTCGATTTTGATCCTCGTTGTCGCGCTCTTCTTTCAGCAGTCACTCGCAATCGTCTGGTGGGAGTCACTCTTGCTACTCGCTTTGTTTGGTCTCTATATGTTCTATGTGTTAAAGTCCCCAAAGGACCAGTTGGCTCCTGAAGACTTGCATGTTGTTGATATGAAGAAAGCGATGATGCTTCTCTTGATTGGTTTGATTGGTGTCACCCTCGGTGGATCCGCTGTGACATGGGGTGCTGAGAACTTGGCACTGAATTTCTTGGTCAACAGTTTCCATATGGATGCCACGAAAGCCACGACCCTCGTCGGTTTGAGCATTGTCGCCCTTGGAACCTCACTTCCGGAATTGGTCACGTCCATGATGGCGGCCAAGAAAGGGGAAAATGAGATTGCCCTCGGAAACGTCGTCGGATCGAACATTTTCAATACGTTGCTCGTGGTCGGTCTTTCCGGCAGTGTGGTCAGTCTCGGAATCGAGCAAGCGGTCATCCTTGATATGGGCATTGTGATCGCCATCACGGTGATTGTCCTGATCTTCTCATGGACCAAACATGTGATCACCCGCTTTGAAGGGCTCATACTCGGTCTGATCTATGTTGCCTATATCATCTTCATTATTATCCGATCACTTGGAATCTTCTAGGATGTCAGATGACATCCTTTTTTTATTGAAAAAAGACAAAAGGATGGGCGCCAGACAATCACAATCAATGATGTAGCTATCATGGGTAGCGGATGCGATGATTTCTGTTTCCTGATCTTTAAACGTTCTTTGAAGCATGTCAATATGTCCTTTTCTGATCACGTCATGCTCACCAAAAAGCAGCAGGAATGAGGCATCAATAGATCTTAGGAAACGCTTTGACAAAGCCTTTTGTGACAACATCAGCTTGTCATAGGGAGAGGCGTTCACACGACAGGATGCTTTGATGTCCTGAAGGGTTTTTGCGGACAATCCACGAAGGCTGGTGTTGACACCGGCAAGTGCGATCAGATCACTTAAGTGAGGGCGTCGATGAAGTGCTTCCAAAATGGTGATCGCCCCGTCGGAGAACCCAAATAGAAACGGATTTTTAATGGCTAGATGATCCATCACTAAGAGCAGATCAAGCGCCATCAGTTCATAGGTGAGCGCTCCTTGGCACGTGCTTCTTCCATGGCACCGCTGGTCATAGCGGATGATCTCAAAATGATGTCGTAGCGCATCCGTCAGACGATCAAAAATCTCTTTTGACTCGTGGTTCCCATGGAGCATAATCAAAGGTGGTCCGGTGCCTGACCTGGTGTAGGCGATGCTGTTGTTGTTGATCTCCATCATCATCTATGGAACCTCCGATTTATGAAAAAAGGCCAGTGGCCTTTGTTCATGTCAATGTGCATAAGCCATGTTCTGTTCCCCTTGCGGGGTGTGACCATTTATCTCTGCACGGTGTCGTGCAGCACGCCGCGGCTTTGGTTCACCTTGGCATGTGCCCCTACCATATTTTGGGTTGCTAGCTTGAGGGGTTTACCGCGTTTCATCTTTTCGTTTCCGAAAAGCTCGTCTCTGTGGCACGTTACCCGTCCCGTCATAGTTGCCCTTAGACGTTTCGGAGCCGTTACGATTTCTCGTACCCTAAGTTATTGTTTCCTTAGGCACAAACACTACATCCATCACAGGATGTGCTAGCATGGACTTTCCTAACCTGCCAGGCAGGCTCGGTCACTTCCACTGACATAACCATTATATCACTTTAACCCATAAACGAAAAAAAAACCGCTTATTCAGCGGTTTCATCGGAATTCTCTTCTTCAGTGTCAATGGGTTCAGCCACATCAGCGGTTTCCGGTTCTTCGGCACTAGCGGATTCCTTGATGGCGACGATAAGCGTGTCAGGATCATCTTTCAAGGTGATCGCTGCGTCAACAGTAAGGTCTTTGACGTAGATGGCATCGCCAACTTCTAGGGCACTGATGTCAACTTCGACATTCGAAATTCCGTGACCGACTGTATATTCGGCCTGAAGGCTCTGAATGCCTTGTTGAGCATAAGCACGTGATTGAAAGAATGCCTCTTTTCCGAGAATGACAATCGGAATCTGGGCGGAAATTGTCTCAGTTTCGGATACCCGATGTAGATCGAAATGGATGACGTCATTGGGCTTCAAAATGTGTGTCTGGACGTTCTTGAAATACACATTGTGGACAGCACCATCGAGGGTGACCTTGAAGGTCATGTTATGACCATAGGTCTTGATGGCTTCCATAATGTCTTTGAGATCGGCCTGAACCGACACAGAATCAATTGACTTCCCGAACATATTGCCTGGCACCAGGTGTCTGGCACGAATCGCATTCAGTTTCTCAGTACGTTTTTCGAGTTTCATAATTGGCTCCTTATTAAGTGTTTGTCCTTATTAAAAGTATATCACGAGGCCGTCCAGATGTCTATCAGCAAACCCTTCGGAAGGCCTCGTGTCATGTTAATAAATGGCTTTTTAAGGCTATTTAACGCTGCTCAATGCATCTTTTCTGGACAGATCGACACGGCCCTTGTCATCGATACCGATGCACTTGACAAGAATTTGGTCGCCCTTCGATACAACGCTTTCTACTTTTTCAATCCGTTCTTTGGCAAGTCTTGAGATATGGACAAGGCCTTCTGTGCCTGGCCATAGTTGGACGAAGCAGCCGAATTTCTCAATTCGGGTGACAATGCCTTCATAGATCTTGCCGACTTCAGGTTCCCTGACCAAGTCGAGGATCCGTTGCGCAGCACTTTCAATCCAAGCTGTTTCCATATGCATCAGGAAGACACGACCATCTTGCTCGATATCGATCTTGACACCGTTGTTGTCCTCAATGATCTGGTTGATGATCTTCCCACCTGATCCGATGATGTCCCTGATCTTGTCAGGCTTAATCTTGATCATCTTGACCTTCGGTGCATACTTTGACAGGTCTTTTCTGACACTCGGAATGGTTTCAAGCATGTGGTTCAGGATATGAATACGACTGAGTCTTGCCTGTTCTAGGGCCTCAGCCAAAATGTCTTCGGTGATACCGTCAATCTTGATGTCCATCTGGAGGGATGTGATCCCATCCATGGTTCCGGCAACCTTGAAGTCCATATCACCTTCATGATCTTCCATCCCTTGGATGTCAGAAAGGACTGTATAGTTTTTGCCGTCCATGATCAGTCCCATCGCGATACCCGCGACCGGTGCTTTGATCGGGACACCAGCAGCCATGAGTGCCATCGTTCCAGCACAGATGGTTGCCTGAGAGCTTGATCCATTTGATTCAAGTGTTTCACCGACGATGCGAATGGTGTATGGGAACTCTTCTTCATCGGGCAGGACTTGCAACAACGCCCGCTCACCAAGCGCACCATGGCCGACTTCACGACGTCCTGGGGACATGTAACGACCGGTTTCACCAACGCTATAGGCAGGGAAATTGTAGTGCAACATGAAGCGCTTTGAATCCTCGAGGCCAAGGCCATCGATGATTTGGTTTTCTCCAAGCGCACCAAGTGTCAAAACACCCAAAGCCTGAGTCTGTCCACGTGTGAACAAGGCGGAGCCATGAGCCCGCGGCAAGACATCAACGCGTGAGCTCAGCGGTCTGATCTCATCGACCTTACGGCCATCGGGGCGAATTTTATCTTCTGTGATCAGACGGCGCATTTCCTTGGTAACGATCTCATCAAGCACCGCTTTGACCTGTTTGACATAGTTGACCTGGGCTTTGTCATCATAGACTTTGATCCCATCGATATCTTTGAAGAATGACTTCTTTGAAAATTCCTCAACCGTTTCTTCCTTGATGGCATCAAGGGTACGGTAACGTTCGAGTTTGTCATGGATGCCAACGGCAGCGATCAAACGCTCATAGGCGTGGTCATGAACAAGTGCTCTGACGTCATCTTCGATTTCAAAGACATCAATCGCCATTTTTTCCTTGCTGAGTTCCTGATAAATGGTTTCTTGGAATGCCACGAGTTCTTTGATATGTTCATGTCCGAACATGATCGCTTTGAGCATATCTGTTTCATTGACCTGCTTGGCACCGGCCTCAACCATGTTGACGGCATGCTTGGTGCCAGATACGATCAAATCAATGTCACTTGCTTCTGCTTGTTCTACCGTTGGGTTGACGATAAGTTCACCATTGACCCGGCCAACCTTGACGCCGGCAATCGGACCATTGAATGGAATATCGGAAATGCCTAAGGCAATCGATGCCCCCAGCATCGCAGCCATTTCAGGGGTGCAATCGGGATCACTGCTTAGGACTGTATTGATGCTTTGAACCTCATTTTTAAAGCCTTCCGGAAACAGCGGACGAATGGGTCTGTCAATCAGTCTTGACGTCAATGTCTCATGTTCGGAAGGGCGTCCTTCACGTCTTAAGAATCCACCGGGAATCTTACCGGCGGCATACAGTTTTTCTTGATAAATCACGAGTAGGGGGAAGAATGGGAGTGTCGATGCCTCATGTCCGGCGGCGACCGCCGACAAGACGACCGAATCGCCATAACTGACGAGTGCCGAACCGGCTGCCTGTTTGGCAACTTCGCCGATTTCGACACGCAGGACTCTGCCTCCAAGTGTCGTTTCGTAAACCTTTTTGTCCATGGATATAAAATCTCCTTCATTTTATATGTCTCTTATTTTAACCTTATCTATTATACCACAGTTTGACCGTGGATAAAAAAAAGATTGCATGAGCAATCTTTAGCGACGCAATCCTAGGCGTTGGATAAGCGTCTGGTAACGCTGAACGTCCTGATGTCTCAAATACTTGAGCAGGCGTCGTCTGTTACCGATCATCTTATAAAGGCCGCGACGTGAATGGAAATCATGGATGTGTTCTTGCAGATGTTCGTTCAGATGGTTGATTTCATGTGTCAGTATCGCAATCTGCACTTCCGGTGATCCCGTGTCGCCTTCCTTGATTTGGTAGGCCTTGATGAGTTCAGTCTTCTTCTCTTTGCTGAGTGCCATCGTTTCTCTTCCTTTCCCGGTCAACGAAAGTGATGGGTTGGCATTCCCGATCCCTTGTTGCCGCTTATTAATTGTATCATGTTTTTCCTAAATTGCAAGGATTATGGGGGATGATCTCTCAAATCTTGACAAACTGGTCGACGGTGATGATGAAGACTGTCGCGCCACCAACCTCAACCTCGATTGGCAGTGCTGAAAATGCGCCAAACTCATTGACAATGGTGTTAGGGACGAGTTTGGTGCGCTTCTTGCTGTGCGCTTCGATGACCTCAAGTGCTTGTGCGACCTTCTCATCGTTGACACCAATCAGGAATGTGACGTTTCCCGCCCGTAAGAACCCACCGGTTGTTGAAAGCCTTGTCGAAAAAAACTTGTCCTTGACCAGGGCTTTCTGGACTTTGTTGGCATCATCATTTGACACAATGGCAATAATCAGTTTCATAGTTAGTCACCTCGTCTAAATTTTATCACAAAGATTCTAGATTGTCAGTTTTCTAATCGTTGATTCGTCTTTTTGGAGTTGCTCAATCAATGCTTTCCGACCAGAAAACTTCATTTCCGGACGCAAATAGGCGAAGAAGGCGACATCCACGGTCTTGCCATAGAGAGCCTCATCAAAATCAAGGATGTAGACCTCTAAGCGACGGTTGCTCGAATAATTCAGGGTTGGATTGTTTCCGATATTGGCCATGGCACTATACCAGACGTGATCCACTTGAACCTTGACGTAATAGACACCGTTCTTGGGAATGACATAACTCATGTAATCAATATTCGCGGTTGGAAACCCCAATTTCCGTCCGACGGCGTTGCCGTGGACAACCACGCCTTTGATGACATAGTGACGATTCAAAAGCTTCCGGGCGGTTTGGATATCCCCCTCATGAATGAGATCCTTGATGTAGGTTGTGGAGACCCGGGTGTGATTATAGAGCATGTCATCCACCACAACAACCTCAAACTCATCTGCCAAAGTATCCACTGATCCTTCGCCTTGATACCCGAAACGGGCATCACGGCCAAGAATCAGACGTTTCACATTGAGGGCCTTGAGGCCTTCAATAAAGGTCTTTGAAGACATCTTTGAGAACGCCTCATCGAAGGTGACGATGAAGACATCATCCAAAACGTAAGCCCCAAGCAATTCGATTTTGTCCGCGGTGCTGGTCAAAGTCCGAATATCCTTTTTTCTAAGCACTTTGGCGGGATGGGGATCAAATGTCATCAATGCGTGCTTCGTGTCAGGATAGAGCATCAATCGCTCGATCAGCTGTTGATGACCGGCATGGATGCCATCGAAATTACCGATGGTGAGGGTGATGGGGTGATCACATCTGAGTTGGTCGAATGTATCTTTGATGATGGTCATGATCTCTCCTCAAACATATAAATGGGCCGAAATGCGCCTGACGGTTCTGGTTCATAATAGGCAATCCACTTCTCTTGCTCGTCGGTTGCGACAAACGCTTCCTTGAGAGACGTCTGACGGTCATCTAGCTTGACCCCATTACGAGCCAATCTGGCGATGTACGGCTCTAGTCTGACTTTGGGGGTGGATTCAAACAAGGTTTCAATCGGGATGATATCGTTTTTGGTCAAAGCATCAAGCCGTTTGGCATCATGGACTCTAAAAGGGCCTACTGAAAGCCTTGTCAAGCTTCTAAGTGCGCCATATGTGCCAAGCTCAGACGCGATATCGACAGCCAGACTACGGATATATGTCCCTTTCGAGACAGTGGTCACAAATGAGAACACACCATCTTTGAGCGGCTCATCAATCGTGATCGCATGGATCACAACGTCTCTGGGCTCACGTTCGATCTCAACACCCTTGCGGGCCAGATCATAGAGCTTCTTCCCGTCCTTCTTGATGGCTGAATACATCGGAGGCACTTGTTGATACCCGCCAACAAAGCTTTTTAGAACGTCTTGCAGACGATTGGGTTCAACGAACGTCTCATTTGTTTTGACTGGTGTGCCGGTCACGTCATAGGTATCATAATGGGTACCGAGCTCAACCGTTGCATGATACGACTTTTCTGACCCTGAAAACAGGTATGCGAGCTTGGTCGCCCGTCCCAGACAGATGATCATCAATCCTTCGGCAAACGGGTCAAGCGTTCCGGTGTGTCCGGCCTTGTCCGCGTTTAAAAGACGTCTTGTCAGACGGGTCACATCAAAGGAGGTCATATTCTTTTCTTTGTCGACAAGGACGAAACCATTCATCTGAATCACCGTCATCATTATACCTTGAAAAGTTCGAAAAAAAAGCACTCGCGTGCTTTTTACATGAACTGCTTCATCCAGGATGCGATGCGTTCCTTGGGTTGGTAGCCAGCCTGACGGTCAACTTCCTCACCGTCTTTATAGAGGACAACCGTAGGGACGCTTCTGATGCCTGCCTCAATCGCTTGTGGGCGGAAAAGGTCAATGTCAACCCTGAAAAATTTGGCATCCGTCAGCTCAGTGCTCAAAGATTCAAGAACAGGTTTGAGCATTTTGCATGGTCCACACCACGTCGCGTAATACTGCACAACAACGAGTCCCTGTTGGCCGATCACGTTTTGATACGTCATGTCATTGGTATACTCAATCATTAAGAATTCCTCATTTCTTTAATATTGGTCTAATTCCATTATAGTGGATAACGTTTGAATTTTCAAGTCTTAAGCATTACTTCAGGGTGATGATAGTCACCCCATTCAGCCCTTCGCCTTCGCCTCCGAAACGATGACTTTCGATGAATGGTGACCGTTTGATGAACTCATGGACCGCCTGTCTGACCGCGCCGGTGCCAAAGCCATGGATGATTCTGATGGTTTTCATCGATGACAACATGGCCTGATCAATCGCTTGGTCAAGCACGGGGCTGACCTCTTCATACCGATATCCTCTGAGATCAATCTCGAAACGGGCGACTCTGGCTGGTGTGGCCCCTGAGACAGAGGGTTTCGGAATCGGGGTCTCTTTTGGTTTCTTCTCTTGCTTTGGACCCCGTTCAAGACGCAAATCTGATGGTTTGAAATCGAGATTGAATTTCCCGAAGGTCACCCGGACAGCATGCTCACGCACTCTTTGGACAATCCCATATTGCTGATAGGGAAGGATGAATACCTGATCCCCTTTCTTCAAGGTGTCATCCATGATCGCGTCCTCATCCTCATACAACTCCGACTGGCCTTTCAGCCGGTGTGTCAGTTCAGCAAGCTCAGGTTTCGTCAGATGGGATTTGTTCTTGAGTTCGAGCAACAATGCCTTAGCCTCTTTGGTCACCTCCGCCCACTTCTTCTCCTCTTTGATCCTGACTTTCTCAAGGGTCTCGGTCTTGGACTTGGTCAGCATGTCTTTCTCTCGCTCTAAGGCATCTCTTGTCCGTTTGAGTGCCTCTACTTCGCTATGGTAGTGTTCTTTCTCACGGGAAAGCACGAGCATGTCCTCGCTTAGCTGATCCATCATTTTTTGAAGATCGGTCTGACGCCCCTGATAGAGTGTCATGGCGTCTTGGACGACTGTTTCTGGAAGACCTAACCTTCTGGCGATCAGAAACGCATGAGATGCCCCGGTCGTGCCCATCTGGAGATGATAGAGGGGTTTGAGTGTCACCCGGTCAAAAGCGACGCTGGCGGTGAACATGCCTTGTTCCTGGTAAGCATAGGTTTTGAGTTCCGAATAGTGGGTGGTGACCATCATCCGAATGTCTTTGGTCCGAAACTGATTGATGATCGCGATCGCAAGGGCAACCCCCTCATTGGGATCGGTGCCACTTCCAATCTCATCCAAAAGGACCAATGTCCGGTCTTGAAGCCCCTCAATCATTCTAATGATTCTCGTGAGATGTGAGGAGAAGGTCGACAAGGATTGCTGAATGGATTGCTCATCGCCGATATCGGCATAAACCTGATCAAAGATGGCGATGTCAGAGACATCGTCAACGGGGACGAGCAAACCCGTCTGAGCCATCAAAGTGATGAGTCCGACGGTCTTCAAAGCGACTGTCTTGCCACCGGTATTGGGACCTGTGATCATGAGGATGCTAAGCTTTTGATCAAGGGTCACATCAATGGGGACGACAACCTCGGGATCAATCAGTGGGTGTCTGGCCTTATAAAGGTGGATCGTCATGTCATTGTTGATGTTTGGCCTGGTGGCTTTGATCGTTTTGCCATAAAGGGCTTTAGATTGATTGAAATCAATGGAGAGGAATACATCGAGATTGGAACTGAGGGAGGACATCTCACCGACAATGACTTTGGTGATGTCTAGGATGATGGCTTGGATCTCATGATCTTCTTGAATCTTCAGACTTTCAATCTCGGCGGTGATACTCCTGGTGACCTCGGGTTCGATATAGACGGTTTGCTTGCTTGCTGACATGTCATGGATGACGCCCTTGACCCGGTGCTTGAACGTGTCCTTGACGGGGACACAAAAGCGATTGTTGCGAATGGTGATCACGGGTTCATTCAAGTACGCTGAAAGGTCTGACAAGACCTTCTGAAGACGATCTTGAAGCGACTTTTCAAGACGTCTGATCGCTTTTCTGATCCTGAGCAACTCTGGTGTTGCGTGGTCAAGCATTTGACCATCCTCGTCCATTTTGCCATTGATCATGGCCAAAAGGCCTTCATGATTGGCGAGGGTTTCACGGTAATTCTTGACCAAGTTGCTTTCAATTTTGAACTGAACGGCTTGGCGGAGATGATTTCGCACATCTCTTTCCATGATCAAAAAGAGTCTGATGGTCAGGATCTCTTTGATGGAAAACGACCGATCAGTCCGGGCATTTTCCAAAAGGTCCTTGATGTCGAAATCCGGCAGTAGCGGCCAGACCCCAAGACGGCTGATCAGTGTGTCCATATCAAGGACATCATCAAGTGCTTCGTTGATCGTCTCCGAATCGGTCATTGGTTCGAGACCAAGGATGGCTTTCTTGATCGTCTCGGTTTTCGAATAGGCTGCAATCAGCTTCAATATTTTGTCATATTCAAGAGGTTTTGTCATAAATCTCATCAAAAAACACGCCCTTTTTGTTCAAAAATGTGATATAATACTTGTTGAAGCAGGTGAACATCATGAAACATTATACCATTTCGGTCAGTGATCATGAACTCGAACAATTGCAGCGTGTCTATAACTTCCATCAGGTTGAGGATGAAAATCCTTATCTGCTTTTTCATGCCAGTCATAATGGGATTGACGTATTGGCGTACAAAACCGGAAAAGTCTTGCTGCAGGGCGACGAGATCTCCCATGAGCTGATCGCGATCAAGAAGCACCTTGGACGAGAGGATTTTGATGCCGTCGGATCGGATGAGGTTGGCACCGGAGATGTCTTTGGACCAATCGTGGTCTGTGCCGCGTTCGCCGATGTCAAGGACATCGAATATCTAGAGAGTCTGAATGTCCGTGACTCAAAGAACATGACGGATAAGTCAATTATCTCCATTGCCCCGAAAATTGCCAAACGGCTTGTTCATTCATTGTTGATTCTCCCCCCCAAAAAATACAATCAGCTGACCCAAAAAGGGTACAACCTGAACAAGATCAAAGCGCTTCTTCACAATCAGGCCATCATCAAGACAACTTCGAAGATTGACAAGGAAATCCCTGTCATTCTCGACCAGTTCTGCACACCGCAATTATACTTCAACTACATCAAAGATGAAACCCTGGTCTATAGAAACATTGATTTTCATGTCAAAGCCGAACAGATTCATCTCTCGGTCGCGGCAGCCTCGATCATCGCCCGATACGCATTCTTGGTCAAGATGCGCGAATATGAGCGAAAACTTGGGATCAAACTGATGAAAGGCGCCAGCAAAGATGTTGACCAATTGGCGTCGCACATCCATGAAAAAAAGGGACTTCAAATGCTGTCCCTGGTCGCCAAAATGAATTTTAAGAACATCACGAAACAAAATTTCACCTGAATTGTTCAAGAAACGTCTTGAATTGGATGGGCATATCGGCCTCAAAAGCCATATGCTCTTTTTTGATCGGATGGATGAAGGAAAGACGGTATGCATGTAAAAATTGCCCCTGCTCACCAATCACCTTTTTAGGGCCATAGAGGGGATCCCCGACAACAGGATGTCCAATGTGGGCCATATGAACACGAATTTGGTGGGTCCGACCGGTTTCCAATGTCACATTGAGCAACGTGTAAGGCCCGTATGCCTCAAGCACTTCAAAATGGGTCACGGCATGTCTTCCATCCTGAACAACTGCCATCTTCAGGCGATTGCCGTGATGCCGTCCAATCGGGGCAGTGATGATCCCCTTTTGTTCTGAGAAATGACCATAGACGAGCGCCAGATAATCCCGTTTGACCTCATGTCTCGAAAGCATGTCGCTTAGGATCCGATGCGCCTCATCGTGCTTGGCTACAACCAATAGGCCACTTGTATCTTTGTCAATGCGGTGGACAATCCCTGGTCTGATCACACCATTGATGGCTGAGAGATGATCGGCTTGACTGAGCAATCCGTGGACAAGGGTGGGACTTTTGACCGTTTCCGCGGGATGGACAACGAGACCTTGGGGCTTGTTGACGATGATGATATCATCATCTTGGTAGAGCAAATCGAGGTCAAGATCAACCGGTTCTAGATCCAATGGTTGCTCAACGGGAATGATGACGCTGATGATGTCATCTTCTTTGAGCATGTATCCGGTCTTGACGACCATGTCATTGACACTGATGTGTCCATCTTTGATCAGGGTCTGAAGGTGGCTTCTGGTGAGTTTGGGCATGACTGTGCTTAAATAACGATCCAATCTGGTCTTTTCGTCTTCTTTTTTGATTTTATAGCGTCTCGCCATCGTTTGTCTCCTTCTTGGCTTTGGCACGCTTGGGTTCGAAGACAAAAAGATCGATCACAAAGAGCACAATCGCCGCCGATAAGAACATGTCCGCCATATTGTTATAGAAATTGCTTAATCCGACAACGTTCAAGATTGGGGTCAAAAATGGAAAATGCAACCAATCGATCACGAATCCGAAGAGCGCTCGGTCAATCATGTTTCCAAAAGTACCGCCAATAAAAAATGCAATCGAGAGACTATAAACCTTCTTTTGTTTGAAATCACTTTCCAAAAACAGATATCCAAAGAGGCCTAAAGAGATGACCCCGACCAAGAAAAACATCATATACTGGCCTTCGAAACTTGAAAATGAGACACCATAATTCTCATGATAATGAAACTCAATCATATTCTTCCAGAAGACCACTGGGTCACCGCCCTTGATCAAGGCGACCGAAAGCTGTTTCGAGATTTGATCGATGAGAATGGTCATGATGATGATGATCAATCCGATAAGCATGGAATCACCCCTTTCAAAAGAGCGCTATGAGGACGGCAATGCCGACCGACAAGAATAACATTTGGGTCACAATCATCTCAAAGAAACGGGCTGGTCTGGTATTGACTTTTTCTAGTTCAGGGACATAGATCAAAAGCAATTTGTAGTAGATCATGAAGTAGAGATAGACCCATATGAGAAGCATCAAAAGCAAGCAAAGCGAGATTAAAAACGTAAGTTTAGTAAATATAAACATATTGATCAGGAACAGGACTGGAATCAGGACCAAAACGGCGGATGAGAAGAGCGCCCAGAGGACCGTCTTCAAAACTGTTTTCAAATCCGTTTTGGTGTTGATCAGACGGTTGATATTCAAATACCTTCGAAAGGCTTTAGACAGTCTGTCAAGCATCGTCACCACCCCATTCATTGATGGCGTTTATCACCTCTGTAAGGCTGTTTACATAGACAATTTCATAAGAGAAGCGCGACAAATCCTGAACGTCTCCCTGATGTGACAAAGGGATAAAAAAGATATCGACACCAGCATCTTCAGCGGTGATCATTTTCTGCTCCAAACCACCAATTCTGCCGATCGTTCCATCGATATTTATGGTGCCTGTACCGACAATTGAGCGTTCTTGCGTGTTTACTTTTACTAAACTTAATGTCACATATAGGGCTTGCATGGCACCTCCGCTTGGACCTCCAACGAAGGTGTCAAGACCAGGAAGCTGATAGGTAGGGAAGGCGTTTGTGATCTCATGGTCGATAACGAATCCCAGAGGGTATGGATCATCGTTTTGAACATAGTCATACTCAAAGGTGTTCCCACCTCGCTCAATGGTGAGCGTCATCTGGTCGTTTTGGCTCAATAAGAGGAAGTCATCGGCGGAAACCTGATCATACCATGTTCCATCGATGGCAACGATCCGGTCACCGATGTCGAGTTGACTGATATGTTTGGGGCGGTAGTAAACAAGCAATCCGCTGAAACGATAATCCATCTCGATCGTCTCATCAAGTTTCATCGCCTCTTCATAGCCAGCAATGAGAGCATTCGTATAACTGATCCGTTTTGAGACTTGCCCTCGCAAATACTGATCTCTTAGCGTCAGCGTCTTTGAGAACTCTGAGCGCGGATAGACTGCCATGTCATCGTGACCAATCATCAGCCATGATTGCAACGGCGTCAAAGGCTCATATGAGAGCACGTAGACCGTTTGAATCACCGGCCCCATCATCTCACTGATCTGAATCGACTCCGAGACCGGCGTCAGTCCTCCTGGGCCAATACCTTCAAAACCAGTCGGGATGGTCAACACCATCAGCAAATAGAGATAAGGGAAAGATAACGCGATGATGATTTTCTTGTAGGGTTCAATCAGTTTCTTCATAAGAGAGCACAACCCCTTCTACTTTTCTGACCATGATGCCAGCGGCATCAAGCATCTTCTTCGACGCCTGAAACTCCTTCGTGTGTTGGTTCTTGTCAGACTGATAGACGATTTCGGTGATCCCGCTTTGAATGATCAGCTTCGCACATTCATTGCACGGAAAAAGGGTGACATAGATGGCCGATCCCTGAAGTGGTGTTGTCGCATTCAAGATCGCATTGGCTTCGGCATGAACCACATATGGATACTTTGTTTCAAGATATCCACCTTCTGAATCCCATGGAAATAAATCATCCGAACATCCCTTAGGAAGGCCATTATATCCAATCCCAACAATGCGTTTTTCAGGGTTCACGATGCACGCGCCAACCTGGGTCGAGGGATCTTTGCTGCGAAAGGAGGATAACGTCGCCACCCCCATGAAATAAGCATCCCAGCCTAGATAACGCGCCCGTTTCATTTCTTTTCCTCCGGGGCCGCCAGATTCATGTTCACATGGCAATACCCAAACGGATTCTTATCCAGATAATCCTGATGATAAGCCTCGGCCACATCATAATCAACGCATTCCTTAACCTCTGTTCGGACCCGCGAGCGCTCGTTTTCAAAGCGGCGGTCAAGAAACGCCAAGACGGCTTCTTTCATAGCGTCATTCTCGACATAGATGCCACTTCGATACTGGCTTCCGATGTCATTGCCTTGTCGGTTCAGACTAAATGGATTGATGATCCTGAAAAAATGATCAAGGACCCCATCCAATGAGACGACATCGGGATCAAAGGTCACCTTGACAGCCTCGGTATGGGTCGCCTGTCCGTTACAAACCATCTCATAAGAGGGATTTCTCATATTGCCATCGACATAACCAACGGACGTGTCAGTGATCCCTTTTAGTTGTTTGAAGTAAGCTTCAACACCCCAGAAACATCCACCTGCCAAAACGATTGTCGTCATCTTATTCACCTGCCTTGATTTTAAGCTCTGTGAGCTGCTTCTGATCAACATCAGAGGGCGCTTGCATCATCAGGTCTTTGGCACTTTGCGTCTTTGGAAACGCGATGACATCCTTGATGTTGTCTGTTTTTGTCATCAACATGACGATCCGGTCGAGCCCCAAGGCGATACCACCATGCGGCGGTGTCCCGTATTTGAGCGCATCGACGAAAAAGCCAAAACGACTGCGTACATCCTCATCTTTGAGACCCAAGGTCTCAAACATCAAGGATTGCGTCTTCTGGTCATGAATTCTGATCGATCCGCCACCAATCTCATATCCATTCAAGACGATGTCATAAGCCTTGGCCATCGCATGTATAGGCGATGTCTTTAAGACTTCAGGGTCATCAGGGGCCGTGAAAGGATGGTGTCTGGCGTAAAAACGTTGTTCGTCGTGGTCATATTCCAAGAGGGGCCAATCAGTCACCCAAAGAAAGTCAAACCTATTCGAATCGATCAAAGAGAGCTTCTCAGCCAACTGGGTTCTTAGCGCTCCGAGTGACTGTGTGACGTCATCAAAAGTCCCTGGAACCAAAAACAAGAGGTTTCCTTCCTCAAGGCCAAGCGCATCAGGGGTCATCTCACCAATGAACTTCTGCAAGCTACCCGATAAGGCGCCTTGGTTGACTTTGAGTGTCGCGAGCGCATCCCCATGATGCTTCTTGACATGGGCTGAAAGCTCGTCGATCACTTTCCTTGTGAATATCGACTGGTCATCGACCTTGATGCCGCGAATGGTTTCCTTTCCCGCAAACAAAGGAATGTCATAATCCTTGAACTGGTCGGTATAGTCCACTAAATGAAGCCCATACCTTGTATCAGGTTTATCGGTCCCATAGGTCTCGATCGCGGTCTTGTAAGTCATTCTCGGAAAAGGTGTCTTGATCTCAAGACCAAGCACCTTCTTGAAGACATCACGCATGATCTTTTCAGTGATGTCGTACAAATCTTCTTCATCGACGAAAGAGGCCTCGATGTCGATTTGCGTGAACTCCGGCTGACGGTCAGCCCGAAGGTCCTCATCTCTGAAACAACGAGCGACCTGAAAGTACTTCTCAAAACCGGCAATCATGAAAAGCTGTTTATAGATTTGCGGGGATTGGGGAAGTGCGTAAAAGGTCCCCGGATAGAGTCTGGATGGGACTAAATAATCGCGGGCGCCTTCTGGCGTCGATTTGCCTAAGATAGGTGTCTCCAACTCATAGAATCCATCATCGACAAGTGTCGATCTGATCGACTGGACGATGTGATGTCTATTGATCAGAAATGACTGCATGACCGGACGCCGCAAGTCAAGATAGCGATACTTGAGTCTCGTTTCCTCTAGCGCATCGGTCTGGTTGGAGACGATCATCGGTGGGGTGTCTGAGGTGCTTAGAATCGAAAGCTCTACGAGGTCAATCTCGATATCACCCGTTGGAACGTGCTTGTTCTTGCTTTCCCGCTCCAAAACAATCCCTTGAACTTCGATCACGTACTCACTTTTCAGTTTGAGGGCTGTCTCATAGGTCGGACCCTGTGGTCTAGAGACCAGCTGAGTGATGCCAAATCGATCTCTGAGATCGATGAACAGAAGACCACCGAGATTCCTGGTTTTCTGGACCCATCCCTTGAGGACGACTGTCTCTTTCAAATTGGCCAGTGTCAATTGGTTGTTGTTGTGTGTGCGTTTCATGATTGTTCTCCAATTCTGTCGCGGATGTATGAAGCGACTTTCTTGATGACGACTTCCTCTTGGACTTCACGGTCGGCGTCTTTGACAGCAACGACACCCCGCTCAAACTCATCCTCACCGAGAATGATCAAAAACCGGGCCCTCGCCTTGAGTGCTTGCTTGAGCTGTCCTTTGAATGCCTTCTTGGTATAGTTCATATCAGCTGACAAATTCTTCTGTCTCAGATCATAAAGCATCTTCGTGGCGGTCTTGCGATGTTTCTCTTCAAAGACAATGACATAGGCATCAAGTCGCTTTTCCTCTGCCAAGACGACATTTTCAGCGTCTAGCGCCAGTAACAGACGTTCCATCCCAAAAGCGAACCCGATACCACCAAGATCCGGGCCTCCAAGTTCTTTGACAAGGCGTTGATATCTGCCCCCGCCACCAAGGACGTTTTGAGCACCAAATCCTTCGATATCAGCCTCAATCTCAAAAACAGTGTGACTATAGTAATCAAGTCCGCGTACGAGTCTGGTATTGATCTCATAGCTGATACCAGCGGCATCAAGATGCTGGATCACATCATGGAAGTATTGCTTCGACTCAGCAGAGAGAAAATCTTTCGTCACCGGAGCTTGTTTCACAGCCAGATGGTTTTGGTCAACCTTGCAGTCAAGAATCCTGAGAGGATTCTTCTCAAGACGGTTCTGACAATCATCGCACAACGTGTCCTTGACAGGGGTGAAATGTCTGATCAACGCATCTTGATAAGTC
>JAGYLU010000050.1 GCA_018400755.1 Acholeplasmataceae bacterium
TGATCAAGGATCATCTTGTAAACAAACGACTCAAAGGCCGAAACGGCTTCCTTGGGGGGAATTGCCCGGTCATAGATGTCTCCGGTCAAGACGATCACATCGACATGTTTGTCGATCGCGATCGCTTCAATCTCTTTGATCATCTCAATCTGGTCTTCAAGAAGTGACCGATTGTAGATGATCTTGCCCAAATGCCAATCTCCGCTTGCCAGGATACGCATGTCAAGTCCTCCTCTGATCTCTGGTGACCGTTTGGTCAACCTTATGTTTGGACGCCCGGTAGGCTGAAGGGGCCATACCGACGATTTCGTGAAACACCCGTGAGAAGTGCGCGCTGTTCGCAAAACCGAAGATGTGGGAAATATCCAAAATGGAATGGCCCCCTTCCTTGAGCATCTTCTTGGCCTCAAAGATTTTTGCTTGGTTGACATATCCGATGATGGTCATCCCCATCTCTTTTTTGAACACCCTCGAAAGGTGTTCTTTGGTCACGAACAGCCCATCGGCGATTTCCTGAAGGGTAATCTTCGAGGTGATGTTCCTGCGGATATGGGAGATGACGTTCGTGACGGTCCTTGAATAGTGTTTCAATGTGAAATCCCTGACCGCGGTCGCATAAGAGACAAGAATTTTTCGTTCGAGACCGACACTTTCAAAGGTTGACTTCATGTTTTCAATCAAGATGCCATAATTGGTCGAGATCTGATGTCCGAGATAGATCGTGATGCCACCCCGAATGGCCGCCCGGTTACAAATGGTATTCAAGATCATCAGCCGGGTCTTCGCGTTTCTGAGCATATCTGTCAGTGACCGCTTAGGCAACTGCTTCATGATGGCGTCCGTCTCAAAGCGCATGGCCTCCTCGACATCCCCTTGTTCGACAATCGAGAGAAACCGGTCTTCGACCTCATAGTTCATCCGGACATACTCGTATTCTTCCTCAATTCCAAGCATGATTTCCTCTTCACGGATGGTCGGAGCATCATACTTCAATGCCTTGAAGCCGACATCGCCGGTGGTCGTCTCGCTGAGTGCATGGTATAAGGTCCGGATGAACTGGACCTGGACGGGTGAGAAAATATGAGCTTTTCTGAATAGGTTTTCGGTCATGACCGCTTCCTCACCAATGAACTTGAGGTCGCGGTTCAGCTGATAGAGTTGATCGGCGTCAAACTCGCGGTCCAAAAAAGGGCCGATCACGACGACATATTGGCGTAATGAGAAAGCGACAAAGATGATGTTCATGTCATCTTTGATGCTCAAGATGACATCTGGTTCCATCTGTTTGACCAATGATGTCCTGATATCTGAGAACATCATCAAAAGTCTTTCCGGCACTTTGTCATTGTTGAAGCGCATCGACAAGACTTCTTGTTGATAGACATGGATTGGTGTCTGGATCAGATCAAAGACTTGGTTTGAGATGGTTTGGATGTGCATCACGTCTGCGCCCCTTTCAAAGATTGTAGGGTTCTCTTCTATATTGTAGACGATAAATCAATATTATGCAAATTTCCATCATTTCCAGATATGATATCGCTTACACTTTGTAGTAAAATACCCTTAAACACGTAATATCAAGGAGGAATACACATATGAAACGCATCCTGACCGTATTGACAGTCATCACGCTCGTCATGTTTTTGGTTGCTTGCAACAAAGACAAGGACAAAGAGGACCCGATTGATTTCTTGGATGACTCATGGATGGACGAGGAAGTCACCCTCTATTACGCCACCTGGAACCTCATCCCGACTGACAGTGACCTCTTCATGGGTGAGAAAACCGAACATCTCATGATCGAGGAATTCGAACGTCGTTACCCAAACATCAATGTTGAAATCATCTATGTCGGCAATGACCTCAACTGGACCTCCAATTTCACCGCCAAGATCGGTGCCGGAGAACAGATCCCTGATGTTTTCTCGGTCATGGACGCCGACATTTTCATCAACAGTGAGGTGCTATACGATTTCAGCGCTTATTGGGACAACGATCCCGATACCGACATGATCATGGACTCCATCCGTGATGCCGGGCTATACACCAAAGGCGATGTCACCAGACGTTATATCGCCCCTGGGACACTGTCTCCTTATGCCACCTTTGTCTTCAAGACGCTTGCTGACAAACACGGTGTCGCCATGCCTTCCTATGATTGGGACTTTGATGCATACAAGGACTTCGCCGCTGCGGTCACCAATGAACCGGAAGGGGAATGGGGACTGGAAATGTGCAACTGGGAAATGAGTTATCCCGCCATGATGAACCCTGATTACAATTATTGGACATGGGATGGCGAATCCTTCAATTTTGACGATCCGTTGTTCCTGCAAGGGATCCAAGCGGAGAAAGACGCCATCGCCGCCGGCTACTGCAAAGGTGGTTGGCCTTCTGACGCTGCTGAACGGGCTGAAGCCAAAGCGGCGTATTACGGAATTCCGGACCTTTGGCCACCCGCTGTTGGAAAAATCGGGATCCACATTGAACCTTCATGGAACATGGGTTGGTTTGGACCACAACTCGCTGAAAACGATGTCGAATACGACATCTATCCGGGACCAAACGGACGCACCAGAGCAGCCCTGAACGTCGCGGGTATGAGTTCGGTGACCGAACATCCCCGTCAGGCGTATGAACTGATGAAATGGATGACCTTCAGCGAAGATGGCCTTCGTTACAAATACGGAATTGCCTGGCATGATGAACGTCTCGCCACGTCAACGAGCGGTTGGGATTTCCCCGGCATCATCAGTGACCGTGTCTGGAACGCCCTGCCTTATGGCGCAGAAGCACCTGGTTGGGTCAGTGATGAGTTTATCCAAAGTCTCAACAACGGCATCATCTTCCCCCAGAAAGCCTTCATCGGCTTCTGGCAAAGCCACACCGTGATCAATACCTATGTCGCGGAATTCGACACCAGAAATCCTGCAGACTTGGTCACGGACATGACCAATGAAGCCAATCAGGCGGTTTCTGATGCCTGGGCAACTCTGAACCTCAACTAAGATCAACCAAAGGACGTGAACACATGTCACGGAAAGCTGTCATCGGTCTCGTTGGTGCGGCCCTGATCCTTCTCCTTGTGATGCTCTTCGGTCCCTCGAACACCGAAACCGAAGAGCTGAGGGAAAACATTCTCGGCCAATACTCCTACATGACCCTTGCCAACAAAAACAATACCCTCATTTCAGACATTCCGGCTTATTCTGACGTCCGTGCCAGTTGGGCATCAGACGATACCCAGGCATTTGCCGACCGTCTGATTCTGGATCATCATGACATCGTCAGCACTGACGGTGTGGTTCTTTCCGATGACACATATGATGAAAGCGACGGTGTTGTCCGTCTGGACGACGGCGACACCGTGGTTTTTTCTATCACTTCCGATCAAAGTGCGCTCTATCGGATCACCCTCGACTACCAAGTCGAAAGTGACTCGATTCTAGCCCCTGAAATTGACATTCAGATCAACGGCGTCATTCCCTTTATCGAAGCCAAGAACATCATCCTTTATCCGTTATGGGAACGGATCGAAAGACCGGAAGACAAACGCTATGATCGCTATGAAGATGAACTCTTGCCTTATAACAGTCACGCCCGCATGTGGCAAACCATGGCTGTGAAAGATGCCGGACAGTTTCAAGATCCCCTCTTCTTCAAGCTTGATGAAGGCATGAACGAGCTCTCATTTTCAGTGATCAACAGCCCTGTCTCGATCGGGGTCATCCAAATGGGTGCGATCCCGACCCCACCAACCTATGAAGACTACCGGGACACACTTACAAACAGCGGACTCACGACCGGTGAACAGATCACCATCGAAGCTGAGGCCTTCACTTATAAGAACGCCCTGAACATCAAGGCGACGTCCAACGTCTCCCCTGATGTCCATCCCTATGTCTACAACCGCAAGCTCTTGAACATGCTTGATGGTTATACCTTTGATGACGGTGGCAGCACCGTCACCTACACCTTCACAGTCGAACACTCAGGCGACTACAACATCGCCCTCAAATACATGCAGAACTTCAAGGATGATATCCCTTCATACCGCGATATTCTCATCAATAATGAGATTCTTTTCGAAGACCTTGAAGCTTATCCTTTCCATTACACAAACCGCTGGAAAAACGAGATTCTAGGGAATGTGGATGGTCCTTTCGAGATTTATCTCGATCAAGGTGTCCACACCTTGACACTTCGGGTCAGTACCCGTCCGATCATGGAAATCAAAGAGGATATCGAAGGCCTGATGGAAGACATCACCGCGTTATCACTAGAAGTCATGAAACTGACTGGTGGAAAAACCGATGCTTATCGTGACTGGGATCTGGAAACCTATATCCCGACGATCTCTGATGACCTAGAAAGACTCTCGACCAGAGCGCTCTATAATTACTTTAGAATCAATGAACTAAATGACGATCCTGATGTCTTCAGTGCGGATGTCAACGCCCTTCTGATCGCCCATGAGCTTCTATCGGAACTCGCAAACGATCCCGATATGATTCCTGACAACATGACCAAACTTTCAGAAGGTTCAGGATCCGCTTTGCAGCTGATCGGAACTGTCCTGCCCATCCTATCCGAACAAGGGATGGACATAGACAGCATCCATGTGTTCTCAGGCACAGACCTTCCGGAACCAAGGTCAAAAGTTCTTACCCGACTCTTTGATTCACTCAGACGTTTTGTCTACTCCTTCTTTGATGAACGATATATCTATCGTCCCGATGAGGAAGCGGTCACTGTCTGGGTCAAGAAATCCAAAGGTTATGTGGATATCATGCAGCAGATGATCGACGAGGAGTTCACTGATGAGACCGGGATCAAAATCGAACTGGCGATTCTTCGCGAGGAACAAAAACTGATTCTCGCAAACTCCAGTGGTGATTTGCCCGATGTCGCAATGAACCTGGCCAGCGAATATCCTTATGATCTTGCCCTTCGTGGCATCTTGGAAGACATCACCCAGTTCGATGGCTTTGATGCTGTCGCAGAGGAATACAACCCTCAGCTCTTCACGCCTTTTGTCTATGAGGATGGCATCTATGCCATGCCTGACACCCTCGGCGCAACCCTCTTGTTTTACCGTACCGATATCATCAACGGGATGGAGCTTGCCATACCAGAAAGCTGGGATGATGTCATCAGCATGCTACCAACCCTTCAGAACAACGGCATGAACTTCTATCACACCCTCTCGAGCATCAACGCCTTCAAGACCTACATCGTCACCGCCCCGATGATCTATCAGTTCGGTGGCGACTTCATCGATCCGTCCGGTCGTTTCACCACGATCGACATGGAAGAGACCATTGATGCCCTGAGGTTCATGACCGACCTCTACCGGATCTATGGTCTTCCCCTTCAAATTCCTAGTTTCTATCAGCACTTCAGAAGTGGGACTCTCCCCATCGGCATCGGTGACATGAACATGTATTTGCAGTTCAAATACGCGGCCCCTGAACTGGCGGGCAAGTGGGGTGTCGCCCTCCTTCCTGGCGTTTTAGACGAGGACACCGGCCTGATCAGACGTTACGTCTCAAATGAGGCCTCAGGCAACGTCATCTTCAACACCACCGCACCCGAAAAGAAAGACAAAGCATGGGCCTTCCTCGAATGGTGGGCTTCCAAAGATGTCCAGGCCCGCTTCACCTACAATGTCCAAGCGACCTTGGGTGAGACATTCCTATATATGACTGCCAATGAAGAGGCCTTCGCTGAGAGTTCATGGCCAACCGACACCAAACAGATGATCCTAGACCAATGGGAATGGCTGAGACTGCCCCAGACATCCCCAGGAAACTATATGATCGAAAGGGAAATCTCAAACATCTGGAACAAGGTTGTCTTTGACGACATCCATGTCAGAAGTGCCATTGATGATGCCATCCCGAAAATTGA
Organism: Acholeplasmataceae bacterium; assembly: GCA_018400755.1. Classification (GTDB taxonomy): domain Bacteria; phylum Bacillota_I; class Bacilli_A; order Acholeplasmatales; family Acholeplasmataceae; genus RECG01. Next base: position 5,911 of record JAGYLU010000050.1, read on the forward strand.
CCGCGAACTTGAACGCAAACTCCGGGAGTTCGGATATCTTGATGCTGCTGGCAACATCACCCGTCCTTTGATCCTTCCAACATACGACACGATTGGCAGGTGGCTAGATGATGAAGCATAACACCCGCCTCGGTGGCATCCTTTTCGTGACGCCCTATCTGATTTTCTTCCTGCTTTTGATTGTCCTTCCGACATTGGCCTCGGCGATCTTGTCGTTTACCTATTTCAATACCGTTGAAGCACCAAGACTGATCGGATTCGAAAACTACATCCAACTCTTCACAAATGACAGCATTTTCATGCAGAACGCCCTTCCAAACACGATCTTCTTCGCTTTGGTCGTGGGTCCCGTGGGCTATTTCCTATCATTCTTTTTGGCATGGGTCCTGGCCCAAGTCCAACCCGGTCCAAGACGGGTGCTTGCCTTGTTGATCTATGCCCCATCGATGATCGGTGCCGTTTTGATGAATGTCGTCTGGAGGGTTTTCTTCTCTGGTGACCGCTTGGGATATCTGAACAATGTCCTGATCAACCTTGGCATCATCAATGACCCGATCCAATGGCTCCAATCCCCTGATTACCTCATGTATGTCATGATTTTTGTCTCTATTTGGAGCAGCATGGGTCTTGGCTTTTTGGCCATCATGGCCGGTGTCTTAAACACCGATCGAACCTTGTATGAAGCCGCCTATATCGACGGACTGAAAAACAAATTCCAAGAGATCTTCTATATCACCATCCCTTCGATCAAACCACAAATGCTCTTTGGTGCGGTCATGGCGCTCGTTGGAACATTGAACGCCGCTGGTCTTGGGATCGCCCTGTCGGGCGCAAATCCGACACCACAATACGCCGGTTGGCTGATTGTTGACCATATGGCGGACTTCGGCTTCAAACGGATGGAGATGGGCTATGCCTCAGCGCTATCACTCGTGATGCTGCTCATTGTCTTCGCTGTTGCCAGAGTCGCCTTTGGCGTTCTTTCGGAAAAGGAGTGAGCAAAATGGCATCCTTTCACGGTACAATGATCAATCCCCAACGTTTCAGCCGGACGCAGATCAAATTCTACATCATTGTCCTGCCGATTGTTTTGGTCATGTCTCTTCCCATCCTTTTTATCATCAACCATGCGTTCAAACCTTTTGATGAACTGTTCAATTATCCACCAACCTTCTTTGTCCAAAGGCCGACCCTAGACAATTTTATCAATCTTGGAAAGCTCGCGGCCCAGTCGGGTATCCCTTTCTCAAGATACCTGTTCAACAGTCTCTTTGTCACCGCCTTATCCATCATTTTGACGCTGATGGTCTCGACCTTCGCTGCGTTCAGTTTCACCTTCACCGAATATCGGTTCAAGAACGTCATTTTCAAGTTCAACCAGATTGCCCTCATGTTTGTTCCGATTGCGGTGGCGATTCCTAGGTATCTGATCATTGCCAACATGCAGATCATTGATACCTATTTGGCCCACATCGTCCCGATGCTCGCGGTCCCGGTTGGTATCTTCTTGCTCAGGCAGTTCATGTCCCAAATTCCAAATGAACTGATCGATGCCGCCAAAGTTGATGGTGCGAACCTGTTCCAGATCTATTGGCGTGTCGTTGTCCCCCTCGTGATGCCTGCCATCGCGACCGTCGGTATCCTCATTTTCCAGTCCGTCTGGAACAACATCGATACCTCATCTCTTTATATCAACAATGCTGAGACGCTTCGGACATTGCCATTCTTCGTCCAATCCATTATCCAGAACACCGGTAACGTTGTTGCCGGAACCGGTATGAGTGCCGCCTCCTCCCTGATCATGTTTGTTCCCAACCTCGTGATCTTCATTCTTCTTCAAGGCAAGGTGCTCAACACCATGGCACACTCGGGTATCAAATGAGCATCCGCCGCCTGATGACACTCCTGCTCATGGTCATTTTGGGAACAATGACCATGACCATTGATGTGAGTGCTTCCATCCCCTACCGGACATTTACCGAAGACAGCGAAGGCAACCGCATCCCGACCCACGATGCCTATCTTCCTGCCGAAAACATCTTCCGTTTCGAAAGCACAACCGGATTCGAGACCTTGAATCAACCTGAAGACGTTGACTATGTGTCCGAACTTGATATCCATGTCATCGCCGATACCGGAAACAAACGGATTGTGATCCTTGATGGTGAGTTCAAGGTCAAGCGTACCTTCACAGCCCCTGAGCTCGAAAGGCCAACCGGTATCGCCGCCAATGCCAATCACATCTATGTCGCTGACCCTGATGCGTCAAGCCTCTTTGTCTTTGACCATACCGGCGTCCTTTTGGAAACCATCAGCCGTCCAGAGTCACCCCTCTTTGGAGATGATGACACCTTGTTTAGACCGACCAAGGTCAAGGTCGATGGCACAGGAAACCTCTACGTTGTCTCCGAAGGGTCATATAACGGCATTCTCTTTTTCAATCCATCCTTTACATTCCAAAACTATTTCGGTTCCAACAGCGTGATTGTGACATTCCGTCTCATTTTCGAGAACCTCTTTCTGACTGATGCCCAACGTGAGAACCGCATCATCAGAAACCGTCCGCCAAGTCCAAACAACGTGGCCGTCAGTGACGAAGGCTTCGTTTATACCGTCACGACCGGTCTTTCCGGCAATGCCATCAAACGGTTCAACTATGTCGGTGACAACAAATACCCTGAGAATATGAGCGACCAAGCGACCTACGTCTCGGTTGCGGCCGGGCCTTCTGGAAACACCGTCGCCTTGACCTCTGAAGGCGTCATCGATGCCTTTGACAACGAAGGCAATCTGTTGTTCTCATTTGCCGGTTCCGGACTTCAAGACAGCCGTCTCGGTCTGATTGGCGAAGGCACCGCCGTCCTGATCAAAGATGACAGCACCATCCTTGTCCTCGACAAGAAAAACAATGGCTTCCAGCGCTTTGTTCCAACCGCGTTCGCGACCGCCATCCATAGCGCGATAGCCCTCTACATGGATGGTCGTTATGACGACGCCCGTGAGGCGTGGGAAGACGTTCTCAAAGTGAACCAACTCTTTGACTTGGCCCATCGCGGTCTTGGTCAGGCGTACTTCAAACAAAACGAATATGATCTGGCCTTCGAGGAATTCAAACTGGCGCGTGACCGAACCGGATATTCAATGGTCTACTGGGAACTTAGAAACGCGGTTTTAGTCGAACAGATCCCTTTGATCATGTCGCTTGTCTTCCTTGGAATCATCGCCTCACTGGTCATCAGGCCCCTAGAACGTAAAACCGGCATCATCCACCGAATGACGAAGCCTCTTAGAACCTTTGCTTCCCATCCCTTTGTCCATGAATGGCTCTTCATGTTCCATTTCCTGAGACATCCATTGGACGGCTTTGATGACATCAAGCACCGCCGTGGCGTCAGCACAAGAAGCACCCATGTCTGGGTCTTGTTGAGCGTTGTCCTGATCATCTTGCACATCCGCTTCACCGGATTCCTATTCAATCCTTATACCATCAGCAGTTCGACTGTCAGGAACACCGTCATGATTGCCTTGTTTGGCCTATCTGTCTTGATCACCGCCAACTATCTTGTATCAACTTTGGCGGAAGGTGAGGGACGTTTCTCCGATATCTATATCGGTGCCGTCCATGCCTTATCCCCACTGATCATCTTCATGCCTATCTTGATCGCTTTATCAAATGTCCTGACCCTGAACGAGAGTTTCCTCTATTATTTTCCAGTCATCGTCCTCGTCCTATGGACCCTCTTTTATCTCTACTTCATGATCAAGGATATCCACAATTACCAAGTTGGTGAGACCTTCAAGAACATCTTTATGACGCTCTTTACCGCCGTCATTCTTCTGATCGTCGGATTCATTCTCTATAACATTTTCCATCAGGCATACGACTTCGTGACTTCGGTCATCAGAGAGGTGGTGATCCGCAGTGAGACGTAACATTCAAATCATTGTCCTGATTGTGCTCATGATGTCCGCGAGCGTCACTTTGCTTTCAGCCAACCGCAACCCAGAAGGATCGCCAAGCCTCAAACAACCTTTGACATCGGTTGACCGGCAAGGCCTCATCCGCGATTTCAGCACGTCCTATCAAACTGTCCACGCCATTCCTCTTGCTTATGAGGAAGTCGTTGACAACGGCACGCTCAAACTCTTTCTTGACCGCGAAACCATGAGTATCGCAATTGAGTCCCATGACGGTTATCGTTGGTTCTCATCACCACCAGTACTTCCGGAAACCATTCAGCCGTATTCCAAGAACTGGTACTATCTCTCCACCGGATTATCGATTGAGACCATCAATGACCGCCTCTCCTACACCAGGATTGAGCTCAAAGGACTCGACTCGAAACTGTCTTCGACCCTTTCCTATCAGATCCTCGATGATGGCTTCATCGCCACCGTGGATTTCAAAGGACTAGGTATCCGTTTCGATGTCGACGTCCGCGTTGAAGGAAGCACGATGTCTGTCGGTATCCCTCAAGACACCCTGACCGAGTATCCCACCCAGTCCAGTGATGTTCTAGGCCGAATCACCGTCTTTCCCTTCCTTGGAGC
>JAGYLU010000051.1 GCA_018400755.1 Acholeplasmataceae bacterium
AACTTTGAAGACCGAACTCTTGAATCGGGTTGATGCTGTTCTTGCCAGACTCTCAGTCATCGACGAACTGAACATGTCCGGAAAAACCGTCCTGGTCAACAACATGCGTCTTCTTGCGATTTTCCCAGGACTTGTCAGCCTTGACATTTCGAATGTCGGAATCCATGACTTCTGGGCCTTCCCTGTCCTTCCCAATCTTGAAACCCTGATTGCCACAGACAACACTGTCCCTGACTTGAATCTTCTGCCTGTCCTTCCGAAACTGGTTCACCTTGATGTCTCAAACAACAACATCATCGATGTGAACGGTCTGATGGCGGAAGATCAGCCAAAGTTCCCGCTTCTTGACACTTTGGTCATCTCCGGTAATCTCGTCACGGATTTCGAGGGCCTGCGTTTTCAAACAGCTCTGACAACCTTGGTGGCTCAAAATGTGAACCGTCTTGATGTCGGAAACTTCGATGCGTTCTTCGCCTATGAGAATTTGAATACCATTGAAGTTCTCGATGTTTCATCGAACGGTCTCGCGGATTTGGCATTCCTTGTTTCCGGATACGATGATCTCATTCATCTTGATGTCGCAGACAACAATCTCACCTATTTGAATGGTATCGAATTTGCCGTGAATCTGGAAACAATCATCGCATCAGGAAACTCTTTTGTTGATGGTGGACTCCAAAATCTGGTCTATACGACCGAGCTCAGTTACCTTGACATCTCCTACACCGAAGTCCTACTTCCTGAATTGACCTATACCATTACAACAGTTATCAACGAACCATCCTGACAATCATAATTTGATCCTCAGGCTTTAAACAGATCCATGTCAAGATTGCCCCCGGACGATACATACACGATCAGTCATGTATGTATCCGGGGGTATTTCTATCCTCAAAGCCAAGTAGTGAATAACTTATATGACAACTGGTATATCTGTGATATGATTGAGACAAATAGATTTCGATAAGGAAGAGATTTATGAACAGGCCAAAACCTAGCACTTTCAACCTTGTGCTCCTCCCACTTCTTATCGCGGTATTTTCCGTTCTTCTGATACCCGCCTTTTTCATGAGTGTCGATGCACTCCGTATCGTCCATGACAAAGAAACGGCCGTCATGATGACAGAAACCCTTCGTGATTGGACACCGCCACCCAACCCTGACGCATTCATCATAAGAAGCCATGTCTCAAACAACATGGACCATTTCACGGGGTTTAGTCCGTTATCAGAAGAGTCAGGTTTTTTCTACATCGAAGATGTGAAGCGCATCGTCCATCTCACTTTCGAAGAAGCACTTGCAAACATGACGGGGTATGATCCGTCATCTGTCCGCTACACTTCGCCAGCCGAACTCTTCGGTCCTGGTATCCACCTTTTGACGGAGACAGGAAATCTTACCGCCGATGTCGTCTCATACATCTACTCAAGGGCTTTGCCTCAAACCTACCTTCAAAGTTACGGTTGGCGTGTCGCAGAAGACATTGACGAATCATCCAACAGGGTGTGGCGATACCTCAAAGCGACCACGGAACAATCCGAACTCAAGTCTATCCTCCATCATCTCCTCGATTATTATCACCCCTCACGAACCCTTTATGTGGGAAATCAATCCTGGCAGACAACCGCTTTGATGGGCAGTCATATCAAAAATATCGTGTTCCACCCTGGCATTGAGTCCATCCCTCCATTCATCAACAGAGGGTTACGCCTCCAAATTCGATCTCGATCAACAGACTCATTCTCCCCGCCACTGTCCATTGTCCAGCAACCGCTTTCAGCATCAGTTCAGAATCAATGAACTCAATTTACGCACACTCGACGCTGTCCCAGAAACAACGCATTTGACGGGGGTTCTTCCCGAATAGAGAGGGTCTCACAGACCTTTATTATCCCGTAGAGGTTCAGAATCAATGAAGACACTCAACCTGAAAGTGCCCTTGGTGACATTTATTGTCCGGCAGCATCGATCAATTTGTCCTTTTTTGACTTCTCCCACGATGTATCTATATTTCCAATCGCGCTCCATTGACATCATAGATTACATCATCCACTACGATCAACACGACCAGGTCCTCTCCAAAGAGTATCTCTATACAGCTGAAGGTTATGGCTACATCGTTCCTGTCAAACGTTAATATGATGGTGGGTTGGCATAGAGGGGGAGTATCGACATAAAAAATGAAGATCCACGATTGTTCCGCGGATCTTTTTGATTAGTCAGCCAGCGCTTTCAAGATATCATCATATCCAGAAAGCACACCTCACAGGCCTTCGGTCGCATCCCTGCACCGGCACATCGCCAATTGGCGTCTTTGAGTTCGTTTCAGATATCCTTCAGATAAACATTCCGATAGATCGAATAATGTCCTTCTTTCTTCACGAAGGCTTTCGCTTTCTGATTGCCAGCTACTCGACATCCGCTTTTTCAGCCATCCCGACAAATTTCTGCTTGTCATCGGTCAAGTAACAGACATCGCTTTCTTTTTCTTCCATCAATCAAGAATCTCATGGGCGGTCCACTCGGTGGTCGGTCCATGGGAAACCTTTCTCATGACATTTCCGGACTTTGAGGATTCTGCTCTTGTCAACATCAGCGATGAAATCTCTGACATAATCATTGGCCGGACTGTCGAAAAAGACATCCGGGGTTCCGATCTGTACCACTTCGCCATCTTTCATCAAAGCGATCCTGTCACCCATGCGAAACGCCTCATTCATATCATGGGTGATAAAGACAATCGTCCGTTCAATATCATCTTCTAAAGCCAGCAACTCATTTTGCATATCCCGTCTGATCAATGGATCAAGCGCACTGTATGGTTCATCCATCAACATCAGTTTGGGATCGTTCGTGAGCGCTCTGGCGAGCCCGACACGCTGTCTCATGCCGCCTGAGAGCTCTTTGGGAAGATAATCCTCCCATCCGGCCAAACCGACCCGTTCGATGGCTTCCATCGCTTTCTCATGCCTTTTTTTCTTTTCAATCCCTTGGATTTCCAAAGGGTATTCGACATTGGCGATGACACTCCGATGTGAAAACAGTCCGAAGTGCTGGAAGATCATTGAGACATCGTTTCTTCTGTATGCCCTCAGTTCTTCCTTGTTGAAGGTCGTGATGTCTTTCCCATCGACGATGATCTTGCCGGCAGTGGGGATGTTTAGAAGGTTCAGGGTTCTGATAAAGGTCGATTTCCCGGAACCGGACAATCCGACAATGACGAATAATTCATTTTCATTGATCTCAAAACTGATCTCTTTGTTCGCGACGGTCGCGCCGATCATGTCTTTGATCTCAGCCTGTGAATGGCCTTCCTCGATCAGTTTGAGGGCTTCTTTTTTTTGTTCATCCGTTCCAAAAACAACACTCAGGTTTTCAACTTTGACTGAATATCCCATCAGGCATCACCTCGCTTCTCTTCGAGTTTGTTGGCGACCCCTTGGAGCAACCTGTCAAGGATGATGGCCAGGAACACAATGGCGAACCCGCCCACAAAACCACCACCGATATCGATGTTCCGGTTGGCGATCAGAACAATGGATCCAAGTCCGCCAGCCCCAATCATCGAGGCGATGACGACCATCGCGACCGCCATCATCGTGGTCTGGTTGAGCCCGGTGGCGATCGTTGACAACGCTTGGGGAATCTCAACCTTGAAAAGCAATTGTCTTGGTGTCGACCCAAACGACTTACCGGCTTCAATCATCTCAGCATCCACATTTCTGATGCCTAAGAACGTCAATCGGATCAGCGGTGGCACGGCATAGATGATGGTCGCGAACGTGGCGGGCATCCGGCCAATCGAAAACAGCATGGCCGCCGGAATCAGATAGACAAACGATGGAATCGTCTGCATCATGTCCAACACCGGCTTCAAGACCTTTTCGACCTTGGTCGACTTCGCCATCCAGATGCCGAAGGGAATACCGATGAAAAAACTGATGAAGACCGAAATGATGACGATGGCAAGGGTCGAGATCATGGCTTCCCAGACCCCAAACACGCCGATCAGAAAGAGCAGGAATGACAACACCAACCCAGTCTTCCAATTATAGAGATACTTGGCGAGAAAAAACAACAGGATGACAAAGATCCACCATGGTGTTGTCAGATCCCCAAGGTCAAGCTTGATGGCGGGATTGACAACAAAGGTATGGTTGAAGATCAGCCACATGATGATCAACGAAAGCACTGACAACCATGTGATCTTCGGTGTGGCGATCCGTTTCAAAACGAGATAAAGCACGACAGCCGCGCCCCAGATCCACCATGGGGTCGATGTCAGAAGATAACTGACAAAATCAAGTGATGTCAGGATCACAACTCTGACAATGTCGAAGAACCATCCAAAAAGGTCTTTGAACCCTTTGAACAGGAAATCGATCAGATTCGCGGATTCATCTCCGAAATTCAAGAATTCTGGAAAATCAAACATAAATTCAGCTCCTTATAGGCAAGAAATATGCAGCGTCATATTGACGCTGCACATCTTGATCTCACGTCTTTTTTTGTGATTTGGAGGCGATCAGAGTCCCAAGGCGGCCAAAATGTCCGCTTTGGCATCTTCGGTCACCCAAGATTCCCAATAGGTGACATTTTCTTTGAGCCACCACTCAGCCGTTTCGGCTGCTGACATGTCGTTTTCAGCCATGTAAGCAAGCGCGGCACTGGCGACGGCCGCGGATGTGTTATAGTTGGCAAGGAAATCAACGAGTTCCGGATAATCATCAACGAAACTTTCGGTCACGACAATGGTCACATTGTTGGTAGGCATATTGCCAGCACCGGTCAAGGCGTCATAGGGCACATCGTCTTCAAGACGAACCATGTCCAAGAGACCCATGATGGTGGTCGGTTCCCAGTTGTATCCGGCCCAACCTTCTTCATTGTCATACGCGTCCATCAGACTGGCATCAAGCAGCGCGGTTGACTCAAGCGGACGGAAGTCGAAATGTTCGACAAGACCGGGATAAAGTTCCTCATTTTCAAACTTGGTGCTGAAGAAGGTGGTGACATTCCATCCGGAAGGTCCACCATAGACAACACCCTTATGGAACTCAGGGTCCCAGCTTGTCACTTCGGGATCCGGGAAGAGAGCTTTGTTGTCAACGAGATCGTTGATTGTTGTGATGCCATATTGATCGGAGAGATACTTAGGCACATAGATGCCTTGATAATTATCCGAGAAGTTGACACCGACTTCAACATAGTTGCCAGCTTCAATGTCAGCGGCATAGGTCGGCATGTTGTCAGACCATGTCTCAACATTGATATGGATCGAACCATCGGCCAACGACTGGATCAACAGCGGGGTGTCAACTTGGATGACGTCAACCTCATATCCGTATCCTTCTTCCATGATAAACTTGGCAACCTGGTTATAGAACTGGTTGCTTTGCCAGTCACCTTCACCGAGAACAATGGTGTCAGACTCATATTGGCATGCGCCGATTGAGATTGCGGTGATCAGGACAAACACGATCAAAAATATTTTTTTCATTCAATTACACCTCTTTCTTTAACAATCCATATTATATCATAAGGTTGTCAGTTTGTAAAACCCGGCTCCACCATCCATTTCTTTCTACAGACCTATTTTTCCTTTTCATGAAGCCATCGATCAAACCTCAATGACATCATCATGAAAGTGTTTTCTTGTGTGTCACATACAAAAAAAGGACCCTTTTTCAAGCGTCCTTCATGCCCATGAACTGTGCCATCAACCCTGGTGTGTCCTCGGTTTTCAGAACATAGAGGGTCATCCCGGCTCGGATGAGGGTCTTTGGATCAGGTGCGACCGTCACCATCTGGTCCTCACCAATGGCGATGACCACTGTCTGCGTCCCTTCATAAAAGGCACGGCTTCCAATCTCAAGGCCCAGACGGACACACGCATCAGTGATGACAAACGTCATGTATTCAAAAGGGAATGGCCGCTCCGAAGCGGCACCCAAGAGTTTTTTGATGGTCTGCTGGAGCATCTTGTGATCCTTTGAGACTTTCTCGAACAAAAGATCGGTCTCCTCAACGAGCCGTTTGGTCCGTTGATGGGTCTTGTATTCAAGGACGTAGCGCATCGCTTCCTTTTTGGATGTCACGATGATGCCGCTTCTGTCAACCACATCAACGATGTGTCTGACAGAAAGCAGATGAATGGCCTTCCGGATGGTCTCACTTGAGACATTGTATTCGCTCGCCAGAAGGGTCCGACCGGAAAGTTTGCTGTTTTCTTTGATGTCATCGGCTTCGATTCGTTTGGCGATATGATAAGCAATTTCCTGATACTTTGATTCACTGCTGATTTCTTTCAAGATATCACGCCCTATTCGTTGGTGCTGTTTCCGGTCACGATCCTGTCGGCCATCATCCAGTCCCCGATTTTTCTGAAACCCAAACGGTGATAGATCGATCCGGCTTTGACATTGTCATAGAAGAGACAAAGACCTTTGCCTTTTTCAATGAGATATCTCGTGATCAGATCTCTCATCAAAAGACTCGCATACCCTTGATTGCGATATGCCTGATGGGTCGCGACCCCGATCACCATGGCATGGGTCTTGCTTTCGGCGGTGGCTTGGGCGGTCGAAACCGTCTTTCCACCGATCTCCAGATAAAGCGTCATGCTCATTGCCTTTGACGCCATCCGTTCCCGGATGTGTTCTTCCCTGGGGACTTTCGCGGTTCCAAATTCGGTGATCCCGCACAAAAGGTCATAGACGTTTCCAAACTGCATCTCAGTTTGTGCCACCTTGACCCTTAGGTCTCTAAAGGGTGCTGCGTCGGTCTCTTCAAGGACCATGAATGATGTTTCTTTGAACTCAAAATCGACCAGATAGGGCCTGATGTGTTCGATCGCGGCTTTCCGTCCACTCAAGAAATCAAACGGATCATCTTTGAACACCGCAAGATAACCAATGTTGAAATGATCATCAGCCGCGTAGAAAACCGCGTACCGCCGGTAACGCAGAAAGACGCTTCTGATGGTCTTTCCGTCGATATCGCCGTAGACCCGCATGATCTCTGTCTGCATGCCAAAATGTTCGATGTCACCAATGATAAAGAGATTGAAGGCTGGTTCAGCCCTTAGAAACCCAAGGACCAAAGAGGCTTCAGCCTCACCAAGCAGTCTGATCATCAGGTGATGTCATCCCGTTGGTCAGGCAGATCATAATAGCGGACATTTGAGGCCACCGAACGCCATTCCATGTGTTTCATGTAGAGATCGACCAACACTTTCGGAATGGCGATCAAGACACTTTTTGACGCTCTTGCAAATGGTGAGAGATGTCCGTATTCAAACCTGATGGCATGCTTCTGGCCCTGATATTCAATCAGGACATCTTCCAAAGCCCGGCATTTGTTGAAAGCGGATAGCCCGATATGGACGACGGAAGCTGGAATCACAACCGAACGCAAGTCCCGGCACTGGCTAAAGAGACCATAAGAAATCGCTCTAAGGCCTTCTGGCAGACGGATCTGTTCAAGACTTTGAAGACCAGCGAAAGCCTCAGCCCCAATTTCTTTGATCGTGGCTGGCAGTTTCATCTCTTTGATGTTCCGACAGCCTTTGAAGGCGTTGTCGGCAATGATCCTGACGCCACTTTCAATACGGACCTTGGAAAGGGCCTGGTTGTTCATGAACGCACCTGAAGCGATGGCTTTGACAGGCGTTTTTCCTATCATCTTGGGAATGATGAGATCTTCTACGGACACTTTGAGTCCGGTGATCACCGCGTTCTGGTCTTTGCTGTCAACGGTGTAGTCAAAGTAGGACTCAACATCTTCGGCCAAAGTCTCAGGAACGATTCTCTCCTCACTCAAACCGGTCAAGGTGTCATCAAACGGCAAGAAGACCTCAATCGGTTTGATCACCGGAGCGTGTTTGGCATCAAGCTTGAACTCACCAATCGACTGGAGCCAGTCATGAAACATGAGAATGAAGAGGAAGAGAGCGACAAAGGGCGCGTAACCCAGTCTGGTCGTGACCCCGTTTTCGATCCCGGTCATCTGGAATCCTCTCATGAGTAGCCATAGGGAGGTCAGCAACATCAACGCTGACATGGCAATGGCAGCGATGTTCTTGAACCGTCTGTACCCATCTCTTGTGATGGTATAGACAACCACATGAGAGAAAGTGAACAACAGCAGAAACATCCATAAACCCCCGGACTGTGACAACATCGGGACAGAGATGATGGATACCTCTGTCTGACGGTAAACCAAGGGTAACACAAACGATAACAGGAAGGCGTAACTGTACATGATCATTCTGGTTTGTCTTGTTGGCATGATGATCTCCTTTTGATCCCATAGATCGAAACATCGATATGGGCTTTAATCATATTGTATCATCAAGGCCCCAAAAACGACAATGTCTTTGTCAAGAGACATCTTCAAAGCATCATTTGAAAAGAAGGTTTTTCCATGAAAACGTTTCAAGCCATAAAACTTACACCATCTTGATAAAGGCTTGACCGACTTGATGCACACCGATTGATATAATAATATTGACCCTTGGAGGTGTATGACATGCTGAAGAAAACCCACGAACGCATCATCACATTGATCTACGACGAACTGCCATCGACAAGAAAAGATCTCTTATCTTACAAAACCCTGTTCAAGGGCTCGACACTGCCCGATAAAACCCTGCCATACCGGTTGATGATCCATGATTACAAAGGATCGATTGCCTTGGTGATGTCACTCATCAATGACATCCTGATCCATGAACAGACCCCTGAGACCCTCGGGTTGAAGCTTGGGATCATCTCCCATTTCATCATCGATACAACCACCGCCTTCCATTCGAATCCCGCTTACAAGCACAAACACCTGAGACATCACGCCTACGAAGTCGAGATTGAACACCTATGGGATGATCTCAGAAACGTTGGCGGCCCCGTCATCTCATCCCTTGAGACGATCGGACGGGACATCGAGGCATACCTCGATGGTTTCCAATCCAGCCTTGTCTTGGCTGATCCCTTGCGCGATCTTGAACATGGGGTCTCAATGTCGAGATCACTGATTCATCTCATTCTTGATGCCTATGTCTATGAGCAAACCCTGAAGGCATCGATCAATCACAACTTGCCGCGTGTCGCTTTGATCTCCGATACCTACTATCCTCACGTCAATGGCGTCTCGAACACCATCCATGAGACCGTGAGGCATTTCCGGAGAACCGGTCAACCCTACATCCTGATCACCCCAAAATACAAAAAGCCCTTTTGGAACAAACTGCTTGGGATCCATCTCCATACCGTCCCTTCCATCAAGTTCCCATTCTATCCGAGTGCGGTGATTCCCCTTCCCATCAAGCACAAGCTCAACCGCGTCCTAGACAACTTCCAACCCGATGTCATCCATACCCTGACGGAGTTCAATCTTGGCCACTTCGCCCTCAGGTATGGCAAGAAAAGACACATTCCGGTCGTCACGAACTACAGCAGTTATTTCCATCTTGGCATGAAACACATGAAGATCGGTCTCTTCACAAAACCTCTGAACGCTTATTTGGCCTGGTTTCACAAGAAGGCCGATCTTAAGACCTGTCCCTCTTCGGTCACCAGAGACTACCTTTTGGGCCAAGGCTTTCAAAACATCAGTGTCTTCTCAAGAGGGATTGACACCAACCGTTTCTCACCCCGCTTTCGAAGCGCGGACTTGCGGGCATCATGGGACGCGACGGATAAGCAAGTCTTCCTTTATGTCGGCCGGGTGTCCGGTGAGAAAGACATGCATGTCCTTTGTGACGCATATGGAAAAATGCCAGAACAGGTCCGTTCCAAGACCAAATTGGTCATCACCGGAGATGGTCCATTGCTCACAACCTTGAAGAAAACCTATCAAGATATCATCTTCACCGGCCAGAAGACCGGTGACGATCTCTCAAAGATCTATGCCTCCGCTGACATCTTCGCCTTTCCATCCCCTTCCGAAACCTTTGGAAACGTGGTCTTAGAAGCCATGGCCTCAGGACTCCCCGTCATCGTTTCTGATGAGGGCGGCGTCCTTGAAACGGCTGTTGATGGCGTCAACGGCATCATCTTCAAAGCCCGTGATGTGGAATCCATGAAACACGCCATGATTGCCTTGGCAACCGATTCAACGCTAACCGATGCGCTTCGTACCCAAGCGCTCAACACTGCCCAAGACCGGACATGGACACATGTGTTCGAGACGTTGAACAGTCACTATAGCACCTTGATCAGCGCTTATCAGAACCCGGATC
>JAGYLU010000052.1 GCA_018400755.1 Acholeplasmataceae bacterium
TCTCAAGTTGAAAATACCGCTCTTTGTGATGCCCAAAGGCTTCAAAAGGTCATGATTGATGACATCGGCGTAAGCCTTTTTGGTGAGAGCTTCAATCGCTAGGGCAAGCACGACAAACCCTTGATTGTTGTAGATGAAGCGTTCACCGGGGAGATGTCTCATTGGCTCTTTGGGAAACATCGGAATGAAGTCCGAAGGGGTCAGAAGATCATCGTTTGGAACCGGTAGGATGACATGGTCAAAGTCAGGGTGAGCATCCTCATCAAAATAGTCTGGCATCCCTGAAGTGTGCGATAAGAGATGTCTGATGGTGATCGCGGGATCGTAGAGCCCTTGGATCTGAGGGACGATTTTTGATATTTCGGTCTCAAGCGATAACAACCCTTTGTCAATCAGTTGTCCAATTGCAAGCGCGGTCAGAAACTTGGTCCCGGAAGCGACACCAAAAGCAGTCTCGTCATTGACCGAGACTTCAAGATCCACTGAAGCGAGTCCCTGGACGTGATGACAGATGGTTTTATGATCGGTTTCAAGATGCACGATCCCTTGGAACTGCTTTGATTCGATCAAAGCCCGCAAGGTGTTCAAATGGTCTTTTGACATGGGATTGTCCTTTCATTGTTCGTTAAAATGATTGGTTTCATTTTACACGATAAGACTCACAATTGCACACCTGAATGATCCAGCAAAAAGGACACTGATGATTGATGCATAGAGATTATCTGTTTTTGGATGCTAATCGCGTACAAAACCATCAGATCAGCCCTGTTTCAACTGAATTCCTTCAAAGACCATTGACAGCGCTTTCACGAATCGGCTATAATGGACATAGATACGATACAGAGGTGCGAACAGACGGTAACAGTCATCTGCCTGGGGCTACGGAAAGCCTTTGGTGGCTGTGAAGGGGCTGTTCGCCGAAAGTGACGGGATATCCGACCCTGACACTTGATGGATGCGGGGACACCGCATACATTGCCATTTGATCAAATGGAGCGCTGTGATTCACACAGCGTTCCTTTATTTTTTGATGAAAAGAGAGGGAAACACATGATCAGGACCATGAAAGTAGGAGACACAAGGGCGTATGAGAGAATCATCACGACCCAAGATGTCAAAGCCTTTGGAGCGTTATCGGGGGACACCAACGCCACCCATTTTGATGAGGTGTATGCGGCCAAGACCATCTTCAAGAAGCCCATTGTTCACGGGATGTTGCTCGGATCATTATTCTCAAAGATCTTCGGACTGGATTACCCGGGGGAAGGCACGATTTACTGCACCCAGTCACTGAAGTTCTTGAAGCCGGTGTACCCAGACACGGTGCTCAAGGTTATCGTCGCGGTCAAAGAAATCGATGTTCAGAAAAACCGGGCGTGGTTCACAACCGAGATCTTTAACGCACAGGACGAATGCGTCCTGACCGGTGAAGCGCTATTGATGCCCAGAAAGGAATCACTCCATGCGTAAAGCGATCAACAAACAGACATTCATTTCCCAACTGAGAGATGGACTATCGATCCATGTCGGGGGGTTCATGGTGTGTGGCACACCAAGACCACTGATTGATTGGATGGTTGAGTCCAATGTCAAAGACCTGACCATCATTTGCAATGATGCCGGATATGAGGATCAAGGGGTTGGGAAACTGATCAAAAATGGCCAGGTCAAGAAGCTCATTGCCTCCCATATCGGTTTGAATCCGGAAGCGGGAAGGCAAATGAGTGCAGGGACCCTTGATGTCGAACTGGTGCCTCAGGGCACGCTTGTCGAACGGATTCGGGCCTATGGTGCCGGGCTTGGTGGCATCCTGACGCCAACCGGGATCCACACCATTGTCGAGGAAGGCAAGACAGTTATCAACGTCAAAGGCACCGATTACATTCTTGAAGAAGCGCTTGGTGCCGATCTCGCATTGATTGAAGCCAAAGCGTGTGATGAGCTTGGGAATCTTGTGTATGACAAGACCGCAAGAAACTTCAATCCGGCGATGGCGACCGCGGCCAAGACGGTTTACGCCTACGTGCACGAACAAGTGTCAACGATCGATCCGGAATGCGTCATCACGCCCCATATCTTCGTTGATCATGTGATCTTGGAGGGCCATCATGACTGATCCTAAAACCATCATCGCGACCAGAGTCGCGCAAGAACTCAAAGACGGAGATCTGGTGAATCTCGGGATTGGTTTGCCCACGCTTGTTGCTGACCATCTGCCAGAAGGGATCACGGTCTATTTCCAAAGCGAGAACGGACTTGTCGGATTAGGCCCAAAACCAGAGGGTGACGCCGTTGATCCGAACCTGACCAATGCTGGTGGACAATTTGTGACATTGATGCCTCATGGCATGTACTTTGACTCAGCGACCTCATTTGGGATCATTCGCGGTGGACACGTTGATGTGACGGTCCTTGGTGCGCTTGAGGTGGATACCGATGGGTCACTGGCATCCTGGATCATTCCTGGAAAACTGGTGCCAGGGATGGGGGGCGCGATGGACCTTGTGAGTGGAGCGAAGAAAGTCATCATCGCGACAACCCATACCAACAAGGGTCGTCCAAAGATCAGGACCCGGTGCACACTGCCACTCACCGCATATAGGGAAGTTGATATGATTGTCACTGAAATCGCGGTCATCTTAGTCAAAGAAGACGGTCTTCATTTGATTGAAAGACATCCTGATGTCAGTATCGAAGAGATTGTGAATCAGACCGAGGCCGAACTGATCATCGGTGATGTCACATTGATGGAGGTATGAAGATGGTATCAGTCAAACATCATTTAAGGTTGTCTCAAGCGGACGCCCATTATGGCGGAAACTTGGTTGATGGGGCCAGAATCATGGCGTTATTCGGGGATGTCGCCACCGAACTCCTGATCATTCATGATGGGGATGAGGGACTTTTCAGGGCGTATCAGACAGTCGATTTCCTCGCACCTCTCTATGCCGGAGACATCATCGATGTCGAAGGCGAGATCACCAGGGTTGGAAACACCTCAAGGGATATGGCCTTCAGATGCTACAAGACCATTGAGGCTCGGCCTGATGTCAGCCCATCAGCGGCTGATGTCTTGCATGAGCGGGTGCTGGTTGTGTCCGCCAAGGGGACGTGTATCGTTCCCAAAGACAAGCAACGCTTTGAGGCAAAGTGATGGAAAAATTGATCATCACATGCGCGATCTCCGGTGCGGAGGTCATGAAAGAACACAATCCATATGTGCCCTACACGGTTCAAGAAATGGCCGAGGAGGCCTATCAGGCGGTCATGGCAGGCGCTTCTGTCATCCATGTCCATGCCCGTTATGATGATGGGACACCGACTCAGGACAAAGACCGGTACAAAGAGATCATGGATGCCATCCGGGTCCGCTGCCCCGATGTCATCATCCAACCATCGACTGGGGGTGCCGTCGGCATGACCAGAGATGAGCGGCTTGCGGTGGCTGATCTTTGTCCGGAAATGGCGACATTGGATTGTGGCACACTCAATTTTGGCGGTGATGACATCTTTGTCAACACCGAGAATGACATCATCCATTTTGCCAAGACGATGCAGGACAAAAAGATCTTTCCCGAACTCGAGTGTTTTGAAAAAGGGCATATCGATACCGTTTTGAGACTTCACCGGAAAGGGATCATCAAAGCCCCGATGCACTTCAGCTTCGTGCTTGGTGTCAATGGCGGCATGACCGGTGAGGCCCGCGATTTCCATTTCATGCGGGAAAGCATTCCTTTGGAGGCCACTTACTCGGTGGTTGGTATCGGGAGATTCGAGTTTCCTTTGGCCGAACTGTCCATCGCCCATGGCGGACATGTCCGGGTTGGGCTTGAAGACAACATCTATCTTGAGAAAGGCGTTCTTGCCAATGGCAACAAAGACCTTGTCTTGAAAGCTGTCTTGCTTGCAAAAAAACACAATAGAGAGATTGCGACGCCCAAGGAGGCGCGCCACATCCTAAAAATCAAGGAGCACACAACATGAAAACACTATGCCCATATGGCACTCACCGTGTCATCGACCCCAAAGGGGTGCTGCCTCAGGCAGCGAACATCATTGACAATGACATGACATGCCTGGATAACGAGATGAAAATCGATGTCGATACACTCAACATTGATTCCGCCTCATTCAGACAGATCAAAGATGCTTGTGACCACGATGAAAACAAGATGAAAGACATGATCATGGCGATCGTTGCCAAACAAGGAAAAATGCAGAATCCGGTGACAAAAAGCGGAGGGATGCTGATTGGAACGGTTGGTGTGGTCGGAAAAGACTTCCATGACAAAGCCATCAAAGCAGGCATGAAAGTCGCCACCCTCGTGAGTTTGTCTTTGACACCACTTGTGATCGAAGAGATCCTTTCCATCAACATGACCAATGAACAGGTCAGGATCAAGGGACAAGCCATCGTGTTTGATTCCGGTGTCTATGCGGTCATTCCTGATGACCTTGATGAGAAACTGGTTCTGGCCGCCCTTGATGTCGCTGGCGCACCAGCCCAGACCGCGCAGTTGGCCAAGGAGGGCGATACCGTCCTGATCATTGGTGCAACCGGAAAAAGCGGATTGTTGTGCGCTTATCAGGCCAAGAAGAGTGTTGGCAAGACCGGTAGAGTCATTGCCTTGGTCAACAACCAAGAGAAGAAAGACCTCTTGGAAGAACTCGGATATGCCGATGACATCATCATCGCCAGCGCGCTTGATGCGACCGATGTGTTCGAGAAAGTCAAGACAATCACAGATGGACAACTTGTCGATCTCACGATCAATGTCGTCAACGTCATGAATACCGAAATGACATCAATCTTAGCCACCAAGGACCACGGGACCGTCTACTTCTTCTCAATGGCGACATCCTTCACCAAAGCCGCCCTTGGGGCTGAAGGGATTGGCAAAGACGTCCTGATGATCATTGGTAACGGTTATGCCGAAGGCCATGCTGACTTCACCCTTCGGATCATGCGGGAAAGCAAGGAACTGAGAGCACTTTTCACCAAACGCTATGTGGCTTAATAAAGGAGGATTATCCCATGAAACCAGTGACATATGATGCTTATTTGAAACGGAAAGAAGTCTTTTTCCCTGATGTCAAAGAGTCGGATTGGAACAGCTGGTCATGGCAAGTCAAACACCGGATCAACAGTGTTGATGACCTCAAAACCTATATCAACCTGACACCGGATGAGGAACGTGCCATCGGAAGTGTCCTATCGAAATTCCGGATGGCAATCACGCCTTATTATCTTTCGATGATGGATCCTGATGATCCTGATTGCCCAATCAGACAACAGGCCATCCCTTCGATCCATGAGATGCATGTCGCCGGAAGCGACATGATTGATCCCTTGGCTGAAGATGAGGATTCTCCTGTTTTGGGATTGACCCATCGGTACCCGGACCGAGTCCTTTTTCTGATCACCGACATGTGCAGCATGTACTGCCGTCACTGCACCAGAAGGCGGTTTGCCGGTCAACATGATACCGACCGTAGCCAGTCCGCCCTTGACAAGGGCATCGAGTATATCAAAAACACACCAGCCGTGACCGATGTGCTGCTTTCCGGCGGTGATGCCTTGCTTGTCTCCGATGAACGGCTTGAATACGTCATCAGCAAGCTCAGGGAGATCGATCACGTTCAGGTCATCAGAATCGGGACCAGGACACCGGTTGTCATGCCACAACGGATCACACCGGAATTGGTTGCGATGTTGAAGAAATACCATCCTATCTGGCTCAACACCCACTACAATCATCCTTATGAGATCACATCAGAATCAAAAGAGGCGATTGACCGACTCGTTGATGCCGGGATTCCGGTTGGAAACCAAAGTGTGCTCTTAAGGGGCATCAACGATGATGTCCTGACGATGAGGAAACTTGTGAAAAACCTGGTGGCCATCAGGGTCAGACCTTATTACATCTATCAATGCGACCTCTCAGTCGGCATTGAACATTTCCGGACCCCCATCAGCAAGGGCATCGAGATCATTGAAGGGCTTAGAGGCCACGTCAGCGGTTATGCTGTTCCGACGTTTGTTGTAGACGCCCCTGGGGGCGGCGGCAAGATTCCGGTCATGCCAAACTACATCATCTCCCAGACCCCGGGACGGGTGGTCCTAAGGAATTATGAAGGGGTCATCACGACCTATGAGGAACCACTGAACTATGAGCCAAAGACGATATGCAAGGATTGCCAGGCGGATGAGCTAGAAGGTGTGAGCGGACTTCTGTCTGGAAAAACCCAGACGATCGAACCGAAACACCTTGCCCGCAAAGATCGAAACAATCGTGACTGAGATCTTTAAGGACGTTCGGGTGATCGGGATCATGGGGATGGCCAAGAACACCGGCAAGACAACGACCATGAATCACCTAATCAACCGGTTCGAAGGAAACCTTGTCGCCATGACCTCGATCGGTCTGGATGGTGAAGCGATTGATCAGGTCACCTATCTTCCCAAACCACGGATCCATGTCCGCGAGGGCATGCTTTTGGCGACTGCGAAAGCGTGTCTATCGGACGCCGATTTTTCCTATGACGTGATCGATAGGATCCCGAAAGAGACCGCACTTGGTCCCATCCTTATCATCAGGGCAACCAGCCCCGGTCATGTGCTTTTGGCGGGACCGGTCACGAACCGTGACTTGAACACACTCGTGCTTCGCCTGATCGACCTGGGAGCAAAAAAGGTTCTGATCGACGGTGCATTTGACCGCAAGACCTTTTCCGGAATCTCAGCGCTTGATGGGATTGTGCTTGCGACCGGGGCGGCGGTGTCATCTGATATGGAAACAGTCATTGAGAGAACAAAGCGGATCACTGACCTTTATGGCTTTCCCAAAAGTCGGCTTGAAGATGAGTTGAGTGCCGCGCCTTTTCTCATCTTGAAGGATGGCTTATGGAAGGCATATCCCGAGAAATCAAGAGAACACTTGAAGATGGTCTTGTCATCACTTGGGTCATCTTTCGAAGCCGTCAGGATCAAAGGGGCGATCACGACTCAAATCGCCAAAGCCTTGATCGAAAGTAGAAACGAACATTATGAACTGATCATTGATGATCCGTCAAAGTGGGTCGCTTCCAACCAATCACTCAAACATTTCAAGGCCTTGCATGTCCAAGTCAGTGTGACAAGACAGATCAGACTTCTGATGGTCACGATCAACCCTTTTTCGCCCAAAGGGGCATCCTTTGATCCGGATCTTTTCCTAAGGCGGATGCGCACGGCGATTGACCATGTCATCATCAATGTCAAAATGGAGGACACCTTATGAACAAACTGAACCTTGATGCCTTGCTCATCAACCAATGCCGAATAGATGCCAGGGAGATCGCTGATGACGTCCAGGCTTTTATCGACCGTCACTCAACGGTCTCGGTTGAACGCGCCGTCTGTCGCCTTCTGGGTATTGATGGCACCGACCAGATCGATGTCCCACTGGTCAATGTGGTTGTTGACCATGCGATGGCCGTCGGAGATATCACCAAAGGCATCAGTGGGCTTTTGGCGCAGGCTGTCTTGGAGACCAGAAAGTCACCTCAGGAGATCGCCCGGATGATCGCTTCCAAAACATTGAGCTTCAAGGATCTGAAAGGTGATCTGAATTCACCACCGCTTTCGGTTCTAGATCCTTATTTTGACCAGTCTTTCAAAATCATCAATGCCATGAGCGCTCACCGTGAGCGGATGATGTCAGATATGGATGACAGTGAACCGGCCAAGTATGTCATTGTTGCGACCGGAAACATCTATGAGGATATCAAACAAGCGGTCTCGGCGGCGATGAAAGGGGCGGACATCATCGCGGTGATCAGAAGTACCGGACAATCCCTTTTGGACTATGTGCCATATGGCGCGACCACCGAAGGGTTTGGAGGCACCTATGCCACCCAAGAGAATTTCAAATTGATGCGAAAGGCCCTCGATGATGTCTCAAAGACTTTGGGCCGTTACGTCAGACTCGTGAACTACGCTTCTGGTCTTTGCATGCCTGAGATCGCGGCGATGGGCGCGCTTGAACGTCTTGACATGATGCTAAACGATTCGTTATACGGCATTATCTTTCGTGACATCAACATGCAGCGGACATTTGTCGACCAGTATTTCTCGAGAGTGCTTTCGGCCTATGCGGGCATCACCATCAATACCGGTGAGGACAACTACCTGACGACATCGGATGCGTTCTTGGAGGCCCATACCGTGTTGGCCTCACAGTTCATCAATGAGCAGTTTGCGACCAAAGCGTTGATGCGTCCCTCATTGATGGGCCTTGGTCACGCCTTTGAGATTGATCCGATGATCAAAAACAGTTTCTTATACGAGATTGCCCAAGCCCAGATGGCCAGAGAAATCTTTCCTGAGGCACCGCTTAAGTACATGCCACCGACAAAGCATATGACCGGTGACATCTTCAAGGGAACGCTTCAAAACACAATGTTCAACATGGCTGCTGTCGCAACCAAACAGTCCATCCATCTTCTTGGTATGATGACCGAAGCCATCCATACCCCATTTGTCTCTGACCGCGCCCACGCTCTTGATTACGCGACGATGGTTGCCACAGCGTGTCATGATCTCTTTGACGAGATCACATTCAAGGAAGATGGCATCATCATGAGACGGGCCCATCATGTCTTGAGGGAAGCGGCATCCCTGCTCCAGACCGTCAAAAAGGAAGGCATGTTTGAAACCCTCGCCAAAGGTACATTTGCCGGAATCAAGCGACATGCCCTTGGTGGAAAAGGATTGTCTGGGGTGTTTGAAAAAGCCCCAGGGTATCAAAATCCTGTTCTTGACCGGATGCAAAACGCGTTGAAGGGGGTGTCCTCATGACGAAGACAACGATCCGTCCCTATGGTGATACCGAGAATGACGGCAAGGTCCAAGTGGCTTTTTCTTTGCCCATGCCTTACGGACCGCTTGGCGTCGAAGCTGCCAAAGCCTTAGCAATCAAGATGGGTATCAAGAATGCCAGTGTCGTGCACGGCACGTCACTTGGTGCTGATTTCAGTCACTATATCGTCTATGGAACGGTTTCTCATGATGTCGATCTGGCAGGTCTCAGTGTGATTGAGGTCGAAGGGGATCACATGGAGATGGAAGAGGTCGAAGCCTTGATCAAAGAACATTTCGACCGGGAACTTGTCTTTATCGGAGCCTCAACCGGGACTGATGCCCATACTGTCGGTATTGATGCGATCATGAACATGAAGGGGTATCACGGTCATTATGGGCTCGAGCGTTATCAAGGGATCAAAGCCATCAATCTTGGTGGACAAGTCGACAATGAAGCGCTATTGGAACAAGCCATCAAAGAAAATGCCGATGTGATCCTGATCAGTCAGACGGTGACCCAGAAGGATGTCCATATCGAGAACCTGACCGGATTTGTCGAACTGCTTGAGGCTGAAGGCCAAAGAGACCGGTTCGTAGTCGTGATCGGCGGTCCCCGTATTTCCCATGCGCTCGCGAAAGAACTGGGATATGATGCCGGATTCGGACCTGGCAAGTATGCCAATGATGTTGCTGCATTCGCGATCAGGACACTCATCGAAAGACAAAAGAATCAAGACTAAAAAAAGGCCCTGTGAAGGGCCTTTGAGAACATTTGAGAGTCTTATGATGCTTGTGTCTGATCAGATGAAGAGGTTGTGGTTCGCATCTATGGTGTCGCCTAGGTAGGTCGCGACTCCGGCGATTTCGATGCCATCGATCAATTCCTCTTCTTTGATGCCCATGATGTCCATCGACATGGCACAAGCAGTGATCTTGACACCTAAGTCACGGGCGTTTTTCATGAGGACCTCAAGGGCATCGACGTTCTTCTTCTTCATGATG
Source organism: Acholeplasmataceae bacterium (assembly GCA_018400755.1). Taxonomy (GTDB): domain Bacteria; phylum Bacillota_I; class Bacilli_A; order Acholeplasmatales; family Acholeplasmataceae; genus RECG01. The sequence continues at coordinate 9,845 of JAGYLU010000052.1, forward strand.
GATTTGATCATCTTCGGACCCATGCCCATCATGTTCATGTTTGAGATTGGCAGTTTCTTGGGACCTCTGGGCATCATCTTGGCAAACATCTTCTCGATGAATGTCTTTTTGACCCGAACCCGTTTTGGTTTCCTTAGGATGTTCAAACCCCAGAAGGTGAAGAAAAGGGAGACATCCTTGCCCATAGAACGGGCACCGGTGGCGATGATAAACGCGGCGATCGCTTTGTCGAGGTCCTGACTGAAGACGACGATGGTTGTGCCGTCCTTATGG
>JAGYLU010000053.1 GCA_018400755.1 Acholeplasmataceae bacterium
TCCATTTACGGCGTCATCAATCGAACGATGGCCTTTGTGTTCATGCCAGGATTCGGGATTGTCCAAGGCCTCCATCCGATTGCTGGGTTCAGCTATGGGGCGAAGAACTACGGAAGGCTCAGGGCATCCGTCATCTTCGCGACCAAGCTGATGGCGATCTACTTCTTCTTGGGCTTCCTTTTTATCCAGTTCTTCTCAGGTGTTGTCTTTCAAGCCTTCTCAGACCCTGAGGTTGATAGCACAGTCTTCATCACCTATGGCACCGCGAGCTTCAGGACCATCAGTTGGGGCTTTCTCCTCTTAGGCTTCCAGGTCATGCTCTCAGCCCTTTATCAGGCCTTAGGTTATCCGATCAGAGCCCTTGTTGTCGCGACGTCTAGACAGTTTTGGATTTTCCTGCCAATTGCCTTGATTCTGACATCACAGTTCGAACTGGAAGGCATCTGGTTGACATTCGCTGTCTCTGATCTCTTGGCCGGCGCGCTCTCTCTTCTCCTTCTCATCTTTGAACTGCGTAAGTTCAAACGGCTAGAGGTAACAGAATCGGTCTTAAGGACCGATCCGGCTTATGGACAAGTCTATTAGGAGACGATGTTTCGTTGATGTTATTTATGATGCCGTGTGATAGAATAAGTGCATACAACAAGGATGTGAGATGATGATCACAGATACTCATGCCCATTTGAATGATGAGATGTTTGATGATGATCTAAAAGATGTCATCAACCGTGCCAAAGTCCAAGGTGTCAGCCGTATCATCGTGATAGGGATGGACAATGAGACCAGCAAGAAGGCCATCGAGATCGCAAGCGCCCATGAGGGACTCTACGCCACCGCCGGAATTCATCCCGGATACGTTGATGATGACCAGGATATGGGTGGCATCAAAGACCTGATCAAGACCCATCAGGTGGTTGGGGTCGGAGAAACCGGACTTGATCTTCACTGGCGAAAAGACAACCTTGATCTTCAAAAAGAGGTCTTCTTGGCCCAAATCAAGCTTTCAATCGAATTTGATCTACCCTTGGTGATCCACACCAGATCGTCCTTTGAAGAAGCCTATCAGATGCTTCTGCCTTTCAAAGGGAAGGTCAAAGGGGTCTTCCACTGTTTTTCTTCAACCCTTGAGGATGCCAAAAGAGCGGTTAACCTGGGTTTCTATATCGGAATTGATGGACCCGTCACGTATAAGAAGAGTGATGTCATCCGGTCCATTGTCGAAGACATACCCATGGACCGTCTCCTGGTGGAGACGGATAGTCCTTATCTCGCCCCTCAGGCTTACCGGGGAAAACGCAATGAACCATCATATTTGGTTGATGTCATTGATGTCATTGCCAAGATCAAAGGCATGACCACAGAAGCGATTGCACGTATCACCACACAAAACGCGGACACTTTGTTCCGGCTTGGAGGAAAAGACAGATGAAAAAGAAGCTTTTACTGATGACCATCATGGTGGTCGTACTCACCGTTTTGGCGGGTTGTATCCAACTTAGGGCCCAACTCCCGTATGAATCCCCTCATGTCTATGAGCAGATGAGGATTGACATGATTGCTGAGGTTATGCCTTCGGTGGTCGCGGTCAGGACCGAAACCGGTCATGGCTCGGGCATCATCTATAAGGCTGAAGACATCGGCGGCGGTGTCAAACGTTATTATGTCATCACGAACTATCACGTCGTTGAAGATGGCGGGGAGATGAACGTCTATTTTGGAACCACCATCGATCCCATCAACGTCAAAGACTTTGCCGGATTCCAACTCCATGACATCGCGGTCGTCCGCTTTGAGTCAGAACTTGAGTTCAGAGTCCATGAAAGCGCCGCGATCAATGACGCCATCGGGATCCAGATCATCGCCGGACAAGACGTCTATGCGATTGGAACCCCGGAAAACATCAATAAGTTCAATTACGTCACCAGTGGTGTTGTCGCAATGACATCCTTTGATTACAACGGAGTCACCGGCCTTGCCATCATGCATGACGCCGAACTGAACCCTGGAAACAGCGGGGGACCGCTGTTCAACCTGAATGGCGATCTGATTGGCATCAATGTCGCCAAAGTGGCAGACATCCAAACCGCGGATGGCACCATTTCCGCGGAAGGGTTGAACTATTCCTTGAGCATCAACACGATCGCGCCGATTATCAGCGCCTTCCAGGAAGATGACTTCCAAGTTGTCGTCAGAAAACCAAGACTCGGCATCACAGTTCAGGAAGTTTCCGTCTTTTTGGAAGCTCCTGAAAACGATCCGTCGCTATTGCCTGCCGATCCGGTTGGTGTTGTTGTTATCGGTCTTGATGAGTCAAGAGATGCCTTTGGCAAGATTGAAGTCTATGACCTGATCACCCACATGAATGGCACCCCGATCACATCGATCGCTGATCTCGCTGCCCAGCTTGATGGCGCGGAATTCGGTGACCAACATATCCTCACCATCATCAGGAATGTTGATGGCACCTTCACCGAAATGACCTTCACCATCACCTTGTCCTGACGTGGAAGAACTGGCTCAAACGTGCCTTAAGGCACTGAAGCAGCACCGGTTATCTCTTGCTTGTGCGGAAAGTATGACCGGCGGAAGGCTTTGTAGTACATTGATTGCCGTTCCAGGCGCATCAGACGTCGTCAAAGGTGGCATCATCGCTTATCACAAAGATGTCAAGACGGGTCTTCTGGGTGTCCCTGGTGACGTGATTGAGACCTATGGTATCGTCAGTCAAGAGACCGCAATCAAGATGGCAGAGCATGTGAGAGTGCTCACCGCCTCTGATCTTGGTATTTCTACAACTGGAAATGCCGGGCCGACCCTTCAGGAAGGGATACAAAAGGAAGTCTATCTCGGATTGTCAACGAAAGATCAAAGCCTGTCCAGGCATGTCGTCTTCAGTGATCAGTCATCAAGGGATGACAACATCCTTCAGACGGTCAGGGAAGCACTCAGATTCATCATTGAAACCATATGACACCAAAGCCGCGGCCCTCAAATGCCGCGGCTTTGATTGCAGTGTCAAATCTTCATAGCAGCAGGACAAAATCTAAAGATCACACTTGAGACATGATCACAAGATAGCCATAAAAACGACTCATCAACAGTCATTTATGATTGTAATCAGCACCTATGTGTGTTATAATTATTTGGCATAAGATGAAATCCTTGTCTTATTACAAGACCATAGACCAAAAGGAGGTGTGGAACAGATGAGAAAATACGAAGTCATGTATATCATCCGTCCAACTGTCGAAAGCGAGAACATCAAGCAGATCGTTAACAATTTCAATGAAATCTTTGTTAACTTTAGCAGCCAGGTGCTCGAACTTAAAGAGTTGGGACTCAAAGACCTGGCGTATGAAATCGATCATCACAGAAAAGGCTACTATGTCTGGCTGCTCGTTGAAGCGACCCCGGAAGCGGTTGCTGAATTCAACCGTGTTGTTCGGATTACCGAAGAAGTCTTGAGATTCATTGTTGTGAAAGAGGGCGAATAGCCATGATTAACAAGGCCATCCTGGTCGGACGGATCACCAAAGATCCGGAATTGAAGATGACACAGTCGAACATTCCCTTTGTCAACTTCACACTTGCCATTGATCGGACATTCACAGATCAGTCAGGTGAACGGCAGGCCGACTTCATTCAATGCGTCGTATGGCGCAAACAGGCTGAAAATGTCTCCAAATACGTCAGCAAAGGCTCACTTCTGGGCATTGAGGGACGTATTCAAACCAGACAATACGAGGTTGATGGACAGAACCGATACGCAACCGAGGTTGTCTGTGATTCGGTTCAGTTCCTGGAATCCAAGGCTGAGTCAGAAGCCCGTCGAAACAATCAGAGTCAAAGAGACGACTATAATCCCGTAACACCTTCGAAAACCGCAGACGATGATGCGTTCTATGAAACAAGCAAAGAACTCGCTGCGGAAGAAGATCTACCATTTTAAGGAGGAAACAACATGTACCAGCAAAGACGTGGCGGCTTCAAGAAACGCCGCAAGGTCTGCTACTTCACGCAAAACAAAGTCGAGCATATCGATTTCAAGGATGTCGAACTACTCAAGCGCTTTATCACTGACCGTGGTAAGATTCTACCCAAGCGTGTGACCGGCACATCCGCGAAGTGGCAACGCCCTCTCGCAACCGCGATCAAACGTGCACGCCACATGGCATTGTTACCGTTTGTCAAAGACTGAACACGATGATTTCAAAGCTGCGCGCTAAGTGCGGCTTTTTTTCCGACTTCCCTCGCCCCTGTTTCATTGAAATCATGGGCATTACTTGATATAATCGAAGAAAGCGGGTGGTCTTATGAAACGGTGGTTATTCTTTCTCGCCGCTCTGGCTGCTTTGGCAGCGAGCGCGGTCTATTTTGTCCCTCGTGTTCTTAGTGAAACGGGGGATCTCATCGCCTTCCTACTGTTGATCGCAGGCCTCGTGCTTGCTTTTTCAGCTTGGTATGTGATGCTTCACCACCGTGACCGCCAGAAAACGAGGATGCTACAAAACCGGTTGTCGATGTGGACCAAACTCTCCTATCATGTCAATCAGGTCGGAGATGAGGTTTTCAATGAACTTCCGATCGGCATCATCGCTTTTGATGAGGAGCATGAGATCAAATGGGCCAATCCCCATGCGAAAGCCATCTTTGATTCGAAAATGACGGGTAAGGATTTGAAAGACATTCATCCTTTGCTTCATCAGATCGCACTATCCAAAAACACCAAAGCATCCCTTTCTGTCAAGAAATCGACCTATGATGTCGTCTATCGTCCTGAGTACCGGTTCTTCTATCTTTTTGATGCCACCGAGCGGGTCAAGATCAAAGAAGCCTATGAGACCAGGATTCCAGTCCTTGCCATCTTCAACCTGGATAACCTTGAAGATACCTTGGCAACCCTCGATGTCTCAGAGCAGTCAAGTCTCAAAGGCGAGTACCTGAGTGCGATTTCCGACTGGGCAGCCAAGCATGATGCGTATCTGAAACCGTATAGTGAGGAACGCTCACTGATGGTGACTGTCCGGGCACAACTCAGAACCATGATCGATGCCAAGTTTGAGATTTTGGATAAGATCCGTCAGATCTCACAGCGCAATCAGGTCAGGGTGAGTCTGTCGATTGGGATTGCCAGCTGGGATGTCAGTTATGAGGATCTTGGACTTTATGCCCAAAATGCTGTCGAACTGGCTGAAAAAAGAGGCGGCGACCAGGTCGTTGTCAACATTCAAGATCAGAAGATCGCTTACTTCGGTGGCAAGAACGACGCCACCGCGAAAAGCTCCAAGATTGGTGCACGCGTCAATGCCCATACCATCAAGGACTACATCGATGCGTCTTCCCTGGTCCTCATCATGGGCCACAAGGATGCTGATCTCGATGCCTTCGGAGCGGCCATCGGGGCCGCCCATATGGCCATGATCAGCAAGAAACCAGTCATGATCATCATTGACCGGGACAAGCTCGATCAGACCGTCAATATGCTTTTTGACACCAAGAGCACCGATATGGATACCATCAAGGACCGCTTTGTATCCTCTGAGGATGCGTATAGGAAAATGACTGAGGACACACTTCTGATCATCGTTGACTCACAGTCACCGAAGGTCGTGATGTCTCCGGAGATCCTTGAGAAAGCAACCAAGACCATCGTCATTGACCATCACCGAATCGGTGATGAGACCTTCGATTCCGTCTTCTCATATGTCGAACCGTATGCCTCATCGACAGTTGAGCTTGTGATGGAACTCCTGAACTTCTATGACATGGATGAAACCCTTAAAATATCGCCTTTTGAAGCGACAGTCATGTATGGCGGACTTGTCTTGGACACCAATAATTTCACGTTCAGGACGGGATCCAGAACCTTTGAGGTCGCATCCAGGCTCAAAGACCACGGAGCCGATCCCGCCGAGACCAAAATGTGGCTCAGACGTGATCTCAGACGGACCATGACCATCAACAAGTTGCTTCAAAAGATTGAGATTGTACTTGACCGTTTTGCCATCATTGTCTCCAATGACGTCATCAAGGACCGTATCTTGCTCGCGCAGGTCGCCGATGAAGCGCTCAAGATCAGCGGCATCGACGCCGCCTTCTCAATCGCGAAACTCGATGAGGAGACGATCGCCGTCAGTGCCAGAAGCTTTCGCGAAGTGAATGTCCAGATGATGATGGAAACCTTGGGTGGCGGTGGTCACCTAAACAGCGCAGCGGCGCAAATCACCCAGACGAGCATTCGCTCAGTCACCAAGAAAATCAAAACATATCTTGAAGCCGAGTACGGCGAAGGAGGAGAACCTATGAAAGTCATCCTGACAGAAGACATCAAAGGTCGCGGCAAGAAAGACGACATCGTTGAAGTCGCCAACGGTTATGGTCAGTTTCTGATCAGCCAGAAAAAGGCGGTCATGGCCAATGATGAGAATCTTGAGATGATCAACAAGATGAAAGCCGATGCCGAGAAAAAAGCCAAGGAACATCTTGATCTCATGAGGAAACTGAAATCCGAGATCAACAACAAGCAAGTGAGCGTCCCGATCCAGATTGGTGTCGATGGCAAGCTTTTTGGAAGTGTCACGACCAAGCAGATCTGTGAGGCGTTTGAAAAAGAACATGGAATCTTCCTCGACCGTAAAAAAGTTGACCTCGATTCAGATGTCAACTCTGTTGGGATCTATACCGCGACAGTGAGCCTCCACAAAGACATCAAAGCCCAGTTTGAAGTCCATATCATTGAAAAGTAGGTCACCTGTTATGGCCAAGAGTTTACCCCATCACCGGGAGGCGGAGCAATCCGTGCTCGGTGCCATCCTATTGGATCCCAAACAAGTCGTCGTCGTGTCTGACCTCTTGGATACCTCCGACTTTTTTGACCAGGATCATATCCTGATTTTTGAAGCGATGAAAGATCTCGCTTTGTCAAACTTGAAAATTGACTATACGTCTGTTGCCTCGAAACTTCAGGAAGGTGGTCACCTGCAAAAAGCCGGTGGTTATCAATATCTCTATCAACTTTCTGATGCCATTCCTTCGACCGATCACCTTGAGACCTATGTGGACCTTGTCAAGGGGGCGTCCTTGAAAAGACAGGTCATGGAAGTTGCCGGGAATATCTTAGAAGAAGGATATACCGGCGATATGGAACCCAATGCTTATCTCGCCCAAGCTGAAGAGCTGGTCTTCTCATTGGCTCAAAAGCGAAAAACGACCGAGTTCGTGAAACTCTCCGAGGTCGTGAACGAGGTCCGCGACAAGACCGAACGCAACCGTGACAACAAAGGGGGCGTCACCGGCCTTCGCACCGGTTTCCAGAACCTTGACCAGATCACCAATGGCCTTCAGCCCGAGGAATTGGTCATTCTCGCGGCCCGTCCCTCGATGGGTAAGAGTGCGTTCGCCTTGAACCTGGCCTTGAATGTGGCCAAACGAAACGAGGACGGCCATGCTGCGGTTGCGATTTTCAGCCTTGAAATGAGCAATGAGCAACTGGCCGGACGGATGCTTTCATCGGAATCCAATGTCAAGAATGTCAAGATCAAAACCGGTGGGTTGACCAGCCGTGAATGGCAGTTTTTAGAAGCCGGGATGCAATCGTTATCAAGACTGTCGATCGTCTTCGATGACTCAGCGGCGGTCACAGTCTCTGATATCAGGGCCAAGTGCCGCAAGCTCGCCCATGAGAACCGTCTTGATTTTGTTGTGATTGACTATCTGCAGCTGATCAAAGGTGACAGCAAGTCAGGCAACCGTCAAGAAGAAGTCGCCCGGATCTCAAGGAGTCTCAAACAGATGGCCAGGGAACTGAAAGTCCCGGTGCTCGCGCTTTCGCAGCTGTCCCGTGACGTTGAGAAACGGGACGACAAGCGTCCCGTCTTGGCGGATTTGCGTGAATCGGGATCAATTGAGCAGGATGCCGACATTGTCATGTTCCTCTTTCGTCCTGATTACTACAAAAGGGATGCTGACGCCGATATCAGCGATGTCGAGCTCATCATTTCGAAGAATCGTCAAGGGATCGCAGGCGTCACCAGACACTTCCGTTTCGATACCGAATACAGCCGGTTTGTCGCTCAGGAAGATCGCCCCGATGACGATTCGACCAGAGACTGACCAAAAAGAAAAGGAGCCGGTTGGCTCCTTGATTTATGGATGGTCTTACCGCAAGGTGAAGTCAAGCATCCAGATGGTCTTTTCAAAACTTGAGATGGTACCGATGAAGAGATCAGCGGTTGCTTCGTCGTTGGCATCCTGAGCGACCGGAATGGCAGCTTTGAGTTCGTCAACGATGGTTTGCATGTCATTTCTGACGGCCTTGACCATGTCAAGGGCGGCGGGTGTGCTGGTTGCTTCCTTGATGGTTGCCTTTTCAAGATAAGCCTTGAGGCTTGATGAAGGGCTTCCACCGATGGTCAGAAGACGTTCGGCGAATTCGTCATAAAGCTCATTGACTTCGTCATAGAGTTCTTCGAATTTGACGTGCAAAGCGAAGAAGTTCGGACCGGTGACATACCAGTGATAGTGGTGCAATTTCGTGAACAGGACACTCAGGTTTGAAACTTCCTGGTCCATGATGTGATAAAGTTTTTCCATGATTTTTTTCATCCCTTTCGTTTGTTTGTTACATGTTCATTATACTAAATAATTCTAAATATGGCAAACGATACGCTTTTCTGCCAAAAGTCCAGACAGCATTAAAATGATGAGGTGACCCACATGTTTGAACGGCTTGACTTGATTGAAACACAATACGATGACATCCAGAGGCGTCTCGCATCGGGGACGCTTGATGTCAAGACCATGACATCACTGATGAAAGAGATGTCAGCGTTATCTGATACCGTGGAGACGTATCGTCTCTATAAGTCAAAAGCGCAGGAACTCAAAGATCTTGAGGCGATGATCAAGGATGAGAAAGACCAAGACATCATTATGATGGGTGAATCCGAGATTAAAATCGTCAAAGAGATGCTAGAAAAGACTGAGGAACAACTGAAGATTCTCCTCCTTCCCAAAGATCCCAATGACGGCAAGAACGTCATCATGGAGATCAAAGGTGCGGCGGGCGGCGATGAAGGCAATATCTTTGCTGGTGATCTCTTCAGGATGTATTTGAAGTTTGCCGAGACCAACCGGTGGTCGATTGAGATTTTGAACGCCATGGAAGGCGCGATGGGTGGTTTCTCCTCGATTGAGTTCATGATCGCGGGGGCCAGAGTCTATTCCATGATGAAGCATGAATCAGGGGTACACCGCGTTCAGCGGGTCCCGGAAACAGAATCGCAAGGCCGGATCCATACATCGACGGCGACCGTCTTGGTCATGCCGGAGGCCGAAGAGGTGGAGATTGATGTCAAATGGGAAGATATCCGTTTTGACACCTTCAACTCGAGTGGCCCAGGAGGGCAAAGCGTCAATACCACCAAATCCGCCGTCAGATTGACCCATATCCCATCAGGCAC
>JAGYLU010000054.1 GCA_018400755.1 Acholeplasmataceae bacterium
CAAACTGCGGTCTTTTGACAAGATCCTTCGCCGGATAGGTCAAAGCGGCCTTGATGGTGGTCCGCATGTCAGCGGCACCCATGAGGGCTTCGGCCGATCCGTCTTTGTAAAAGACCAGACCGTGGACAAGACTCTCCTCATGAAGGACGGTTTCAATCCTCTCAGATGGCAAATCAAAGAGATGATGGGCCTCGATGACTTCAAGCACCTTGTTCATCATGGTGGCACTGTCAATCGTGATCTTGGGTCCCATTTTCCATGTCGGATGCCGCAAGGCATCTTGGATGGTGACCTCTCCAAGCGCTTCTCTGGACAGATGTCTCAGAGCGCCACCGCTGGCGGTGATGGTGATGTGATGAACCGCATCTTTGTCCCGTCCTTGAAGCAAGCGGAAGATGGCGTGATGCTCACTGTCGATAGGGATGATGTCTGTCCCGTTTGTCTTGGCCAAACGGATCAGATGATCACCGGCCATCACGAGCGACTCTTTGTTGGCCAAAGCCAGTCGTTTATGATGCTTGAGACACATCACCGAAGGCATCAGACCCGCCGAGCCTGACAAGGCATTGACTGTGATATCAGCCTCTGCGTATGAGGAAACGGCTTCCAGACCCTTTTGTCCTCGAACAATGATCGCTTGCGGCAACAAGGTTTTCACCAGATCCGCCTGATCAGGATGTCTGAGTGCGACCATTTTGGGCTTGAATGTTTCAAGAAATGTCTTGTTCCATTGATTGTCACGTCCGATTGAGGCAGCAACAATCTTGAAATCCAGGGGATGTGCAAGGACGACCTCAGCGGTCTGGCGACCGATGGAGCCGGATGCCCCTAGCAAACTGATCCTGATCATACAATGATTGCCGGATAGAGATCGTGGATCAGGAAGAACACGGCTGTCAGAAACATCGCCACGAACAAAATGGAGTCGAATCGGTCCAATAATCCGCCGTGTCCGGGCAAGATATGTCCAAAATCCTTGATGCCATAGGTGCGTTTGAGTTTGGAAGCGACCAAATCACCAACTTGGGCGAAGATAGATGCCCCGAGTGTCACCACGAACAAGACGATGCCTTGTGCCCAAAGAGGGGCACTTTCACCAAGACTTGAAAAGTTATCGAGCAGTGACCGTTCCCCGGTGGCATTGAAGATATCGCCCACAAACGTGCCTGGGACAAACCAAAAGCCATAGAACAAGGCAAAGGTCGAAGCAATCAACGTCGCGACGATGGTCCCACCAATCGCCCCTTCCCATGACTTCTTGGGACTGATGTCAGGCACCATCTTGTGCTTCCCGAAGCGGACGCCTATCAGATAGGCAAACGTGTCTGTCAACATGCTGATCAAGAACAGATAAACAATGAAGCGGACCCCAAGTGATCTCAAAATCACAATCGACGCCGCACCCAAACCGACATAGTTGACGATCGTCAATGCCTTCCCGGCATCCTCACCATTGAAATCTTTGAAAAGGACCAGAAAACTGAACAAAAACAGAGTCAAAAGTGGAATGGTGATGTTCAAAAGATCCTTCGCCTCGAGTGGATTCTGAGTCTCTCCGGTCATCGTGACAACCCCTGCGACACTGAAAAATGTCGCCAGTGTCAACAAGATGATCCCAATCTTGGTAATGTTCCCGAAACGTTTGTGAGTGCCATACATCCTGATCATCTCGTAGGCTGCCCTTATGACAAAGAGTGTCATGGTGAAGACAAAGAGTTCGTAAAACAATTCAACGGTGACAATCGGAACCAGGACAAGCAACAAGATGATTCCGGTCAATGTTCTTTTTCTCATGTTAATCCTCCAAAACGTCGGTGTCTTTTCCGATAGGCCTTTAACGCATTCTTTAGATGTCTTTTCCTGAATGCCGGCCAGTAGACGGACACGAACATCAGTTCGGCGTATGCCAGCTGCCACAACAAGAAGTTCGAGATGCGTTGTTCGCCCCCGGTTCTGATCAAAAGATCGACATCAAGAGGCTGCATCAGTGATCCTTGCATGTCATTTTTGTCCAATCGATGTCCAAACGCACGTTCGATCTCATCACGTCCCCCGTAATCGGCCGCGATCACAAGCTCAAAGCCTTGATGGCTGGCGGTAGCGGTCTCGATTGACTCGATCACCTCTAGCAACGCGCTTGAAAAGCGGTCACGACGACCGATGAAGCGAACCTTGAAGTCAAGTTCTGACAACCGGTCGCGATACTGTTCAAAGAGTTCAACCGGTTTTGTCATCAGGTAATCGACTTCATCATCTGGCCGTTTCCAGTTCTCAGTCGAAAAAGCAAAGACCGTCAGCACCTTGATGCCCATGGCTTTGGCTTCCTTGGCCATCCGAAACAGATTGAGGGCACCTTGATAGTGTCCATAAGACCTTGGTTGGCCCCGCTTTTTAGCCCAACGGCCATTGCCGTCAAGAATGATGGCGACATGGTTGGGAATGGGTTCTTTCATGAGATCACCTGATTTATTATACCTTAATCGGCGTTGTTTTCAAACCGACACGTCCACGCTTCACCAATTGAAAAAAAGGCGCTATGCGCCTTATCTCTAAATTTTGAGCAATTCCTCGGATTTGTCAGTGATCGTCTGGTCAACTTTCTTGACAAATTGGTCGGTCAGATCCTGGATGTCTTCCAGATAGCCTTTTTCGTCATCCTCAGACAATCCCAACTTCTTCATATGGTCGTTGCTGTCGCGTCTGATGTTTCTAACGGCAACTTTGGCCCCTTCACCATGCTTCTCGACTTCCTTGATCAGTTCGCGACGTCGTTCTTCGGTCGGTTGCGGAAGGATCAGGCGGATGCCGATACCATCATTTAAGGGATTGAGTCCCAAATTGGATGCGTAAATGGCCTGTTCAATCTGTTTCAAGAGCGATTTGTCATAGGGTTTGATAAACAATTGGTTGCCTTCGACAACAGATATCGAAGAAATCTGCTTGAGTGGTGTTTCCACACCGTAATAATCAAGCACAATCCTATCCAGAAGCGCGGGATTCGCGCGTCCGGTCCTAATGCCAGCAAAATCTCTTTTAAGTGCCTCAATGGCCTTCTCCATACGTTCCTCAGTGTCCATGAGGATCAGGTCAGCTTGTTCACTCATCTGTTATTCCTCCCATTTCACCAATGTGCCGATGGTGTCTTCCAAAACTGCTTTTTTCATATTGCCATGCGTGTTCATGTTGAACACGAGAATATCAATCTTGTTCTCGCGGCATATGGATGCCGCGGTCGAGTCCATAACCGCCAATTTATCGAGCAAGACCCGATCCTGCGTGAGTTCTTTGTACATCTTCGCATCGTCATGGGCATTCGGATCCTTGTCGAAGACGCCTTCAACACCGTTTTTGGCCATCAAAATGATGTCCGCATTCAGTTCCGCAGCCCTTAAGGCAGCGGCGGTGTCGGTTGAGAAAAACGGTGATCCTGTGCCTCCGGCAAAGATCAGCACCCGGCGTTTCTCAAAATGCCTGATGGCCCGTCTGCGGATATAAGGCTCAGCAACAGCACTGATCTGTAGCACGGTCATGACCCGGGTCGGCACGCTGAAACTTTCAAGCGCATCCTGAAGTGCAAGGGCGTTCATGATGGTGCCAAGCATACCCATATAATCCGCTTGGGCCCGATCCATCCCCAGTTCCTCACCGGTTTTTCCACGCCATAGGTTTCCGGCACCGACAACGATGCCGATATCGACCCCTAGATCGTAGATGTCCTTGATCTCGGCAGCGATGCTCTTGACTGTCATCGGATGAATGCCATAAATGCCATCACCTTTGAGCGCTTCGCCACTTAATTTCAGTATGACTCGCTTGTACATCTCGCCACGCCCCTTCGCCGTCTTTATTTTTTGATCTGTGCCGCGACTTCAGCTGCGAAATCTTCCTCTTTCTTTTCAATGCCTTCACCGACTTCAAGTCGGATGAAGCTGAGTACTTGATTCTGTTTGCTCTTGAGGACCTGACTGACCTTTTGGTCAGCATCCTTGACAAAGGGCTGGTCGACAAGACAGATGTCTTGAAGGAACTTGTTCAGACGTCCAATGACCATCTTGTCAACGATGTTGGCTGGTTTGCCTTCCTGAAGTGCCTGTTGTGTCAAGACGTGCTTTTCATGTTCAAGGGTTTCAGCATCAACTTGGCTGCGATCGAGATAACGGGGGTTGTTGGCAGCGATGTGCATCGCCATGTCTTTGGCAACCTCTTCGTCATCTTTGGCAATCTTGACGAGCACGGCAATCCGCCCGCCCATGTGCTTGTATGCGCCAAAACCTTCAGCATCCGTCTTGGTGACGCGGCTGACCCGTCTCAATGTGATCTTCTCACCGATGGTGGCAGTCGCGTCCTGAAGCATCGTCTGGACGGTTTTTCCGTCTTTGGCGATCGCGAGCGCGGTATCGGTATCGGTTGCGCCGCCTTCCAACAACAAGGTGCCAACCTGATCCAGAAGCGCTAAGAATTGGCTGTTCTTCGAGACAAAGTCGGTTTCCGAGTTCAACTCGAAAATGACAGCCTCATTGGTGCCCATTTGAATGCTTGCAAGTCCTTCAGCAGCAACTCGGTCCGCTTTCTTGGCGGCTTTTGCAATGCCTTTTTCACGGAGGTAGTCAATGGCTTCCTCGAGATGTCCGTTGGTGTGTTCAAGTGCTTTTTTGCAATCCATCATGCCTGCGCCGGTTTTTTCACGCAGTTCTTTGACTTGTTGAGCGGTAATCATGTTTAAATCCTCCTGATTTGATCGTTTGGTTTCCAGTCTATAACAAAGGGGATGTGTCCATCCCCTATTTAAGCTTATTTCAGTAAATCAATGAGATCGGCTTTCTTAAGGGAAGAATAACCTGACAAGTCACGTTCTTTGGCCAATGCTTTCAGTTCAGTCACTGTCAATGACTCCAAATCGACGTCTTTGGCAGACGATGTGTCCACGGTTGCCTCTTCTTTTGGTGTCTCTTCCTTCGGTGTTTCCTTGACAGGTGCCGCTTCGACGTTGACAGGCTCAGCCTTTGGGGCTTCAGCCTTGGGCGTCACTGGCGCTTCCACCACTTCTTCGGCCTTGACTTCCTTGACTTCTTCGACTTCCTTGGCTTCCGGTGTTGGTTCACTCTTTCTCACATCAGGTCTAGGTGCGTCACTGCGACGGTCCTGATGGGGAGGTCTGTTGTCCCGGGGACGTCTTTCCGGACGATCACGTCTGGGTGCCGGTGTGATGGGCTCATCGTCAAATTTCTCAACGACGCCACCTTGGGCTTCGATCACCGCATTGCCCATGACCCATGAAATCAGTTTGACGGCACGGATGGCGTCATCATTTCCGGGGATGATGTAATCAACATCATCAGGGTCACAGTTGGTATCGACGATGCCAAAGACTTTGACACCGAGTTTACGTGCTTCCAAAATGGCATTTCTTTCCTTGCGAGGGTCAACAACGAAGATGGCCTCAGGCACTTTCTTCATGTCTTTGATTCCGCCAAGGAATTTCTCCAAACGTTCGCGTTCACGTCTTAGTCCAAGAACTTCCTTCTTGGGCAGTTTCTCGAAAACGCCGTCTTCTTCCATCTTGTATAGGTCATGCAGACGCTTGATCCGACGTCTGATGGTTTTGAAATTGGTGAGCGTGCCACCCAGCCAACGCTGGTCGACATAATACTGACCGGTCCGTTTCGCTTCTTCCCTGATCGATTCCTGGGCTTGTTTCTTGGTGCCGACGAACAACAGTTTTCCGCCATCCTGGATGATCTGGAACAACGCTTGATACGCTTTTTCGATTTCGACCGCTGTTTTCTTGAGATCGATGATGTAAATACCGTTTCTCTGGGTGAAGATGTATGGTGCCATCTTCGGGTTCCAGCGACGGGTCGCGTGACCGAAATGAACACCTGATTCCAATAATTGTTTCATTGATACGACTGCCATGTGCAATTCCTCCGTTTTTTGTTTTTGACCTCTGCACCGCTTCGTGATGATCCACCCTTTATGAGGGCACCAGGATCAGTGATCACGGGCATGTGTATTTTTGTAGCCTTATTAAATATAACACAAACAGGGGTTGAATGCAAGCATCGGACATGCAAAAAGGCCCATAAACCCTCCAAAAGGAACAATCACAGACCGCTGCTTCCAAAGCCACCAAGTCTAGACGTACCAGGACGGTCATCCTCGGTCACTTTGAAAGCCAAAAAGACCCCTTGGGCAACCCGTTCAAAAGCCTTGACCTCAACCGGTGCGTCACCGATGTTGAGCAAAGGAATCATGATGTGTCCCTCGTTGTCGGCATTCCCATAGTAGTCGGCATCGATGATTCCGACACCATTGCTCATCATCAATCCTTTTTTGATGCCAAGTGATGATCTTGGAAAGACAAACAACGCTTCGTCGTCTGGCATCCTGACCTTCAGTCCCGTTGGAACCAAAACAATCTGGCCGGGATTGATCCATACATCTTCGATGGCTGAGAGGTCGTAACCGGCACTTCTCGATGTCGCCCGTTTCGGACATACGACACCGGCGTCAAGATAGGTTGTCACCACTTCAAATGCTCTCATGTTCTCGCTCCTTGATTAGGGCTTCAAGCACGGCGTTCTCTCTTTTCAATACCGTACGCATCCCTTTTTTGCTGTGTTTGTCGTCATTCATGACCTTTTGATTGTGGGTCAAGGCGTCCTTGGGATCAACCATGACCGGATCAAGTCCATGCATCAGTTCCTGAACCTGTGGTCTTGCCTGTCCATAGCCTTCTAGTGTGCACAGATAAAACGTCGATGTCTGAAGAAACACGGTATCATCGCCACGAATGCTATATTTCAGTTCTTCGGTCGTCATGAAGACCTCTTTGATTGTGACGCCATAAGCCCCAAGTTCCTCATTGAGCTCCCGTCTGAGAGCATCCTCAGGGGTCTCACCCTCTTTGATGCCGCCTCCAGGAAACGTGTAATCATCATAATAACCTGAGTATGCCATCATGACCTTTCCGTGGTCTTTGATGATGGCTCGTACTGTATGTCTTTCGATGTAAGACTGTCCGTTTGAAAGACCTGGCTCAGTCATCTTGATGGTTGTTTTCATTTCTTCATCCTCGGATGGGTCTCCCGGTATGCTTTCATGACCGACTCTTTTGAGACATGGGTATAGATCTGGGTTGATGAGAGATGGACATGACCGAGCAGTTCCTGCACAATCCGCAAATCCGCACCATGGTCCAAGAGCGTGGTGGCGAACGCATGCCTGAGCATATGGGGATGAATTTTGAATGTTTCTCCCGCGTCTGCGATCAGTTTCTTCAAAACCACCTGAAGTCCTCGGACACTCAAAGGTGTTCCCCGATAACTCAGAAACACATGGTCGGTGTCTGGTGTTTTAGCCTTGCTTAGGAGCACCGGTCTGGTGTACGTCATATAAAAACGCAGGTCTTTCTGCAACGTCTCATGAAGCGGTACGTACCGGTCCTTGGAACCCTTGCCGTGCACCAGAAGACGACCTTGACCGATCTGGAGATCACGTACTTTGACACCAATCATCTCTGATGCCCGAAGGCCACAAGAGAATAGCATGTCCAAAAGCACATGATTGCGGAAACCGAGAGGCTTGTCGGTATCAATCGATCTGAACAGCATGTCAACTTCCGAATCCTTGATCCGTTGAGGTAGTTTCTTCGGTCTTTTGGGTGCCACAATCCCCTGAAATGGATTGGTATCCGACAGTTTTTGGTCAACCAAGTACTGATAGAACCGCTTCAGAGCTGAGAGTTTTCTCGCGACGGTTGTTCTTGCGTATCCTCTTGTATCAAGTTCCGCGACATAATGTCTGGCCACCCGCTCACGGGTGACACTTTCGAGATTTGGTGCCAATTCCTCGCGTATGAGAAACGACTTGAAATCCTCGATGTCACCCCGATAGGCAATGACAGTGTCTTTTGAATGATTCAGTTGGGTGAGCATATACGTACAAAAACGTTCAATCAGGTCCATCCAATCACGTCCTTGTAGTCACTGATGGCAAGCCTTGATCGCTTTCCATGAGCTTCCTTGCGGGCTTTCTTATGGAGTCGGCCCTGGAGTTCTGGCATCAACCCAAAATTCGCATTCATCGGAACAAAAGAAGCGTTCGCGGTCGAGACATAGGCAGCCATCGCCCCCATCATCGAACTTTCAGGAAAAGGCACCAAGGGTAACCCCTTGACATATCTCGCGGCCTGGATCCCCGCATTCAGTCCGGAGGCGGCACTCTCGACATACCCTTCGACCCCGCTGATCTGTCCGGCGACAAAGACATTCGGATAGACTTTCGTCTGGAAGGTGGCGTTGATGATGCTCGGACTGTCGATATAGGTGTTTCGGTGCATGACCCCATACCTCAAAATCTCAGCCTGATTCAGACCAGGAATCATCTTGATGATCCGTTTTTGTTCATCCCATGCCAAATGGGTCTGGAATCCGACGATGTTATACATGCTGGCCTTGGCGTCATCCTGTCTGAGCTGGACAACGGCATATGGCCGACTTTTGCCCTCCTGCTCTAGACCAACCGGCTTCATGGGGCCGTAGCGAAGCGTGTCATGACCTCTTTTGGCCATCACTTCAAAAGGCATGCAGCCCTCAAAGACATTGACCTCAAAGTCTTTCTCTGCCGCTGTCCGAGCTGAGACAAGTGCGTCATAAAAACGTTCATAGCTCTCTTTGTCCATCGGACAATTGATATAAGCGGCCTCGCCTTTGTCATAACGACTCTTCAGATAACAGACATCCATGTCGATTGATTGCACATCAATAATCGGTGCGATGGCATCAAAGAAGTGTAGGTGTTCTTGCTTGAAGAGACGTTTCAGATCATTGAACAATGCGTCTGATGCCAGCGGACCAGCCGCCACAATCGTCACCTCTTCTAGGTTGATCGATGTCACTTCCTCATTGACCACAGAGATTTTGGGATCACGGTGGATCACATCCTCGATATAGGCTGAAAAAAGGTCGCGGTCAACCGCCAAGGATGACCCAGCTGGCACTTTGGCGACATCAGCTGCGGCCATCACCAAAGAGTCAAAGGCCCGCATCTCTTCCTTCAAGAGCCCGACGGCGACCAAAGGATCATCGGAGCGAAGCGAGTTCGAACAAACCAGTTCGGCGAAACGACCGGTCTGATGAGCTGGCGTCATGGTTTTTGGACGCATCTCAAAAA
>JAGYLU010000055.1 GCA_018400755.1 Acholeplasmataceae bacterium
AGTTCCTCCTTCAATCAAGAAATGGCCACGGAAATAACCTTTGATAATTCATGAAAAGAGTTGAAAAGAAAAACAGGCAACTAGATTGATGCCTGTTTTTGAGTATGATTAGGGGTTGACTTGAATATCAAGATGAATCCGTCCGTCTTTGATCTCAATGATCCGATCCGCTTTCTCTGCGATATGCCGGTCGTGGGTGATGATGATGAAGGTGGTTTTCATCGTCTCATTGATCTTTCTAAGCATCTGATAGACCTGTTCGGTCGAATCACTGTCGAGATTGCCGGTTGGTTCATCAGCAAGAATAATCTTGGGATTGTTGATCAGGCTTCTGGCGATCGCGACCCGTTGTTGTTGGCCACCGGACATGTTTGAAGCGAGATTGTTCTTGACTTTTTCAAGGCCGACGATGGATAGGAGTTCTTCAGCTCTTTTGATCACGTCCTTGGTAACAGGACGTTTTGAAATCCTATATGGCAGCAGCACATTTTCCAACGCCGTGTATTCAGGAAGCAAATAATGGAACTGGAAGATGAAGCCAATTGTTTCATTTCTGAGTCTTGAAAGGCTGTCGGCGTCCATGTCCTGAGTGTTCGTGTTGTTGATCAAAACAGTACCGGAGTTGGCTTTGTCAAGCGTTCCAAGGATGTTGAGCAACGTCGATTTTCCGGATCCGCTTTGGCCAATGATCGAATTGAACGAACTCTCCTTGATATTCAATGAGACATCAAACAGAACCTGTGTTGGATGGGCGGTGTTCTCACCATAGATTTTGTTGATGTGTTCCAGTTGGATGACATCAGGCATTTCTGATCACCTCGATCACAGTCATTTTTTTACTCTTGATGGCAGGAATAAGGGCAGCGAGGGTCGATGCCACCAACGCGATCATCGCTGAGAGGAGGATGAACCCGGGATCAATCGATAGGGGAACAACCGGGTTTCCGTCAGGCCCAAGGGCAAACGTTGTAAATGAGTAGGAGAGACCCAAACCTAGGACAATGCCGCCAATCGCGCCACCGATGCCTAAGATGAACCCTTCGAGCAAAAAGACGTTTGAGGCATCTCTGTTGGTGATGCCCATGGCTTTTAGAATTCCGATCTGTCTTGATTTTTGCATGACCGTGATGGCCAGGACAGACGCGATTCCCAAGACCACCGAGATGATGACAAAGACTTGGATCATGAGACTTGAAATGCTTTGTCCCTCAAGACCGGACAGAAGCTCCTGATTCAAAGACATCCAGTTGGTGGTGACATATGAGTCATCTGAAAACAGCACTTCAAGTTCTGAAGCAATCGTCTCAGCTGCAAATACATCATTGATTTGCATCTCGATCGAGGTGGCATGGGTGTTCGTGCCAACGATGGCATGCATGGTCTCGATCTTGGTCACGCCCCAAGTGTCGTTTAGGACCGCGACCCCGTAATCGACGATACCGCTCACGGTGAGCGTCCTAGTCGATCCGATGATCTCAATGGTCAAGGTATCACCGACAGTAACCCCAAGGTCTTTGGCAAGTCCCTCGCCAAGAACGACCTCATCAATGGCATCTGGCATGGTGCCCTGGATCAGTTTGTCTTCGATCTTATAGATTTTCTCAGAAGTCTCAAAATCAAAGCCTCTAAGGAAAACCTCTTTCTTCGTACCGTCAACATCCAGGATACCACCCAAATCAAGGGCGGGACTGATAACGGTCAGCTCTTCTTTGCTTTCAGAAGTCATGATGGTTTGGATGACTTGGTCATAGTCATCAAAAGAGAGGTTGTCCTGATCCGGATATACCGTGACATGGGAACTCGACCCGATGGTGGTATCGACCAAGTCTTCTTGAAGCCCGGTGATCAATGATCCGATAAAGACCTGGACCGAGACGCCAACCGAAATACCTAAGATAATCACGAGGGTCTGTCTCTTGGCAGACATCAGGAAACGCCAGGCAATGGAGAGTGCGAGTTTCATTTGGCAACCTCCTTGGCGAAGGCTTTAAGGTCTTCTAAGGAATTCAGGACCTTGTCATGGGCGATGGCCAGATAGTTGTGAGGATCTCTGAACGCATTACCGCCTAGGATAATCCCGGTTTCAGGGAAATAGCGTCTGATCTCATCGGTGATCTGCTTGGTGATGACGAGATTGTATTGGTTCGTGACCGATAACGCCAGATAATCAGGGTTGTATGTGCGTAGCGCAGATAGGATCTCATCTTTTGGGGTATTGGCCCCAATATAGGTGGCATCAAAACCTTCAAGAAGCATCAAGTGCGTATTCATGATCGCGCCAATCTCATGATACTCAAAGGCTGGCGTGGTCACCATGATGGAGACATTGATTTTATTGACGTGTTCGATCCGTTTGATCAAAGACACATAACTGGCTTCGATGATGGTTCGGATGATGGATGTCCTGATATGTTCTTTCCAGATGCATAGGGCTTCATCCTCAAGGGTGCATTCGAAATGGATGAGAGATGGTGCAAGCAAATCAAGATAAAGCGATTCATGGTCAACCTTGCCGTCTTCAAGCAATCCGATCGCATAAGCAACCGCACTGGCCTTGTCTTCATGGGAAAGGTAGGACATGAACGTGTCATAAATGATTTTGGTCACAAGAGTTCCTCCTTGATGAAATTGATTTCCAGGGATAGTATATCAAAACCATCTTTGTTCATACAATCATAAACGTTCTAAATACTTAATATGGGACATTGTGTGACTGATCTGAACCGTCAAGTGGCCCTAGAACTCGATCTGAATGACAAAGATGTCTATTGCCAGAATGTCTGACCATGAATCATAGGTCATCGCCTGTGATGACTTATCAGTCGGGATATGGTAAAATCTAAGTACCAAGATGCCATCATGGAGGGTGACCAATGGATACCGACAATCAACTGAGACTTCTTAAGTATCAAGTCAACAAGATACGTTTTGATTTGAACGAGACCTATGATTTCAAGACCATCAAGAAGATCAACATCAAACCCGATTTTTCGAGGAGACTGAAGAAAATCGATGATGACAAGTTTGCTGTCGAACTATCGGTTGCCATCATCGGCAAGGATGAGGAACTGCCTTTTTCGATAGAGATCGCGGTGACAGGTGTCTTCGCCTTGAAGGGGTTCGAACAACCGGCCCGACACTTGGTAGCTCGGACTCAGGCCGTCATCATCTTGTTTCCCTATCTGAGATCGCTTTTGACCCTCGTGACCGCGAACACGAACCTGCCGCCCTACATTCTGCCGGTTATGAACATCGCCAAGATGTTCGAAGACCGTGAAAAAGAACTGAGGCAGACCAAGACGACGACCGTCAACTGATCAATCACATGCCGCCCATTCATTCAAGGATGGGCGGTTTTCTTATATCATGAAAAAAGAAAAACCGCATTCCGAAGAATGCGGTCAATCGTTTGCCTGTGGTCTTTAAGCCTTATTTTTCAATGTAGGCAGATGAGAAGTCGATTGAACCAAGAACAGATCTTGCCCAACCCTTGACGTAACCCTTGACCATAAGAGTTTCGTTGTAATGGTAAATCGGGAATACTGGCATGTCATCCATGAAGATGGCATGAGCATCATAAAGCGCGTTGAAGTGATCTTCTGAGGTTGTTGCTGTCTGTGCTTCGAGGATCTTCGCTTCAAACAACGGATTGTTGTAGTCAGGGTCATTATAAGCGTTACCCTGAGTGAAGATGCCGATCATGCCGGAAGGATCCATGAAGTCAGTGAGCCATCCGCCACGGGACAGATCGAAGTTACCATCGGTTCTGGTAGCCTGGAAGAGTGCCCATTCTTCATTTCCAAGGCCCATGGTGAAGCCCAGGTTTTCTTCCCACATACCTTGCATCAGTTCAGCAACTTGCTTGTGGCCTTCTGATGTGTTGTAGAGGTATTCTTTTTGTCCGAGTGCTGTCTGCAGGTCAGCAACAGTCATGCCGAGTTCGGTTGCAGCTGTTTCAAACAATGTCACAGCCAATGCGTACGCGCCGTCATCGATGACGATATCGGAATCATCTTTTGAGTTTTCATAGAAGTCTTCACCGTTATGGTCGGTAAAGCCTGGAGAGATGAATCCGCCAGCCGGAACCTGTCCAGCTGCGAGTGCGTCAGTAATAGCAACGCGGTCGAGTGACAAGGCGAGTGCCTTACGCAGATTTTCATTGCAGAAGATGGCGTTGTCACGATCACCAATGTCTCTTGGGCCACCAATGTCGCAGCCAGAGAGATTGAAGTTCACGTAATATGTGCCAAGCAATGGGAAGACATAGAATTCTTCAGATGCGATCATGAAGCCTGGAATAAGTGATGTCGGAACCGACGGCAAGAAGTCGAGTTCATCAGCTTCGTAACGCGCATAAGCGGTCGTTGCGAGGTCGATGAAGAAGCCGTTGATGACATCGATACCGACGTCTTCAGCATTCCAATAATGTTCATTCTTCTCAAGCTTGAGGCCTTCGCCAACGGTGTACTCAGTCAGGACGAATGGTCCATTTGAGATTGCTGTGGCAGCGACTTTCGCCCATTGGCCTTCACCATCGGTGGATGCGACTGCCGGGACAGGCATGAAATGATAGAATGCCATCAGGGAAATGAACCAGTCAGTTGGGGTTGAGAGCTGGACTTCAAAGACTGCGCCATCATCGAGTGACTGAATGCCAACAGCAGCGGCAAGGGCGTCAAGTTCAGCGTCATCTTCGCTTGCGGAACCAGCGAAATCATAAGCACCGACAACGTTTGTGTAGTCCCAAATCCATGAGTATTCACTCAGGCTTCTTGGGTCCATCGCACGGAGCCAGGAGCGTACGAAGTCGTCAGCGGTCAAGGCTGAGCCATCAGACCATTTCGCATCTTCGCGAATGTTGAATGTGACTGTCAGACCATCGCCTGAGACTTCCCAAGATGATGCCATGCCAGGAAGTACCTGACCGTTCTTTTCGCGAACGAGGCCTTCAAACGTGTTGTTGATCACGTCGCCACCGTCGCTTGCGCCATTGAGGCCCGGATCAAGTGTTCTCGGGTCAGCGCCGATGTTCCAGTTAAAGACAGCAACGTCTTCTTCCGGTGTGTCTTCACAAGCGACAATCGTGAAGACGGCAACCAGTACTAGCAATGCCAAGAATAGTTTCTTCATAATACCCTCCTATTTTTTTATTAATAAGATAATAATCCATGGTCAGATTATTATGTTATTCCAGATTGTTGATTTCCCGGACAAAGTGACATGAGACAAATCTTCCGGGAAGGACTTCTTCTAGATGGGGATCATTGGTGCGGCAAAAATCTTTTGCGAACGGACATCTGCTTGCGAACTGACATCCCGGTTTGGGATTGATCGGCGAGGTGACCTCGCCTTGGAGAATCATCCGTTTGCTCTTTTTGTTCGCTTCCGGATCGGGTAGTGGAATCGAAGACAACAAACTTTTTGTGTAAGGATGGAGTGGTTGTTCATAAAGAGGATCACTTGGTGCGACTTCCATCAGCTTGCCGAGATACATGACACCGATCCGCTGGCTGATATGCTTGACCATCGAGAGGTCATGAGCGATAAAAAGGTAAGTCAATCCGAATGTTTGCTGCAAGTCCTCAAGCATGTTGACGACCTGGGCTTGAATCGAGACATCCAAGGCACTGATCGGTTCATCACAGATGATCAGTTTCGAATTCATCGCAAGTGCTCTGGCGATACCGATTCTTTGACGCTGTCCTCCTGAGAACTCATGGGGATAGCGTGAGGCGTGCTCACGTTTGAGGCCGACAGTCTCAAGCAAGTCATAGACCCGTTGGCTAATCGCATCGTCTTTGAGCAGTTTGTGGGTTTTGATGCCTTCGGCAATGATCTCAAGGACGGTCATGCGCGGATTCAAAGAAGAATACGGATCCTGAAAAATCATCTGGATATCACGGGGATCCCGTTCGATTGACCGTTTCAGATCCTCATAGCCTTGTTCCTCTGCGCCCAAAGCGATCAGTTTGCCGTCAAAACGGATCTCGCCACCGGTAATTGGGTAAAGCCCCACGATGGTGCGTCCAGTGGTCGTCTTGCCACAGCCGCTTTCACCAACCAGACCGAAGGTCTCGCCTTCATAGATCTGGAAACTGACGTCGTCAACGGCATGAAGCTTCTTGGTGACTTTTCCAAACAATGACTTCTTGACGACAAAGTGCTTTTTCAGGTTTCTGACATCAAGCAACACTTTTTGATCATTCATGGGACTCACCTTTGACTTTCACAAAACCTTCAGTGTCGGGAGCATCCTCATGATGGAGCCAGCACGCGGATTCTTGGGTGTCGTTTAGTTTGAAGAGCGGGGCTGGTTCTTTTAGGCAGATCTCCATCGCATATTTGCACCGGGGACTGAAGGGGCACCCTTTGGGAGCATTCATCAGATCCGGTGGAGAACCTTCAATCGGTACCAACTGTTTCTTCTGGCCAACAATATCTTTGGGAATCGAATGATGAAGTCCCTTGGTGTAGGGATGGTTCGGACGGTAGAAGATGTCATTGACGGTTCCCTTTTCCATGATCATGCCACCATACATGACGATGACATGCTCACAAATCTCAGCGATGACGCCAAGGTCATGGGTGATAAAGATGATGGTGGTGTCAAATTCTTCCTTGATACGCTTGAGCAAGTCCAGGATTTGTGCCTGGATGGTAACATCAAGCGCTGTTGTCGGTTCATCGGCGATGACAAGTTTTGGTTCACAAGAGAGCGCCATGGCAATGACGGCGCGTTGGCGCATGCCGCCTGAGAACTGGAATGGGTATTGCTTGATCCGTTCCTCAGGTTCGGGAATGCCAACGAGTTTCAACAAGGAGATGGCTCTTTCCAAGGCTTCTTTCTTGTTGAACTTGCGGGTCAGCCCTTTTTCGATCTTTTTGAGTGCTTCTTCTTTTCTTCTAGGGTCTTTGATCTTTTCAGCTTCTTGAAGTGCTTGTTTCTTGGTGATCCGAACGTGTCTTCTGATCACTTCAATCATCTGGTTTTGGACTGTGTAAACAGGATTCATGGAGGTCATCGGATCTTGGAAAATCATGGCGATCTCACGACCCCGATAATCTCTCATCTCTTGTTCTGAGATTTTTGTCAAATCTATCCCGTCAAAGATGATTTCGCCACCTTTGATCTTGCCAGGGGATTCAATCAGTCTCATGATTGAGAGGGTGGAGACACTCTTGCCACTGCCGGATTCACCGACAATACCCAGAACGCCACCTTTGTTAAGTGTATATGAGATGTCTCTGACGGCCTTGACTTCGCCAAGGTGGGTGAAGAACGATGTTTCAAGGTTCTTGACTTCGAGTATGAGGTTGTCTTTCATCGTTTCACCTATCCTTTACGCAGTCTGGGGTCTAGCGCATCCCTGAGTCCATCACCTAAGAAATTGAATGCCAGCATCATGAATGCGATCGTCACCGAGGGAATGAGCAACTGATATGGATAAGACTGCATAAACTTCGCGCCTTCATTGGCCAGTGAGCCTAGGGATGCCTTGGGCGGTGAGATGCCCAAACCGATGAAACCGAGAAAGGCTTCTGTGAACACGGCGGCGGGAATCATCATCGCCATCGTGACGATGATGGGTCCTAAGGCGTTTGGGATCAGGTGCTTCTTGATGATCATGAAGTCTGAGACGCCCATCGTCCGGGCTGCCAACACATATTCTTGTTCTTTGAGACCCAAGATCTGTCCTCTGGTCAGACGGGCCATACCGACCCAGTAAACACTGATCAATGTGAGAATGATGGTCCCTAGGCCACCTTCTCCGAAGATGCCATCAAGAACGTTTCTCTCGAACCAGCTGTCCCTAAGGACGAACATCAACAAGATCACATAGAGCAAGAGCGGAATCGAATTGATGATGTCAACGATTCTCATCATCACGATGTCGACATTTTTACCGAAGAATCCGGAGATGCTTCCATATATGACACCGATGAAGAAATTGATGAGAGCGGCGACAAACGCGATAATCAAAGAGATGCTTGTCCCAAACATGACCCTGGCCAACAAATCACGACCATTAAGGTCTGTGCCCAAAAGGAATGTCTTGTTCCATGTTTTGCCTTCGGATTCTTTGACCTCAACACCATTATAGGTCAAGGAGAATGGGATGTTCTCATCGGCCTTGGCAGGATCGGTCTGATAAGAGAAATCGGCGGTCACAGCAGCAAGTTCATTGTTGTCATCGTCATAGAGACGATACGTGTAGATCCGGTTAACTCTATCGCTATCCGCAGATGCCAAATCAAATCGTTTGAGCATATGACCGTCTTCGGTGACCCAGATGATATGATACATGCCTGAGACAAAGACGAAGAGATCGTCATCAAGCTTGTAGATGTCTAGTCTTGGGGGGACGTTCAAGAAATCCAGGTTTTGCTTGTTATAACTATGGGGACTGAAAAGCGGGCCAATAAATGCGAAAATCATAATCAGTATGACGCTGATCAGACCAATGATCGCCAAGGTGTTTTTCTTCAGTCTGCGCCAGACATCTTGCCAGTAGGTCAGGCTTTTCCTGACTTGTTCCTTATCGAGTCGTTGGTCGCTCGAGATTTTCTGAAAGTTGCTTTTATCCATATGCCCATCCTATTCCGATTCCGAGAGTCTGATGCGAGGATCGATGTATGAGTATGCGATATCGACAAGCAATACCATGATGATGTAGAATGCCGCGTAGAACAGTGTGACTCCGATGACGAGGGTGTAATCACGTGCGCCAATGGATTCGGTGAAGTATTTCCCGATCCCGTTGATGACAAAGATCTGTTCGACGACGAAGCTTCCGGTCATGAGTGCGGCCACCATCGGACCGACATAGGTGACAACCGGAATGAGACC
>JAGYLU010000056.1 GCA_018400755.1 Acholeplasmataceae bacterium
ACGCACTTATCCGTAAGGATTTGCCACTTTTGGTCTTAACTAAGCGATTTATAACGACCAAAAATGAAAATTCACCCTTTGGCAATACCACGATTTTTGTTTTATTTTTTGCTATTCTCAACCTTTATTTATATCTACCCCGTGTCGAAATCACACGTATTGAGGTATCTTGCCCGCTTCAAGCGTATGCTCTACCACGCACAAGCCCCCTGTTCATTTTGATCTCACATGAGATGCGGGATCTGCGTGCTGGACAGAACGTGATGATGTCACGTCATCCTTGAATGACTTGATACGCATATATACGTCCGTACTCTGACCCAAGCGGAAGCCGTTGTTGCTGTTCGTGTTGTTCGGGTTGTTGTTGTTCACGTTCCCGACTTGCAGGTTGTTGGCGTTGTTGTTGTAGCTGCCGCCCCGTATGATTCGGTTCGAGCCGATGGTGCACGTAAACCCTATGTGATGATGCCTTTGGGATCGATCTTCCAGTATTTGAAATGTGAGAACAGACTACTCATACTCGCATCATAGGTTTCACCGGATATGTTTCCTTTGATGAACTGATGCTCTCTTCGTCTGATCTTTTTTCGTGTCCTTCTTAAGTTTTCCTGTCTGATTCGAATCAGAGAGGGAAACACACGCAAACCCAAGAAGGACAACCCGTGCAGACGTGTATTGATCATGGTCTGGCTTTCTTTCAGATTCAGGTCCAGTTCGGTCTTCAGGAAATCACCGATTGCTTCTTTCCATTCGAACAACCGTTCCTTATCCTTTGAAAACACGACAAGATCATCCATATAGCGAATATAGTGCTTGATCTTCAGGATATCCTTGACGTAGTAATCGAACGGATTCAGATAGACATTCGCGAAAAACTGACTCGTCAGATTGCCGATCGGCAATCCATGGCCCGTGCCACCAAGATCAATCACCTGGTCGCATAATTCCAATATGAACCGGTCCTTGATCGTTCTTCGGATGATGCGTTTGAGCGTTTCATGACAGATCGAAGGGAAATACTTCTTGATGTCGGTTTTGAAGTAGAATCCGTTTTGTTTTAACATGCCCTGCGCTTTCAAAACCGCTCGATGGGTGCCCTTGTTTTTCCTGGTCGCATAGGAATCATGGATGAACCTCTTCTCATAGATGGGCTCCAGGATATTGATCAGTGCGTGATGAACGACACGATCCTTGAAGGTTGCTACCGATATGACCCTTTCTTTCGGTTCATGAATGGTGAAATACCGATACTCAGTCGGTCGATGCCTCCTGATGGATGAGTTTCATCATGCAAACAAAGATCGAGGACTCCAAATGAAAGGCGAATCTGTTTGCCTCGTTCGTTTGTGGATCGGTATGCTTTCTTGAATGCGAGATACAGGTTTTCAAATGAAACGAACGATTTTACGCCCATCCTAATCCGTTTCATGCCTTTAACCATCCTCGTCATCTTACCCGTATCATTGATGTTTCTTGACATGAATTCATATTGTTTAGACTGAGATATAGTGCTTATCCAACACTCAATTGAAAGAGCGTTCTTAGAATCTCGAGATTCAGATTGGCTCTTCTGAGTATGTCCTTACTATCATGGCATAGATAGCCTCACCCACGTTATCACTCCATCACATCGAGTGATCGATTCGTGATTCGATCCAACCATACTGAAGACACCACCGTCTTCGGATATTTGAGTGTCACGTCAAGCAGGTGAAAAGAAAAGCTTTCCATTTTGAAATAGATGGGGTAGTTCTCTTTCATGACGTTTCCTCATAGAAACGTTTCAAGATCTCTAGAATATCCCGACCATGTTTTCCATCTTCCGATCCACCCAAGAGCCTTGATCTGTCTTAATGCTTCATGCGTCATCATCCGACTTTCAACCATGAAAGGATAATACTTGTTCTTAAGGATCACATGGGTGGAATCCCTTCTTTTTGAGCAAATCTCGTTTCGCCATTGTTTGAGTTTTCTTCCACGGTCGTTGATCATCATCAAGTCTTTCGGTTTCTTTTTGATCCTTGTCCGGATGTTTGGATAGGTTTCGTATTCGAAGAAGACGGACCAGTAATACTCCTTGTCGTGCTCAAAGAAAGGGAGACCTGTTTATATCGTATGTGCTTGTTCGTTCAAATACATGGATGTCATCCATCTTGAATGTTTCAGTCTTCGGATCAAAGCGCGTAGTGATGTGATAGGGCGTGGTATATACGAGTTTATCCACATTTTTGACCCGGCCTATATGGATCGCTCCGCGTCCATGAGGGCAGGCTTCTCAAAGGTTTACTGTCCTCTGATAAACGAAGCACGTGCGGCTGCCGTACGCGACGCGTCGGGCTGCCGTCGTCCGCGCCCGACGGGCAGGCTGTTGACGTAGTAGTAGTAACTGCCGCCCGCATGATCAGTACGAGCCGACATAAGATGGATGCCAATCATAGACCCCATTCCCAGACGTTTCCGCTCATATCATAGAACCCTAAGTGATTGGGTGTCTTCGCCAACAGGATGTGTACTGTTTCGGAATTGGACGAGAGTACCACGCGTTAAGCCTGTCACGCTTGAATTGTTGTAGTCAGCGGTTTGCTCCGCTCGCATAATGCTCCGGTGTCCAGTAACGTCCTCCAACCAGGATGGATCCGTCTCCATCACTGTTACGCCAACGGGCCGCCATCACCTCCCATTCATAGGAAGTCGAGTGACGGTATCCGTCGTTCTCAGTCTGGATTGCGGCATCGACCACGCTTACCATTCAGATCTCTTGAATCCCGGATGATGTCTCCCCCTCTGTTCCGGTATACCGGATCATACCCGAACATCTCCGAGCGGCATTCAGCCACACGCGACGATATCTCGCCATGAGACGGTTGTGACGGGTTCAGTTTGTTCACTGTCGGTGCCGCCTACATCAGTTCCGTCATTGCCTTCTCGCCCCTTGTTGTCCCAAAGTGATAACCCGTGGCTTCCGCCCAGATGCGCCACTTCATACCATACTTCATAGGTCGTCTCGGTGGTTGCCATCAGGTAGCCACCCTCAACATTGGCCGTACCTGTGTCACCGGTTCCGGTTGGAATAATGTACTCCTCGTCCCTTTTCTCCACTTGGACCATCTCAATGGAATCTTCAAAGTCTTCTACCGTAATCCACTTGGCATAGGTGTCGTGTTGGCCGCTGGGATGACCGTTGTTTCAATGGTCAACACTTCATCGCTCGCCACCAACCATCGAACACGTACCCCTCTTTTCTGGAACGGAACAACCAGATGGAATGGCATGCCGTTATACGTGGTGACCGAATCGATTTCAATTTTCATTTTATCCCGAAGTCTATCGTGAATGTCCCGACAAAGTTCCAAAGCACGAGATGATTATCGGGATTCCATGATGCGTTCAGCCTTCCGGCTTAGATTCGGATTCTGCAAAAATGAACTCGATGTTTTTCGTATTTTTGAAATGCGTTTGATCTCGATGATCATTGCAGTTCACAAGAATGAGAATCTCTTCGAGAGCTGAACCCTTGAATGCGTTGTAACTTAATAACTGAAGCTGGCTGAATTCTTCAAAGGTAACTGTCGTTAATGAACTTGCACCTTCAAACGCTGAAGCCGATATGCTCAACACTTGGAAAGGGATCTCGATGTTGCTCCAAGCCTGAAGCCTTAAATGCCTGATTTCCTATGGTACCAACCTGTGGAATAGACTTCAAAGGTAACCGCTGTTAAATTCGAAGTGCCACTGAACGTGTTCGGTTGGATTTCAAAGATCGTATTGGGTATTTTTAAATGCACTTATCAACCTTGCTTCATCCATGAAAATACTCACGAACGATCTGAACACTTCTTTACCATCAATATATGATGGAATGATGAGTTCAGTATTCCAGCAGATAGGGGATAGTCAAGGATACTGATCGTATCGTTGCTGCTTACGGCATAAAGCAATTCACCATCATCAACGATTTCCTGATAGCCCCAGATGACCGAATGCTCTGAGGATTCCAAGATTCGTATCCATCCTGCAGGGTTGGGGGCGAGGGTGGTCGGTATGAATGATTAAGTTGCTTATTGTGTCACGGAATGCATCCCACCCGTTGCTTGTCACACTCGCTGGAATGTGAAGATACTTTCAAGGGCGACCCATAGGAATGCAGATGAGCCGATGCTGTCACGCTTACCGGAATATGAATTCTTTCAAGGGGCTGACCGCAAGAATGCAGACGAGCTACGGCAGCACTATGGGCTGGCTCCCTTCTTCAAACGTGACCGTTGTCGAAGTGAACTTGTACCATAGAACGCACAGGTGTCGACCTCGTCACGCTTGCAGGAATATGAATGCTTTCAAGGGCTGAACCATAGAATGCATATAAGCCAGGCGCTCGAAGCTGAGAAACCCTTCTTTAAAAGTACGGTTGTCAGTGAACTTGTACTCGAAGTATACTGATCGATGCTTGTCACTCGCTGGAATGTGAATGCTTTCAGGGCTGAACCATAGAATGCATATAATCCCGGAACTTTGAAGCTGGCTCCCTTCTTCAAAGTTACGCGGTTGTCAGTGAACTCGTGTCTCCGGAATGCATACCAACCGATACTTGTCACTCGCTGGAATATGGATGCTTGCAATACTGCTGTTCCTGAATGCGTCCTCTTCGATTATAAGGAAGACCTTCGGATAGGATCACTTCACGAATGGATGTATTATCAGCCAGGCAATCCGTTATTGATTTGCGTCATGTCACCCGGCAAGCACGGGTGCGGCATTTCGAGATGACTGTTGATGGTATCACGATGGATATGGTCCGCACCATCCGCGAAAACAATGCGTGTCAGGCTTTCCGGTATGAAATTGATGTTATTGCCGAAATAATATCTCGAAGTTCATATTCAGTTCCTTTGATAGCGTGATGCGTTTTCCAATGCGCAGATTCATAGAGGGACCTGTGTCCGATGTCTGTGCTGCATTGGGAAGTACGATCTCGGTCAATGCGGCCATGTTGCGGGAGACGCAGCACTGACCGATGGTCGTGACATGCTGCCCACAAGACGTCACTTTCGAGTGTCATTACCCATGAACGCTTCTTCACCGATCATTTGTGATCGGATAACCACCGACCGTGTCAGTAGGATCAGTTCCGTTTCATCGCCTTCATAAGAAGAATAGTCGCTTCATCACCGCTGACTTCCCGAAACGGATGTTCCTCGGACAACCTTTCCATAAAGCGGTCAGGGTGAGTATACTCTTCATAGAGATATGTGAATGGTGCCTCGATGATCCATTCCTTCCAGCATCCACCCCTCGAACATAGTCGTCTTGGACCGTTTCAGGAAGTGTGCTCACTTCCGTTCACGTAGCGAACCTCGATCAGATCGACAGGGTTGCCACCGGCACTGTCAAAATCAATGGTAAAGATCGGTAGCCAGTTCCCACTTCGCATAGAGGCGTTGTTCCATGCGGCGGCATGGTTTCCAAAGTGAATGGTATTGTCAATGCCTCATCAAGAAACCATCCCGGGAATTCATGTTCCTCTTTGACGGGTTCCGGCAAGTCGAGGCACACTCTCATGGGCCTCCAGTGATCGCGTCAGTCACGTCCGCCATTCACTTCGAAATGAATCGTATAATCGAGTGCCTCATAGGTCGCTGTTAACGTACGGTCTGAAGTGACGTTTTCCAATTCACGCCTTGGCGGTGAGAGCGATGCATACTAAATGGCGGGACTGAGGCCGTAAGAGCATCTTCACCGTCCCAATACGAAATAAGAACCGATGATTTTGCTTCATCACGTAGTCCTTGAACGTGACGCTGATACTCCGTATCATCTTCAAGCATCCCATACCGCATGCAGTGTCATGTCGTCTTTACGACGACGTGCTCTTTAAAATTCCTTGCCGGGATGTCCCGGGTTCAGAACCACCGACAAAGATATGGTTCACTTTACTCGTTTCAGGCAAAGGTGATATGTGACCCGTACGCGACGGCTCTCAAAGCATCAAACTGCCGAACCACCGCATGGACGTTGAACGCGATGGTATGGAGTATTGATCTCATACGTCGCATGAACGGGTCGTATCCGCCGTAACGTCGATATGGTCGTCCACTCCATCCGGTGAACGTATGGCCTCTCCGGACCGGGTCTTCGGGCAGCGTGGCATCACTTCCGTGTTCAACCGTCTGAAATCTCAGGATCTTGTCATCATAATCCTTGAACACGACTTCATGGCTCAACAACTCCCTGCAGTGGGCGTGAAGCGTCCAGTCTCGAGGATCCGCGTGTTGTCGTCGATGACGATTTCCGTATCCTGTTCGCAGAGATACCAACCGATGAACCGGTAGTTCTCTCGGGTTGGAACAGGCAAGCCGGGCTTGGAACCCGATCGAATGTCATCGATCGGATCTGGGACCGTTCCACCCTGTGAATCGAAAGTCAGCGCGTGACACGCTCGTTTTCGATTTCATCACAAACACTAAGCAGTCCTAGTGACGATAACATTAAAAATAATAAAAAAACCTTGATAAGTTTGCTCATTTTCCACTCCGCATGATTGTTTGTTCGGTGCCTTGACCGGATGTTGTGTTTAAATTCATTATACTAAAGAATGCCTGTTTTTAAATGGCATTTATTAAATCTTTATCTTTATCGAAAAGACAAGAGCATCCCGCTCTTCATCTTGTCACGATGGCAGTCCCTTGACTGATATCCTCCATTTGGTCATCAATATAGGTCGATTAATGCTTGCTACTTCGATATAGATCGCTGTGAGTTCACGTGATGATAGCCACATCATAACTCAAGTAGACCTTTGTCTCCCTCGTTCATTAACCTGATCTTACCGATGATCGTGCCGATGAACGTACCCGTGCACTCGTGATCTCGAACCTTTTTCCAAGCTTTCTTTCGATCTTGAATGAAGCGATTCAAGTCCTTCGCGTGATCTTGGCATAAACCGTTCATACCTGTTCATTCTCTCGGTGGCTCTCTCCTGAGCCGATAGTCATACTTGACCTTGAGTGCCTTGATATCTTCAAGGACGAACAAGGTTGAACGATCTATCGGCGATCTCCCACTCGTCTTGCCTTGGATATCGTTCTTGATTTCTTCGATTGCCCGATCGTCTTCCTCGAAGGTTTCTTTTTCGGATCCGTTTCTTTTGTCTCAGAATCTCTTCATTGATGGTGGATTTGTAGCACGACGATGTTTTTCGTATCAAAGGTAAAGTATGAGCCACCAACCAGTCAATGATCAAGATGTTGAACCAGGCCCTTATCCTTTTGGTAACAATTCGCATGCTTGCTTCTTGAGTGTCGGTAGATGAACCTTGGTTTACTCATCTTCTGATTAAACGTTGAGTTCCCGGTATATTTGAAGCCGCATTTCCCGCATTCGATCAGTCCGGAAAGCAAATACTTGGTTGCTTCCAGGTTCCTGCTTGCCATTGTTCTCCGATATTTGATCATGTGCTGGACTTTATGGAATGTTTTTGGATCGATGATCTGCGGCATGCCGCCTTGGATTCGGATGATGTCCTCTTCATTCTTTTCTCTGAGTTTTCGAGAACCTCTCGACCGTTTCTTTGATGTTTTGTTGAAGATGTACTCCCCGATATACTTCCTGTTGGTAAGCGTATCGTAGAGATGACCGGCAAACGCCAACCCCTTCTTCGTTTGGAAGCCAAGGTCGTTTAAGTGTCTCGATATCCTCTGATAGGACCAGCCTTCCATGTATTTCTCAAAGATGATTCTTACCGCCTTTGCTTCCTTTTCATTGATGACATAGTACTTGTCTTTGGAAACATCATAGCCCAGTGGTGGCATTCCGCCGATGACTTGTCCCCTGTTGGCGTTTTGCAGGACGCCACCGAATGAACGCTTTGCCAGGTTTTTCGAGTAGTATTCGTTAATACCCGCCGTGATCAGGTTAAAGAGATCGCCTTCCGGGCTGTCATCAAACTTCTCTTCGACACTGATGACCATGATTCCTTTTTGTCTGAGCAGCTTTTGATAGAACATCTGATCCTCGACGTTTCGCGCGAGTCTCGATAGGTTATAGACGATCAAGTAGTCCCAACCCTTATATTCCGACTCGTGAATCATCTTTTGGAAGCTCGGTCTCGCATCGCTCGTTGCTGTTACGGCTTCGTCCTTATAGATCTCTCTCAAGATGATCTGATGCTTATCACAAAATGCCTTGATCTTCTCCAACTGATACTCAATGCTTTGTTGTTGCTGCTTGTCCGACGAGTATCTCACATAACAGCACGCATAACGCTTCATCGGTCCCATCCTTCCTTTAAACAAAAAGAGGGAAATCCCGTTCGCACTGGATTTCCCTCTTGTCTCTATTGTTCCAATATGTGAAACGACAGATCGTCCTTGTTGACTTTGATGTCATTCATGACGACCTTGAGCAGCTTCTTGGCTATGATCGGATCTTTGAAGAGTTGGTTTCTCTTGAGCTTGCCGATCGATTTATTGATCGATGTTCTCAGTCTCTCTTTGGCTTGTGTTTCGATCAACTCGGCATCGATGCACCTTTCAGGAGGTGATTCTCGTGTTGAATGAATTTAAAGAGTTTGCTGATTACACGACTCATCTGATCATTGATCAGAATGAGATCCGAACCCTTAGTCGAAATCACACGTGAAAACAAACTCAATCGAATAGAACGTGCAAGAAGAGCCCTCGAAACCTGGTGTTCAAGCACCAAGGTCAACGAA
>JAGYLU010000057.1 GCA_018400755.1 Acholeplasmataceae bacterium
CCGTTCCGTCATATTCTGGAACGCTCTATGCAAAATGGGTTGAAAGAACAGTGGCCAACATGGTTGATTTCGTCCAAGTGGGCGAAAATGGCACAAGTTACAGTGTGCCTTATGGTCTTTCAACGACTTCTTGGCTGTCTGTCGATGGGGGCTTTATGCTCGCCACAACCGAGACCACGTATGAACTGTGGTATGAGGTCCTGATTTGGGCCCAAGACAACGGTTACACATTCACCAGGCTTGGCATGGAGGGCTCGATGGGGATTGCTGGTGCCGCACCGACAGAAAACAAAAGACATCCCGTGACCCAAGTCTCTTGGTGTGATGTCGTCGTCTGGCTCAATGCCTACTCGGAGATGAATGGTTTTGATCCTGTCTACCGGAGTCCATATGACGGATCTATCGTTCGTGATGCCTCGGATTCAAGTGTTGCCAGATATGCGGTTCAATCGAATAACAACGGCTATCGTCTACCAACGCTCGCAGAATGGGAAATGGCAGCCAAATGGACCGATTATACTTCATCTGATGGCCGCTGGGTCAGTGGTGGGGGCCGTTTTTGGACACCAGGAGATTATGCCAGTGGTGCACAAGACTCTGTTGACAATGTCCTCGAGACATCCCGGGTCGCTGTGGCTTTCAGTGTGGCCACCGAAAATGTCGGCATGAGAGATCCGAACGCTCTCGGTCTCTATGACATGACCGGTAATGTGACTGAACTGCTTACAACGGGCCACGAACGAGGTGGGTCGTATGTAGGACAGGGCGGATTCCTCTACGTTGGTTACTATGGCATTGATGACAGATGGTACTCCGTCAATGATCGGGGATTCAGGATCGCTCGGGATGGCGCATAAATCCATCGTCATTCCAATGTGTTTCGCTTTCGGTTATCATAAGTGGATAAAATTCTTACGCTGATAGGAAGAAACACTTCGGTGCACCATTAACAATGAAAAACATAAACCCTATGAAACCAGACACGATGAGATGTCCTGGTTCTTATAGGGTTTTTGATTGTGGTGTGATTCATGGAAGTCGGATCAGGGGTTAGCTTCTATGTTGGTTGAGAAAGAGTGCGATCACTCATCAAAGTATTCAAATGCTCAATTTGCCATCTTCTTTCATTTTCCATCAATTGAATCATCTGCTCATTGTCTCCATTAATATGTTTGATTGCTGAGACCACATACATCGCTACTCTTTCAGCATGATTGGGTACGTGGCATGTCGCCAAGCAATGTGAGGCCGCTCTGACAATGTGCGAATAAGGTTGATCGAACTTTGCCATATCTCTGGCCAATAATAACACTGTAAATGTATATTTCCTAGCATCCCACATTTTGATTTTGTCATCTATCCAAAGTTCTAGAGTATCCACAGCCCTATCCAATATGACCTCTTTCGGGTATCTTGATCTAAACTTTGGTAGCACTCTGGCAAGACAATCAATTGCCCACCTAGCAAGAATCTGATGTTCATGACTATGGTTGATGACGGGTCTGATGATCGCAAGTAGTTCATCATCGTGTTTTGTTAAAGTGAACTTTGTCATGTCAACCATATATCTCACCCTCCATCATCTGTCTTCACATGTTAATATCCTACCAAAAGACTCCTCAACTTCGGAATAGATATCACAATCATATCTTTTCTCGAACTTTTTGGAGTCAGTTCATACTTATATGGTGGAGTTAGAGGGTTTCGAACCCACGACCCCCTGCCTGTGAAGCAGGTGCTCTCCCGCTGAGCTATAACTCCATATGGTGTTATAAAACGACATGGTTGCGGACCACGACTCTTCCGGGCTTAAGGCTACAAGGATGGCCAGATGTCCTGTGCTGGATTGACAGCCATGATCATGAACACAAGATCAAAAATAGACTTCCCTTGCTCCAAAGACATCATAAAGAACTCTCTTTTGGATGCCCCAGTATCTTTCCTGAGACTGGGATTCAAGGTGTCGATGATACTGTGAATACATTTTCCAAGATTTTTGATTGCTCGGTATTCATCGTTTCAACTGTCTCTTCAACCTTGAAAGGTAGCGGTATCGATGTGTTGTAAAGCGCTTTGAGTCTTTGATCAATAGATTTGGTTCTGCCAATCTTGACCCACCCCGGTATGTCATCATTGGAAAGGAGATAGGCCAACTCCTGTTCACCCAATGCTTCTCGGGTCACACTGGCCAACTGCTCTGTCATCTCATACGTTCCGCTTTCTTTGAAAATAATAAGCCCCTTGTCTCTAAGGTGTTGCAGCACTTGTCTGATCTTGTCTCTGATATGAACGTTTTTGGGATATGCTTTTTGGAAAAGGGGTTCGAACAAATAACGATCCCTCAAAGTGAATACCTCGCCTTTGAAGTTGTTGTCAATCAACGTATAAACAATATGGTCCCAACCACGCATTCCATGATCTGACATGTCAACACCTGCCATGTTCCCTATCCTGTCTA
The DNA here is from genome assembly GCA_018400755.1 of Acholeplasmataceae bacterium. Lineage (GTDB taxonomy): Bacteria > Bacillota_I > Bacilli_A > Acholeplasmatales > Acholeplasmataceae > RECG01. The sequence goes on from JAGYLU010000057.1 coordinate 2,459, forward strand.
TAGGATAATCCATCATGGACCAAATCGCAATAGTCTTCGTAGTAATTCCATTAACCCTGCACAACATGATCCACACCATGTGCGGATCAAACAATCAAGCGTTTGCACCATCAAGCCATTATTTGAATCTATCATGACGCTATACCCTATCTCTGTGATTCACTGAAGATAATCCTCAGACAATATTGAATGCTCAATAGTCGCCTCCATACGAAATCAATGCTCGGTTGATGCTGAATTCAATGACAGATGGTCACAGGACGCTTCCAATGCCTTGATTGTCATGTGACTTTATTGTGTGATGTTGTTGACACAATCCAGTTCATAGACTGATGTTGCTTCCATACATAACAATCATTTCCATAACACTTCGTTTCTGGGCATCCTCTCAATTGTCATCGATATGTGGCTTATGACGACCTTTCAAAAAACACCTATCCTTTGGATACCCCTCTTATGACTATAAGAAGTCAATAATCGCGAGACTCGAAAAGTATTTAAAATCACACTTATATTTGGTATAATTGATACAAACAAAGCCTTGAAACAGACGATAAGGCACTCTTACATGCTGGGGGAAGATGATTAAGTCAAATAAAAAAGTGATTACCACGAAATAGCGCGATTGTCAACGAATCATTGATGACTTTGCTTGGTACTTTCGTGGCTTGGTGGGGTATTTTTGAGAATAGCAGGGTCTAGACACCTCGGTTTGAGTTTCCCAACCATTGTGAACACATCCCTCGTGCATGTTTGGTCTCTTTTTGAACAGGCTTGACATAATCCGCACTCTCTATTGTGAGTTCTGTTCGACGATTCAAAGCTTTCCATAGGCTTCACCAGATGTGGCACTGGTTGCTGACACAATCAGTGACTATCTCAAGGGGTCATACACACTGGATTCAATCATCATGGCCTCCTCACCAATCCTGTCACAAACGACCTCGGAAACAATGCCATATACCAATCGAGAATCAAATTTGGATCACAACAACTTATGAAATGAGTGGGAGATAGAATGGTTGACACACAAAATTCAAGTTACAAGGCCAAGCGCATATGGGTGGTGATTTTGATCATTGGCGCGACGGTGTTTCTGATTGATCTCATGTCACGAGATATTGATGATCCGTCATTTTACCTGATATTGGTCATAACCGTTTTGCTAAACGTTTATGGGTTTTTATATGTTGCTTTTAGTTTCAGTGCCGGGGTCAAACATCAGACCACAGTTAAACAGATGTCCGTCATCATCGATGACTTGCCGTGTTCGACTCCGGTTTTTGAGGAAACATATGTCCAGAAAAGTGATTCGGATTTGGTCGGCACTGACACCCATACGTCGTCAACCAAAAGAAAGAAATCCCGGCCTAGTCCGACAATTGATATTCCAAAGCCACTCCAAATGATTCCTGCGACACCGATTTATCATGAACCGGCAGATGCCGCAAACTATTTAAACCTGTTATCGACATACATCAATCAATGTGGTTTGTCCATTGATCACAATGACGCAAGAGAGATGTTCGCATGTATGGCTGCCTCCAAACTGATTGTCCTAAAGCACGAGCATCAGACAATCGCCCAGAGATTTCTAGAACTTTTCACTGATTTTGTCGGTGCTTTCCTTTTCATTGATGAGATTGATGAGGATTCAGTTCGTTTCATTGACTTGTTATCAAACCCTCATCAGCTCCATAGGTGTATCAAATCAGCACAAGAACACCCGGACATGATCCATGTCATGCTGCTCTCTGACATCAGTTTGAGTTTATTTGCTGAGCATTTCAGAGAAGTGATGGCCTATGCGCTCGATCCTTTGTTGCCCTGTGTGATCAAACATCCGGATTTTCAAAGGATTCCCTTGATGCCTGAAAACCTCTGGTTTGCTGTGATTCCTGATCAGAACACGGAAGATTTCGAGTCTGGACCATTGGCCAGAAGCGCGATGACAATGACCCTGACCACACAAGTGACGCCCCCCTTGGATTCGGTTCACCAAAACCCCTTGAAACTGTCACACAGATCACTGGCAAATCTTCTTGTGGAAGGATACCGGAAACATCATTTGGAAGAGGAAGACTGGAAAAAGATCGATCAGATCAATCTATACCTGAGACAACAGACACAACAGACGATTGACAATCGTCTGTTCCGACAACTCGAACGATACACATCCACGTTCATGATCTTTGGTGGTGACACCAATGATTGTATCGATCGGATGTTATCTTCGAAACTGCTCCGTTTGCTTCGGACAACCTTGCCAGACCTTGGCAATGAGGCAAGAGAAGATCTCATCCGACTCTTGGAAAGATTATATGAGAGCGATGATCTTAACAAATCCAAGTCTTTGTACAGACTCATACAAGCGCGTCAATAGACGACACCTTGAAACAAGGAGATCATCATGACCGGATACCGTTTGTTGCCTAGAAGCCTCTTCAACATCCACACAAATGTCAGTGATGCATTTGAATCGATATGGCTGACATTGACAAGCGATGTGGCGATCTATGTCTATCTGATCGCTGTTTTGCTGCTGATTCTCATTGCCCTCTTGCTCATGATGACCAATGAGTTCAAACGCCACCAACTCAGCAATAACGAGGCAGGCGGTAGCTCTGAAGACTTACTGTCACCAGATCAGGAAAAGACAGGCAATGCCTCCCGGTTTTCATGTTGAGACCAGATCGATCGCGACACGAGAACAAAACCCTCACATACCTACGAAGACAATGTGACCTTGTCAGACATCTGTGATGAGTTCCGGCATTTCGCAGCGGACCGACTCAATCTCTTCTATGACATCGATGACATCAGACGCGCTTCATCGGAGGGCTTTCGGTCAACCATGTCATGATCCTGCAAGGCATGTCCGGCACCGGCAAGACGTCATTGGCCTATGCCTTTTGGCGATTATCCCGAAACCCGACGGTCGTCGTCCCCATCCAACCCATGTGGAAGAAAGGACGGACCTGATTGGATTACACAACGAATTCACCAGAAAGTTCAATGAGACAACCTTGCTCCAAAAACCTCTATGAGGCCGATTTGAACGACCGGATGTACATCACCGTCTAGACGAGATGAACTTGCCCGGGTGGAGTACTTCGGCTCAAAGAGAGTTCCCTCTCCCTATGCTCGAGTTGCGGACCAGAAGACAAGAGACATCTCGATGTCATATCCGATGTGTACACGGATCAAACTTACTGGACAACGGCCGGCTGGTCTTGCCTGACAACGCATGTGGTTTGTGGGGACAGCGAACAATGATGATTCAACCTTCTCCATATCCGGACAGGGTCTACGACCGGGCGATGGTCATCAATCTTGACCAGCGCGCCAAACCGTTCATTCAGCTGTTACTGGAAGAGACCGTCTCAGCGACGGTCAAACATCGGCAACGATTGCCCGCAAGACCTATGAACTCTCAAGCCGGGATCTCGGAACGCATCAAAGCGCTCGACAAATACCTGATGACCCATTTCGGATCACCTTCGGTAATCGCATCATGATGCGAGATCCGGAAGTATGTGCCGGTGATCGTCGCCTGTGGAGGAACCGAACTGTCCGCCCTTACATGATGTCCAAGAGGTGCTCGAAAACTTGAGACCAAGAACATGGTCTATGTCCAGAATGCCGCTCCCGGTCGATCGCCTTCATCGAGGAGTTGTTTGGAGACGGGGAAATGGCCTCATGTGTCGAATACATAAGAAACATCGAGATCAATGCCAAATAAGAGGCTGATGCTGCATGAGCATAGGGGATGAGCATAGACATGAAACTGATGGATTTGTATTACCGCGCTTTCCAATCATTCAAAGCACATACCTTTGATGACCCATACAGCCAGAGATTGCGGAGAATCATCACCCACTCCGATGATCATCTGGATGTCCTGACAGCCATCAAGTATGCATGTGTCATTGAATCCGATTGGATTGAGAACATTGAAGAAGGTTTGATCTACGTCGAAAAAGCCATTCAGGAAGACCGTCAGTTCATTCGCACAGAAGGCGAAGTTGTTCCCATCGAAAAAGTGAAACGGACCTCAAAATCATCGATCGAACACTTGTCACGACACAGCGATCTGATCACGCGTGCCCCTGGCGTTGGCCAACATCTGATTCCAGACAAATTGTACATCGTCGAGAAGCTAAACGATTATCTGGTGTATGAGAACCGGTTTTTGTATATGTTGTTGCGCTACCTCAAGGATTTCATTCAAATCAGGCTTGACGCCATCAAAGACAAGACAACGTCATATGAGTCGTCCATGACGATCCAAAAAACGTTCAGTCTCGACCAAAGACATCTGACATACCATCTGTCTTTTGATGACACCTATAAAAACGATCCGTATCTTGTCGATCAATACAAAAAGATTCCTTTGGTCAATCGCTTGGAAACGATTCATGCCCTCACGATCTCTCTTCTTGCCACACCCTTGATGAAAGAAGTATCAAAAGCACCATTGATCAAACCACCAGTTGTCAAGACGAATATCCTACGCATGAACCCCAATTTCCGAGTCGCGATGAAACTCTATGAGTTCATCACATCCTATAACAAGAATGGTTACATTTTCAAAGAAATCAAGAAAACATTCAATCCTTTTCCACCAGATATGAGCGATGACATCGCTGAGACCATCCAATTGACGTCAACCATTTCCTACATCGTTGGCAGCGATGCGACAAAAGACTTTGAACTAAGGTTCGAATCTTATCAAAAAGCCGAACAAGACGCACAAAACCAAAAGATGGCGGAAGAAATCAAGAGACTCAAGAAACGTATGGTTGAGATGCATTTGGATCCCGCCGAATACATCATCAAGCTTGAAAAGAGAAACAATCAGCTCGAAAAAGACAGGGACACCTTGTCTTTGAAACAGGAAAAGAATGATCATCTGCAAAAAGTGATCATCATGAAAGAGCAAGCATGTATTCAGTTGCAATCATCCATCGACGACATTCAAATGACACTGACTGATCAAATCCAGACAACTGACACCTTGAAACAGAAATATTTTGATGATATGACCGAAGCGGAGAACGTCCACCAACTAGAACTCATTGATGCAAACGAAAGACACCGTCAAGAGATTTCCCAAATCCACGAGGCACATGATCGTGAACGTCAGTTATTGATTCAAAAACATCTTGATGAACAGAAGGCGTTGCTTCTCGAACATGAAAACGAGAAAGCCATCTGGCGCGCTGAGATGGATGACTTGGGAAAGACAATATCAAATCTCAAATCGGATATTGAACACATGCTTAGCGATCATCAAAGAGAGTCAGAGACGCTGACGCAAACAATCAATACCTTGCAAGGTGGGCTGAAACATCTTGATGGACAAAAAAAGGCCGCGCATGCGCAATACATGGCCTTGAAGATGCAACAGGGATTGTTGACTGAGGAAGATGACTTCACATCCAAAGAACGATTCAAGGAAATGGAAGCAGAAATGGCAGCCTATAAGAAACTGTTCAAGGAACAATGGAAGAAAACGAAATCCAAGATCCGTCACAAAGTCAGACAAGAAGTGTTTTCGAAGTCGACTGAGGATGAATCGGATCAGAAGCCTGATCAAGACTAGAAACCTTGTCATTGTGAGTGTGCCATGAGAAGAAAACCCCAAACAACGACATACATCGTATTGTTATCATTGACGCTGATCGTCGGTTTTTTGCTCTTGCTGGCCTTAGGCGGGAAAACAGAGATGATTGATCGGACCATCATGCTGAGCACAGCCGAGATTCTGTTCGTGCTGATCTCTGGCTTACTGATTCTGATCGCACTGATCTTTGTTGTTTTTCATTTGACCAAGGAAAGACAAATCCTGTCCATGTCACATCTCACCTCATCATCTGAAACTGAAGACTTACTGTCACCAGATCAGGAAAAGACAGGCAATGCCTCCCGGTTTTTCATGTTGAACCAGATCGATCGCGACACGAGAACAAAGCCCTCACATACCTACGAAGACAAT
>JAGYLU010000058.1 GCA_018400755.1 Acholeplasmataceae bacterium
TTTTGTGAATGTCGAGACTGAACAGTCAGTGACGACCGCATTGGTTCAAAGGTTTATCAAGCAAAGAAAAGCATTCGGACTGACGCAAAGAACATTGAGTGTGAGATCTGGAGTCAGTTATGCCTCAATCAGGAGGTTTGAGACAACCGGAGACATTTCTTTGAAGTCACTGCTCAGAATCAGTTCGACGATTGATTGTCTAGAGGATTTCAACCAGCTCTTCAACCACATGATCATCAAGAACGTCAGGGACTTCAGACCATGAACATTGACGTGAAACGCTTGACGGTGACATACAATCAAAGGATTGTCGGTTATTTGGTTGAAATTGAACCAGGCAGAATGGCATTTCAATACGAGGAACAATGGGTTTCAGATGGGTTTTCCATATCACCATTGTCACTTCCGCTGTCGCATCAGGTCTACATATCGAAATCAGATCTGTTTGGCGGCCTTTTTGGAGTTTTCAATGATTCATTGCCAGATGGTTGGGGCAGATTATTGGTCAGAAGAACGCTTGCCCGCCAGCAAATCCGATTTGAGCATCTGTCGCCACTTTCGAAGTTGACACTTGTGAGTGACAAAGGATTGGGAGCGCTTGGTTATGAGCCAACAACCATTCATGGAAAGCATCACAATGATGTCACGATTGAAAGACTTGCCCAAGCCGTTCAAAGGATTCTTGATGAGACCTATGAGGATGCTGATCTTGACAGTCTCTATCATTATGGGGGATCGAGTGGTGGAGCAAGACCAAAAGCCCATCTTCAGATTGATGGTGAAGATTGGATTGTGAAGTTTCCGGCCACCATGGATCCTCCAAACATCGGAGCATCCGAATACAAGTCAAACATGTTGGCGAAAAAAGCAGGGATTCTAGTCCCGGAATGTCGTTTGTTCCCATCCAAACGACATCAAGGGTTTTTTGGCGTCAAAAGATTCGATCGGAGTCAACAAGGAAAGAAACACATGATCTCATTGGCAGCAATCCTCGAAACAACCCACCAGATTCCCAATCTCGATTACATCCATCTCTTTCAAGTGATTCAAAAAATCAGTATTGACCAAGACGATCTATATGAGGCATATCGAAGAATGTGTTTCAATGTCCTTCATCAAAACAAGGATGATCACAGTAAGAATCACGCATTCTTATACGATGATAAAGCAAAAGGATATCGACTGTCACCTGCTTTTGATCTGACAAGAACGCCTTACAAAGTGGAACATGAAATGACGGTCGCTGGTGAAGGCAAGCCAACAGAAATGGATTTGATCCGCTTCTCGAAAGTGTTCAAACTGTCTACCAAGAGGTGTGAGCACATCTTGAACCACGTGAAAGAAACACTGACGGAATCTAACTAAAACACTCATGGATGACATCAGGTGTGGTTATCCATCCATCTCCAATCAAATAGGTATCCATCAATTGATGTCACGTTAGACACGATGCCCACACTTCCAAGAAAAGCATCTTTTTTAGATGGAGTGGCCTGACTTGATCTCTATGATGACACAGTGACCGTTTGCCAAAGACTGATGGAGTGATGCAAACTGATTGGTCTGGTCAGGTCCAAAAGATGAAACAGGGGACCACGCAATCAAGAATTTAGATGATGTCAATCGGTTTTTCAAGATACCGCTGTCATCCCAAATCAACTTGCGTGATATGATCCGCTAACAATCGGATCACGATATCAGCCCATTCATATTGGTGAAATAATCATCTCACGTCATCATGACATTGATCAGAATACGTTCTTGAAACCATTCGAACAAGAAATTTTGATATGATATCGCATGCGAAACACTTCTAGTGTATGACATATCTCTAATTCTTTGTTTTGGTTTCCTACCGATATCATCTGAGCATATCCATAGATGTGCTCGCTCTTCGGGGGATATGATGCACTGCTCATAACGGAGATATGCTTGTCACTCGCATCTCAAAGAGAAAAGATTGATGATCGTCAAATCAGCACTATTCCCGTTTCATGAATCAAATATGACCAAGGTGTTGTTTGTCAATCAGTCACTGATCCCAGTGAAGTTTCAGATGACCATAATGGTGACTGCTTGTTTCATCATCAACATGTGTCTTTCAGGTAAAACAAAGACCCCACACATTAGGGCATGTCCTTCATCAGGAAGTGCCTTGGTTCGCGGGGTCTTTTGATGTCAACTTAAAGTGTTGATGACCATATCAATCAGTCGTTTTGCTGATATGCTCTATAAGAGACAACATAGAGATTATATGATGGCATTGGTCCGCCAGTGAAGACAACACCTTCACCCGATGTGTCTTCCCAATGAAGGAAGGTCTCAGGATTGTTAGGAGGGATCAACACTGACATCTCCTGACCGAAGTGATAGTTGTGAACAGTCATCGTTGGACCAAATGCCGGATATGGAAGTGTGGGATCAACATAGGCTGTTTGACCATAGATGTTTCGACCCCAACTAAAGACCCGATGATGGGATGTGACCAAGAATGAGAAATGGCTTCCAAAAGACAAGTTTAGAATTTGCTCACCCGGCGTCAAAGGCAGATATGAGCCCATATCAAATGGGGATGTGACCAGATCACCAGCAGTGCTGTTTCCAAGACCGCCAGAGGTATTGTCTCCCCAGAAGAAAATGCGTCCTTTCTCAGTGATGATGCCCATATGAGTTGGACCAGCGTAAACGTTAGAGATTGAATCATCAACATCCAATCCCAGGGTTGGCGTTATGTCATAAGGTCCGTACTGAGTGTCAGTTGTTCCATTGCCAATATGTCCATAGTCGTTTTGCCCCCAAAGCAACAACCGACCCGTGCTGGTCATGGCATAAGAGTAGGATGCCGATGCGCCAATGGCGACGATGTGCTCATCAAATTCCAGATCAAAGATGAATCCGATGTCCATTGGTTCATCTTGCGGTGCTGATAAGGCATATCCGAGTTGACCCATTGAGTTGGAACCCCAGGCAAAGACCCGGTGCTCGGATGTCAGAGCCAAAGTGTGGTTCATACCAGATGAGACATCAGTGATCACTTCATTCAAATTGAGATGAAACATGCTGGTAATGTCTATCGGTGTCCGTCTTTCGGTTGTGGTGCCATCGCCTAGTTGACCGGAAAAGTTCGTCCCCCATGAAAGCACCCTGCCTGCTGATGTGAGAAGGATTGAACGATAAAGGCCAGTGTCGACTTTGATGATGGTTTCATTTGGTGACAAACCTAGGGCGTGAGTGACGTCGAGTGGTGATGTTACCCTAGAGGTTGAATCATTTCCAAGTTGCCCTCTTGAATTTGCCCCCCAGGCGAACAGGCGGTGCATTGATGTCACAGCAAAAACATGGCTGTCATCGGTGATGATATCAATGATGGTCTCATCATGTTCGAGATTGAAGTGATGGGTGATGTTCAAAGGTGTTGATTGGTCATCTCTGGTGCGATTGCCGATTTGACCATGATCATTTCGACCCCAGGTATAGACATTGCCGGATGCTGACAAAGCAATGCCGAAGTATGCTCCCAAGGTAGTTTTGACAATCTTCTCACCATCCAGGTACTGAAATTGATGGGTGACATCAACAGGGGTTGATACGATGGATGTGTCTCCAAGACCATATTGACCGTAACTGTTGTTGCCCCAAGTGAAGACGCGTCCATAAGTCGTCAAGGCATATGAGTTCGCTGTTCCTGTATGAATCGATGAGATTTTCTCTTCGCCGAAAAGCGTGATATAATCCGTTATCTGAGTCGGACTTTTGATGGCACTTCCTTCAGTGCCATTACCGATTTGACCGTGACGGTTGTTGCCCCAGGCAAAGATGCGTCCAGTGGATGTCAAAGCCATCACGTGCACATCTCTGGTTGAAATCATGATGATGGTTTCATCTATGGAAAGATTGAAACGTGAGGTGATGTCATATGGCAGCAAAATACGAGTGCCACTGACACCATATCCAATCTGGCCATCACTTGCAGATCCCCAGGCAAGTACTCGGCCATGGGTGGTCAACAAGGTCACGTGATGTCTTCCGGTCTGAAGATTATGAACTGTCTCATCTCCTTGAAACATCAAACCAATGGTGATGTCAAAGGGCAATGTCCGACCATTGCGGGAGTTGTCACCGAGTTGGCCATCGTTGTTGTTGCCCCAGGTGAAGATCCGACCTGATTTGGAAATGGCCAAGGAGAAGGAATGACCGGTGTGGACAGACTCAATCTGATCTTCTTCGGAAAGCGAAAAATTTGAGGTGATTTCAAAAGGTAGGTGGCTGTGCGTGTTCGTTCCGTTGCCGAGTTGTCCATAAGTGTTATGTCCAAACGTGAATACCCGACCTTTGTCAGTTGCGACCACTGAATGGTTGCCTCCGGCACTCACACTGATGATGAAATCATTTGAATCAAGAGAAAATGAGGTAGTGATGTCAACCGGAGAGAACCGGTTGATGTTGTCACCCGTGCCTAGTTGACCTTGAGCGTTATATCCCCAGGCAAACAGTCGGCTTTGTGAAGTCAGGGCAAATGCGTGTGACTCACCGGTGATGATCTCATCAATGGTCTCCTGATCCAGTAAAGGGAATTGACCATTCAAAGAGATCGGTCCGTCTTGGTTTTCATTCGTTCCAATCCCAAGCTGTCCGTATGTGTTTCTACCCCACCCAAACATCGATCCTGAGGCATCTGTCGCGATGACATAATGTCCATGGACGGATAGGCTGAGATATGGGTCTTGCTCGAAATCCATATAAATGAGTTGATAGGTATTCACACGCCAAGACGCATGAACGATTAGGTCGTTTGCGGGCATTGTCCCAAACTCGAAAACACCTTCAGGACTGTCTTCAAGGAACCATCCACTAAACGTATGGCCTTCTTTATCGGGATCATCTGGTGTGATGATTATTGCTCCAAAATCATAAGTGACAGAATCAATCGATGTTCCATCATAAGTTTCAAAGAACAAGGTGTATTGGTTGATATCCCATTTTGCGTAAAGTGTAAGATTTTGATCAGGCATTGTATCAAAAGTGTACAAACGAGTCAAATTGACGTTATCATGCCATCCAAAAAAGGTATGGCCTTCTTTGACTGGGGTTGTCGGCTCATTGATAGGCGTCCCATATGTTCCTTGGATGGGTGGTTGGGTTGACCCGCCATTGGAATCAAATGAGATTGTATAGGTGTTGATTCGCCAACGGGCATAGAGGACATGATCCGCTCTGGTCGTCATGGTGGTCTGACTAGTAATCAACTTTCCATAGGTTATGCTTGTATACCATCCCAAAAAGGTATATCCGGTTCTTGTCGGCGAAGGCAGTGTGTCATAGGGTTGTTCAAAGGATACAGACTGGCTCTGTTGACCTGTGCCAGCAGTGGCATCCTGATAATCAAATGTGATGGTATATGTTTCAGCAACCCATTTGGCATATAGGGTTAAATCATCAGCGGGCATGAGCGTAAACTGAAATGGTACCACAAGGTTCTGATCGATATACCATCCCGCAAAATGATATCCGATGAGGGTAGGATCGTCAGGCTTTGCAAGCACTGATGCATAATCAACCGTGATTGGTTCAACAGTTGTTCCCCCGTTGGAATCAAAGGTCAAGGTGAACTCATCGAGTGTCCATTTGGCGTATAAAAAGAGATCATGGGCCGGCATCAGATCATTGTCAAAAGGTACTGATAAGTCAGCATCAAGATACCACCCGGAAAAGAGATATCCGGATTTTGTTGGTATCCGATGAGGGATGTCTTGTTGATAAGTGACACTGATTGGATCAAGGTAAGTGCCACCATTGGATTGATACAGCACTTGATATCGATTGACTGACCAACGGGCAAAAAGCGTGACGCTTGAGGTGATCGGTGTGTTGTCGGTATAAGTTTGACCGTAAATCGTATCCTTATGCCAACCGACAAAACTGTATCCTTCTCTTTCGGGAACTGGCAGAATCAATGTGGAGCCCTCATTGACCTGAAGTGATTCAAGTGGATATCCACCGGTCGTATCAAATGCAACTGTGTGTCTTTCGGTACATCCGGTTGTTCCAAATACTATGAATGCGAGCATTCCAATCAAAAATATGCGTTTCATCATTGGTCATTCCCCCCCATAAGGTATGTGTGTTCTATGATAACACTAAGCCAATTGAAAATCAAAGGGGATGACGAGTATCCAGGGGTGTTGTGGTAACCGACTTGGTCAGTGTTCTCAATCGTAACGCCAGTGGTGAGCACTAGGTTTCCAAAACAGACCATGGATACCATAATGATCTCATCATGATATACTAAGGGCATATAAAACGATGACACATGAGGATCAGATATTGGATCGGATGAGGGATAATGGTGACTTCAGGGGGATTAGGATGAGAAAAACAGTGATGATGTTCATGATTCTTGGTATGACTCTATTAAGTTCTTGTGTGGTTGTGGACAGCCGTGACGCTGTTGATCTACTCGTCTTTTCAGGCCAATCGAACATGCAAGGCAAATCTCGGGATGGGTATCCGACAAGCGGTTATCAGGCCGAAAACAAAGAGACCTATGAATATAAGGTGCTCACGAACACGTATGTCCCGTGTGTCCACCCTGTTGGTGAAACGATTCCCGGAACCGGTCTTGAGTGGGCTGAAGATCAGACAAGTTCAAGTCTGGCACCGTTTTTCGCAACGCACTGGCTTGCTCTTGGAAGTACGCCTTTGGTTGTCCATGTTGCCGGAGGCGGCCAAAGTATCAACACGTTCATAGAAGATGGTCAAAACCGTGATGCTGTCAACAATAAGATCGGGAAAGCGATCGAACATATCGATCAGATTGGAAAGACAATCAACAAACGGTTGTTCTTTTGGTTGCAAGGTGAGTCTGATGCCAATATGACCGTCTCTGAATACAAAACTGCGTTCCTGAAGATGTGGCATGAGAAGAAAGACATGTTTGACCTTGAGACCGCCTATATCATTCGGATCAGGGCCCATTCAAAACCTTCATACTTCTCAATTCTTGCTGCTCAGGAGGAACTAGCTATGGAACATGATGATATCGTCATGCTCACGCGCATGACTCAGGATTTCACCACCACCAATGGCATGTTGGTGCCTGGAGATTCAATCCATTATACAACACTGGCGTATATGCATATGGCCGCAGTGACCGCCCAAAGGGCATACGGATATTCATATGAGGGATTATCATTTGATTTGGAAGAAGAAGCGTATCCTGAGGTGAGGGATCTGATCACGATTCCCATAGACCTCGAAGGCATCAGTCTGTTGGAAACAAGGATGAATCTTCCCATCAACCAAACAATCCAGCTCGTGGTCAGATTTGAACCTGACAATGCCTCAGACCAAAGGGTCTCGTGGTCTTCAAGCGACACATTGGTCGCATCCGTCAATGCTTTCGGACTTGTCACGCCTCATATAGATGCCATGATTGGAGAACACGTGATCATCACGGTGACCTATGATCTGAATCCGTTGATGACTGATCAGGTGATCATCACCATCACCGAACCAGTTCTGTTGTCACCACCATATCAGGAGGTCTCTTACTATTTGGAACAAATGCCAATTGATTCGGGATATGATGTCGATTGGATGTTGAGATCAGGAGCGGGATCTGATACAAATCTCTATGCTCTTGCCCTCATAACGGACAAGGTTGCGTTCAATACCTATATCCCATCAACGCTGATCAGGACCACATGGGAGACTTCACCGGGGGAAAGCATCATCATCCCCGTGAGCCCGGGGATGCGTATATCGGCGAATTCATTTGGTTTGGCTGGATTAAATGGCGGGACCTCAAATGGGAATCGAATATCATACATGAGTACTCCGGATGCGTCTGGTGAGACGATGATCTCACAGTTGACGCCTCTTGAGACGTTTCTTGAATTCAGCACCAGTACGCCTGATTCGATCTCGGGATTGCCATATCTCACCGTCCCGATGACGTGTGGAACCCATCAGTGGCCGACCAGGTACATGGAGGTTGTGTTTTGGACAGGAGACGGGGGACAAAACCGATGGGTGTTCAATCTCGATCTGAATGGATGGCGGATG
>JAGYLU010000059.1 GCA_018400755.1 Acholeplasmataceae bacterium
ACAAATGTCTTTCTCATCTCGACAAGGTGTTTTTCCTTGGCAAGTTCAGTTTCAAGCATCGTGATCGTCTCTTTCAGTTCATGCGAGAGATGGTTTAGAGTCCGACCAAGATTACCAATCTCATCAGTCCGTATGTCTTCAAAGCGGACTGAAAAATCGAGTCCGGCCATTTTTGATGCAATCCGGTCAAGTCGCACCAATGGTCTTGAGACATTTCTGGAAAAGACATAGGCCAACCCCATCGAGATCAAAAGAGCAAAGCCCAATGTGAGAACGAATAGCTCATTGATGATCGATAAGGCGGTTCCAAGACTTTCATAAGGGGTTTTGAAGCGGAAGATATAGTCCTCGGTTTTGACAAAAACCACGAGATAGGTCATACGTCCGTCAAAGGATGTCTCCTCGATATCCGAGGTCTCAAGACGTTTGAGGGTGACGGGGGTGAGAGGGGAGGCATGGTCGTTATAGAGGACTGAGCCAGCGGGACTATAGATCGTGATCTCAGAGACAATGGACCGTTGGTAGTTCGAGACGAGTGTCTCAAAGACATAATCGATGTCATCATCATAGAGAAGATCATCTAAGGCTTTGATGTCATCTTTGATGTTCACCACGGTTTGATTGTAGTAAAAAGAGGGTAACAGTGTCCGCTGCAAGATGTACAAAGATCCGGTCAGAAGCATCGCAAAGAGAACAAAGTAGATCAGAAAACGGTAGAGGATCGGCAGTCTGTTTTTCGTCATAGGGCATCCGCCTTGAACCGGTATCCGATCCCGAAGACGGTCTCGATCGGGTCATAAGGCTTCAACTTTTGTCTGAGCCTTCTGATATGGGTATCGACGGTCCTCAAGTCTCCGAAATAGTCATAGCCCCAGACGCTTTGCAAGAGCTGTTCGCGACTGACGGCTTCAGTCTGATGACTGATCAGATAGAGAAGAAGGTCGAATTCCTTGGGTGTGAGTTCAAAAGGAGCGCTATCTAGGGTGGCCTGGTGGGCGACTGAATCAATGCTGAGTCTCCCCAAGGTGATCACTTCACTGGTTTGGTTTGAGACCACCCGTCTCAAGAGTGCTTTGGATCTTGCGAGCAGCTCCTTCAGACTAAATGGTTTGGTCATGTAATCATCGGCTCCAAGTTCAAAACCGAAGAGTTTGTCTGTTTCCTGACTTCTTGCTGTGAGCATCAGCACCGGAATCGACGAAGTGGTTCTGATTGTCCTTAAAACCGACCAGCCATCCATGTCATCAAGCATGATATCAAGGACTTAACTGAGATCGATGCGGGTTTTCGAAAAGAGTTCGGAAGTAGCGGTTCCGCGGGTAGCCGAATGGACGAGAAAACCGGACTTGACAAAATACGTTTTCATCAGATCAATCAACGATTCTTCGTTTTCAACGATCAAAACAGTTTTTCACCAGAGCATATCTCCACCTTTCACCGTTATTTGCAAAAAAGCATGGATATGGATGAGATGGTGATGTTTTCCAGAGTTTGTCCCAACTTTATGCATCTTCTGTGTATCCTATGACTGAACAAGGCAATCTGGCCTTGAGATACGAAGGAGGCATCAATCATGAAACGACTGCTCACAGTGTTTGCATTACTTCTTTTCCTAGGCCTTCTCGCGGGCTGCGAGAAAGGTGTCGATCCCACATTCGATGAAAGTGATTTGGGGCTCGCAAGACTTGAAAGTTATGAAGAACTCTCAGGCCTTGTCGAAAGCCAGCAGAACAAGAGTGGTGACTGGTCTTTCAATACCCGCGACGATGCGGTGATGGAAGATATGGCACCGACAACCGATGGCGGACTAGAAAGTTCTGAAAGCAGCGACAGTTACTCAAAAACCAATGTCCAAGTCGAAGGTGTCGATGAAGGGGATGTCATCAAGACGGATGGCAACCGCATCTACCGCATCAAGTACAATGAACTGCAAGTCGTTCAATTGCTTGGTGATGGGCGCATGGACATCATCTTGGAGTCAAACATGGAATCAACCAATCAGGACAACCAATACACTTACTTCTCGGATCTCTATCTCACCGATGACTATCTGATCGTGGTTGGTCAACGTTACCAGTACTTCATCATGGCCTTTGAAGGCGGCGTCTTGGAATCAGAAGACGATGTCGATGTTGCTGGTGGTTGGTATTGGCATGGTGTTCCGCAAACCTATCTGATGGTCTATTCGATTGATGACCTGGTCTTGCAGGAAGAAATTGAGATCACCGGAAACCTGATGACAACCCGTCTGATTGATGAAGAGCTTTATGTCATCTCAAACCACTACATCTATCTCTATGATGATGTTGTCGATCCAAGACCATTCGTCAGACAAAATGATGAACTGATTGTCCCTGAGTATCAAGACATCAAGTATCTTCCGGATTCATATTATCAGTCATTTACCATGATTACCCAGGTCAGCCTGAAAGAAGAGGTCACAGTTGACTTCAACGTCTTCCTGGGCAGTGCCAATTGGGGCCAGGTCTATGTCAGCACGCAAGCGATCTATCTCGCAACCAACACTTATCACTATGATAACAGTACAGGCGACTATACCATTAAAGGCACTTTGCTTTCATATCTGATCAACAATGATGGCTCAATCTCATATGGCGGTGCCGGATTCTATCGTGGCTATGTCATCAACCAATTCGCAATGGATGAGTATGATGGCACATTCAGGATGGTCACCACCGAAGGCTGGGGCGATTCTGTGGTCAACAGACTCTATGTCTTCGAGCGTTCAGATCAGGACGGCACCCGTGTTCTAAAAACCATTGGTCTGCTAGATGAAGGCATCGGCAAGCCTCGTGAAACCGTCCGTTCCGTCCGCTTCAACGGGGCCATGGCAACAGTGGTCACCTATGAGCAGATCGACCCCTTGTACACCATTGATTTAAGTGATCCGACGAATCCAACCATTCGGGCAGGCCTGGAAGTCACTGGATTCTCAACCTATCAACACCCATGGGGCGATCATTACATCGTTGGTATCGGCTATGAGGCCGAAGGCAACCTGATTGATGGACTCAAGCTCAGCCTCTTTGACATCAGTGACCCTGATAACCCTGTTGAAGTCGGTTCGCCTCTTGTCATCCCGAATGATGGCGGATGGACCTATAGCGAAGCGATCTGGAACCATAAGGCCATCTTGGTGGCCGAAGAGCTCGGGTTCATGGGTTTTGCGGTTTCCAGATATCACTGGACAAGCTACCAGGAATATTACTCAAACGACTATTTGATCTTCAACATTGATCCTGAATCAGAAACACCGATCACCATCGAAGCCCAGATTTCCCATCAGGATTTCTATCAGGAAGACCGCGATCTCTATGACATGTGGTAATCGTTACTACTATGATTTCTCGATTGAACGGGCTGTTTATGTCGGTAACTACCTCTATGCGATTTCCGGCGAAGCCGTGACATGTGACGCCAGATGATCAGTTCAAACGAGTTTGCCGCCGTCAAGTTCTTAAATGATGAGATCATCATCGATGGTGACGTCACAACCGACGAATAATCACTGACAATCCGATCGAACGGGCTACCCCTCCCGTCTCGAAACACCGGCCAATGGCCAGGAAAGGAACCATGCAAAAGCACGGTTTCCTTTTTTCCTTGTCAACAATAAAAGAACCGCTTCCTCGTCGGAATCGGTTCTTTTTTCATGTTTGGAAGGTGCCAAGGGCGGGCTGTAACTTCACGTCAATTCTAACACGCTGTGAGATGTGGGTGTCCTTTGATTTCACACTTCGTGTTTCTATTTGACAACTTGTGTGCATGAAGGTCAAAACGCATGCAGGCAAGCGATACTCTTAGGAAGCACTTTGTCATAGGTTGAGGCAGGTGATCATTTGACATATTGTAGGATTGATACACGTAGCGTGAATAGAGGGATATATCTTTGATATACCATGGTAGAAATGAGCGTGGAATTCTAAGGGTTTCCGTCGTAAATATTTCGAAAATGTTAAAACGTTAGAATGACTGGGTTACTTTTTGCGATGTTGGTGGTATAATCAAAGTGTCGATACCTTTGAGCCGAATGATAAAACCAAGTCTGGAAGGAGGTATGTTCTTGGCGGATGTCCAGATCGAGAAAAAGATGCTTTCACGCTTGTTGTGAAGAAGAAGCTATTCAGTCTCGAGAACCGGATCCGATGATGCCGAAGTGCTGGAGTGAAAACATCAAAGGAAAATTCAAGCCGTCTAAGTACAAGAAAGTAGGTGTGACCGAACTGATTGAGGGGGACGAGTGCGTTCTATTTTGGTATCGGCGGACGCATCAGGAAGACCAAGAGTGCCCCCAAAGGGCTTCGAAAGATGGAAATTCCCAAGGAACACATGGGCGATTTTCTTGAGAGAAAGGCCCAATGCCCAATGCCATGCAAAATTTATTGGAAGAAGGTCTATACCGAATTTTTCCCCAAGTCACAGTATGGATACATTGCTGAATATGAACTTGAGGTCTATAGCAGAGGTGACCCTGGGGATCCTGACTACAAGATTGAGGCTTGGGTTCCAATTCGCCTTAAAAACATTAAATAAACCACTAGAACGTTCCTTCACGGGAACATCTTTTTTTATATACTCAACGTGCCTTTGCTGTCTCTAAACATTTCAAATAGGACATGTATGAACAATATGTTGTGTTAAAAATCCAGAGATATTCAATCTTAATAGAAAAAAAACAATCATAAAGGAAATAAAAAAGAAATATAAATTCAAAATGCGTTTAACGAAGACATAAATAGAAATAATTGCCTGTGCTGCATGCTATACTGCTTATAAAGGTATGAATCGCATGCATTTTTTCTATATGCCTGGCGGTCGCACCTTAGCTTGTTCAAAAAAACGAAAGGGGAAATGAATGCATTGAAGATGATGCGCAGCCAAACGCGCACCCGCGGTTTCACACTTGTAGAACTCATTGTGGTCATCGCCATTGTCGCGATCCTCGCCGCCGTATCGATTGTCGGCTACCAAGGATACATCGACAAAGCGCGGATGTCAAATGACGTGACCGATGCGAAAAACATGACCAATGTTCTAAAGTCTTACCTGATCACAAACGATGTGCCTGATCTATCAGCTAACGATATTCGGTCGATCGTGAACATCGATAACGATTATAGTTTCGTCCCTAGAACGGAAGGCAGCTCGTTTTGGTATGACGAAGAGACAGAGACCATCAGTGTCAGAAGTGACTACGATGGCTTTGTCCAGGAACTCACCCTCTTGAAGAGAGGTCAGACCGAACTCTTGAGTGACGCTCCAAATCAAGGAAAGACACTTGGAAATGATGGCACGACCAATCCTGGTGATGGCTTGGAAGAAGTCATCAATGGGTATTTTTTGCTTGATGTCTCTGGGTCTTTGGTGGCCGAAGCCATCAACACGATCAGAAACCTGAAGAGTGCCGAATCATATGACGATGTCTATCTCTCACTTTCTGAAAATGCTCTTTTGCAAGGACACCTTGATGGTTTTTCGCTATCGACAACCTTGTTCATCAATGACTTCTTCGGAATGACCGAATACGTCTTTGACCCACTGGCACCACAAGCGGTCAATGTCATCTTCGCCGATGGCCTTGAAGCGCTTCCTAGTGATGCCCTGGCCGGTCTTGATGGCAATACCAATCCTCTGATCTTTCCTGAGTCCCTAAGACTTCCGGTTTCTATCTCGATTGTCCAAAGTGGCGCACTTGAAAGACTTGCTCCAACGACAAGGGTCGTCTATCAGGGATCTCTTAGCATCCGCTTTGAGACTGGTGCGATGAATCCTCTTACGACCACGAATCAAGACATCCTAGCGCTTGAGAGAGCGATTGACATGTATGAGATTGGATTCAGAACAAATTACACAAGACCAAAGACATCCTTTTACTCACCAATCGACGGATCGGGATTACAGACTTATCTCGGGAAAACCGTGACTGAGGATATCCAGTCACCGGAGATGGTCGATGAGCATTTCCTGAAGCTCTATCCCCTCAATGGATACGCATATGGAGACACACCGAATCTGGCAACCTATGATTCTGAGGATCCTTTGCATGCTGGCTCTTTCAGATTGATACACGAGATCTCTGATCCTTTGAGCGCACCGCTTGGGACAGCTGAGGAACTCGCGATGACAAACATTTACTGGCCAAGTGCCAGTCAGACAGTGCAAAGTCTTGTCGGGACCCAAAATGGTTATCAGACCCTTGATTATAATGGCACCACCCATGTCTTTGGAAATATGGGCTGGACCTTGGGGGCGACCCCAATGATCACCAATTGGGACCAGAATCCTTATCGTATCTATAATACGACTGGCACATTCATCGGTACCATGGTCAAAAACAATGTAGAGATCGATGAGACAGGTGAGCCATTCACGTCTTACCACGGTTATGTCTTCTACGACACCAGTGGCCGTGATCATTGATTTTGGTCGGTTGCAACCTCGGCGTTTGCCGCATTTGATACCGATGAGACCGTTTTTTCAACCAGAATGTATGACATCAGCATGAAAAATGGTGACGACTTCACGTTCCCGACCAGTGATCAAAGCATTTACTATGTGAATTCCTCAGGACATATGACGCTTCTGACCATTCCGATGGTCGTGACCTATGCCGTTTATGATCAAAGCAATGCTCTGATTGCTACTTATGAGGAAACAAAACTGGAGTATGTCAAGAACACTTGGAATTGGAATGTATCACCATACAAGAACATGTTGTTCCTGTCCACTTATGGCTGGCAAGGACACGCCACCGTCTTCTCAGGTGGAAATATCAGTGCCGCTGCCGATCAAAACGGCGATCCACTTGATCATCTGACCTTTGAGACGCTTCCAAGCTATCAGTTCGCCTTCTCGGATACCCCAAGTGTCACGATCTTCCAATCCAATGTTCAAATCTATCTGAAAGAGAACCTTGACGTGATCATCTATGGTCTGCATGTCACATACCGGACTGTTGATGGGGTCGTGGTTGTCGAAGCCAAAGGTTACGATGCCCAAGGCCGTTTGTTTGCCAAAGGCTCGATGAGTTATGTTGACACCGTTGTTGGAACCAACACGCTAAGCCTTTCATAAACATCCACACAGGAATAAAGTAAGACAACCATAAAAAAAACACAGGAGGAAACACATGAATCAACTGAACAAAAGAATCGCATCAATTGTTATGGCACTCTTCTTCGTCGTCTTGATTGCCGGTTGTGTCGAAGTCTCTGACATCGTCACCGTCGAATTTGTCGACATGCCTAAGACCACTTATGTGATCGGCGAGTCCTATGAGCCGTTCACGGTCAGAGTCACTGTTGAAGGGGAAGACCCCTATGAACTCAGTTCGGATGATGAAACCGTCGCCATCACTGGTTTCAACACCGACACCGTCGGTTCAAGAACCATGGTCATCACGATCACTGATCTTGAAGGCGCATCCGTGAACTTTGTCTACACAGTTGTGAACTCAATCACTGATACGCTATTCGCCGGTGGTACAGGCACCCTTGAAGATCCTTATCAGATCGAAAATGCGCAACAACTCTCGAATGTCAGAGTCGCTTTGGATCAGAACTACATCCTGAACAACGACATCGACCTCTCCGGCATCGAATGGGCACCAATCGGATCTGTTTCGATCCTTTCAATCAATCCCCATGCGATTTCGGTCGCGATCAACGAAGGCTTCTCAGGAACCTTTGATGGCAATGACAAGACCATCAGCAATCTCTATTCAAGAAGTGATGCCTCATCCCTTCCGGTCGCGCTCTTTGTTGCCATCTATGGAGCTGATGAAGACAACAAAGCTGTCGTCAAGGATCTCACCATCGCCGATATCGATGTTGATGTCGCTTACGCGGTTGCAGGTCTCACCTTCTATGCGGTTGATGTTCACTTCAGCAACATCACCGTTTCCGGAAATATGACAGGCCGTGGTGGTGCCGGTATCGCAAACATCGTCCAAGGCACGCATTCAATCATCGAAAACGTCACGAACAATGCCAACATCACCAGCAATTCGACCT
>JAGYLU010000006.1 GCA_018400755.1 Acholeplasmataceae bacterium
ATCTTTGCCGTCATGATCGAGATGCTTGACAGATCCAAACTGACGGATGTTTCCAGCCTGATCAATGACATGTTTCTCAGTTCTCTTCAAGACTTTGGCTGGTGATTTGAAATATGGCACCATCATGTCAAACAGAAGGGATTCCTCTTTGTCAGGATAAACGCTCAAATACGCCTCAAAGAGGTCATAGAGATATGTGAAATGATCTTCCCAATAGCCTTCACCATAACGGGCTTTGATGTTGACCCGTGATGACTCGAGAATGGCTTTCAGATTGTCTTCGACATGACATCCTGAGGTCTCAAGTGCCATCGCGAGGGTGCCCGGTGTGAAGGAGGCAGCCAACAGATCCTGAACCAGTTTGGGATACTGATGGGCATCGCCTTCAAAATCAAAGGTCACACCTTCGATCGATAGCGGATTATAGCCATCCGCTTGGATCAATGACGCGAACTGACGGATGTTGAAATCGCCAATGGCGGGGTTGAAAAAGATATCGTTCCGGCGATTTTGCAAGACGTCACGGAAATTGCCGTTGCCTTGGGAATAGTATCCCGGTTCAAGATGGAAAAAATTGTAATCCCGTTCGAGATCGCCGTGTTTCCGGGAATAGAGATAGTAACCAATGGTCTTATCCTTGACTTTCACTGTCCATGGTATACCGCCCCTCAAGGCATTGTCAAGATAACACTGTTTGACATAGGCATCATATGATGGTAGACCGGTATGGGTCTGGGCGGGTCGGACCAGGGTGTTGTGAAGATCCTCATTTTCCTGTTCCTTGGCTTCAAAATACCCATTCGCGACCTGTTTGGCCAACGCTTGAACCCGACTACGGTCTTTGGCATATCCATAGAGACCAAAAAATGTCAGAGTCTGATCCAGATGAACCCTGGCGACGCTCATTGCTGAAGGGACTTGGTTCACGAGTGTCTGGGCAGTGTCCCTTAGGGTCTCAAATGGGGCTGCCATGAATCCGTAAGGTGTTTGCAGGGTTGTATCCTCATCAAAAATGAGTTTGGTGTCAGTCACGTAGAACGCGTCTTTTAGACCGGTCCGAATATAGAAGTTGCCATCCTTGACAGCACTGACTTCGACCGAGTCACCCGTTGATGCCCTGAGCGTCAAGAAGACATGATCATCGTTGATCTCCGATTGCATCCAACTTTGAAGAAGATTGGAAACGGCCTTATAAGAACCGAAATCGACCCCTGAAGGAAGCATTTGAGCAAGCCCGTCAACAAGTTCAAAGGTTCTTTGACCAGATGTGTGATTGATCAGTTCGACCTTTCTAATCAAGCCTGCGACATTGGCATTCGGCAAGGTGAAGTAGGTCACTTTGACTGTTAGAGCGAGTTCTTCGGCATGCTCTTCAATCTGGATCTGATCGCCTCTGATCTTTAGGATCTGATGGTCATTTTGTTCCTTGAAGAACTCATGAAGGACGCCATCGACTTTCACAAATGTGCGAAATCCAATCGAAGGTACTTCCCGGTATGCCCCATTAGCCGGGGTAAACTCCATGATCTGTCCATTCTTGTCACGAACGCCAAATGAGGCAATCAGTTGACCCCGATTGACATAGAAAGACCACATGGGAATTCCCATGGGGCCGGCAACGCCACTCAAGAAACTTGAAAAAGGTTTTTGTTTTTGGTAGTCCTTGATCACATAATGATTTGCTTGATCTGTTTTCATGGTCTCACTCCTATTTTGGCGGTTGGGTTGTTTCCCGTCGGATCAGTGTCACAGGAAGTTTGATCACTTCGGGGATCATCGCATCCGGGTCTTCCATCAACGTGATCAACTGCTTGGCAGCCATCGTTCCCAAGGCCATTCGATCCTGACGAACAGTGGTCAACGGGGGGGTGAAATGCTTGGCGAAGGTGATGTCATCAAAGCCGATGACCTGGATCTCTTTTGGAACATTGATGCCATGATCCTTCAGGGCTTTCAAAACACCAAGCGCGATATCATCACTCGCGACCAAGAGACATTCAGGCATGTCTTTGGACTTTGAAAGCATGTCAAGAATGGCGTTGTAGCCACTGGTGAAACCGAAGCTTTCGGCTTCGATCTCACAGGCCTTGACCCTCGTCAGACCATAGACATCCGAGAACTTGACATAGGCATCCCGACGCTCAAGAAACGCTTTCGACCATAGCGGACCAAAAATCATGCCGATCCGGTCCAATTTCAGTTCCTTCTTGACGTATTCAAGGGTCATCCTGATGCCTTCCTCGTTATCGGAAACCACGGTATGGAGCCCTTTCAATAGCATGTCGGTCGAGACACATGGAATATCACTTTCGATCAGCTCATAAAGGCCTTTGTCGTTGTAATTGCCAACGACAATATAGACACCGTCGACCCGTTTGTTCATACACCATTCATAGTATGACAACTCATGCTTGCCAAGTTTCTTGACGATGAAGCTCAGTTCATAGCCTTCCTTTTCAAGATAGCTTTTGAAGTGCTGAAGAATCGACGAGAAAAAGGAATGTTCAAGACCGATATCGGTTTCTTCGGTGAAGACGATCCCGACTGAGTAGGTCTTTTTGCTTTTGAGCATCCTGGCTGAGGTGGTTGGCACATATCCGACTTCCTTGATATGGGCAAGCACCCGTTCCCGGGTTGCCTCACTGACATTCCCGGTCTGGTTCAACACCTTCGAGATGGTCCCTGGGGCAAGCTTCAGTTCCTCAGCAATCGTATAGATGGTTCTCTTCTTACTCACCGTCATCACTCTTTTCAAATACTTTGACCGATTTGAACTCAAATCGTGCCGGTAAGTCCTGATCAACAATCGGACCGCCCCATGAACCACCCAAGGCGATGTTCATGATCAGGTAGAACGGCTTGTCGAAAGGCCACTGCTCCACTGTCGCATTTTTGGGCTTATGAAAGACACCATGCGTCTCATCATCGATTCGAAAACGGATGACATCACTTTCCCAATCCATGGCATAAAGATGAAATCCATCTTGGAGTCCGTCTCTTTTGACAATCTCAACGGGCTGGTTGTTCAAAAACAAGTAATTGGATTGTGAGTGCAGTGACGAATGAACGACGCCTGGATTGTGTCCGACATGTTCCATGATATCGATTTCTCCACACAAAGGCCAAAGGACACCTGACTGCATATTGACACCTAAAAGCCAGATCGCTGGCCATGTGCCAATCCCCTTGGGCAGTTTGGCGACAACCTCAATCCTGCCACCAGTCATATGATGTTTGGTATAAGTTGTGAGTTTCGCTGAGGTGTAGTGGCGATTCTGATACGCCTCCTGTTTGGCGACAATCGTCAATATCCCGTCTTTGACAAAGGCATTGTCCAGACGGTCAGTGTAGTATTGTTCCTCATTGTTTCCAAAACCGTGGCCACCTGTCTCAAGGTGCCAATGTGCGGGATTGGGCGCACCGTCTTGCTCAAACTGGTCTTCCCAAACGATTTTATAAGCCATTTTTGAGTGCCTCCAATGCATGGATCATGGATTGATGTATCTCAGGATCCAAAGGGATCCTGACAGAATTCGTCTGATCGGTCGACTCTTCCTCAATGATCAGAACCTTGGCGTCCAAAGAGAGCACCTGAGTGTGGTAAACCCCCTTACGGACTTTCAGTACACGATGTTTTTCGAGAGGAAAAACCTTGAAATCAGTGATCAAATCATCTTTTACCGTGGCAATCACCACCGTGCAGTCACCTTCAAGTAGCACAAATGCCTCATCTGAGAGCAAATGGGCTTCGACATAGGTGATCTCGTTTTGCTCAAGTTCGTGGATATGATTGAGCATGGCCACCCGCCAACTGTTGAAATGGAAGAGTTTCTGGTATCCCGGATGCTCAAAGGCAAACTGTTCGACATCAGGCATCAAGCATCACCTCAATGTCACCATCGATGTGTTCAATCACAAATGGGACAGAACGACCACCCATTCTGACATCGACGACCCGATATGCTTTGTGATCGAGCCCTTTGGGATTATGATAACTCACCGTTCTCAAGTGTCCAAACAACATGGTCTGAATCGAGGCTTTGCCGTTGATGAAATCCTCTTTGGAGAGCTTAGGCTCAAAATGGACACTGCCAAAAGAGAGACGGATACCAAAAACCTGTTCACGAAGGAGCTTGAGCATCCAGCTCGCTGACCCTGTCAGATAAGGATACATGCCAATCCCTTGGTCATTGAAGTACTCCGGAATCCCGAGCCACAATTTCGATGAAGGGTCCTGGGCTTTGTCAAGAATCGCCCGGTATGCTTCCCGGCCTTCCTCAATCAAATCATATTGGTAGAGACCGTAAGCATACATGACCGCCATATGGGAGAAGACAGCACCATTTTCCTTGTGTCCGTAGGCAAAACCAAACGCCCGTCCGATATCGTTCATGCCATCTTTGTAAGGGGTGTTCAGACGATAGCCACCACCGTGTTTGTCAAACAAAGCTTTTCTGGTCGTCTCTTTGAGCACATTGGCCTGAGCCGCGGTTGGGGTTTTTGACAACAGCGCAATCGCCTGACCCGTCAGGTTGACATCATGAGGGCGGTCAAGCAAGGTACGGTCTTCGGTATAATAGCTTAGAAAACGGTTCTCGGCAAACGCCTGATTTCTGAGAAAGTCAATGCGACTCTGGGCAAGGTCTTTCAAACAGTTCTTGAGATAGATAGGCTCAATCTTGATGGTCTTGCCGTCAAAATCCTTGACCTTGTCAAAAAACGCGTGAAGATCGGGATGATCAAGCAAGAGTGACTCAAGTGCTTCAAAAAGACAGAGATGGTCAGTTTCAAGGGTCGCCACAATATCGGATAGAATGAGGAGATTTCCGGCATACATATGGGAAAACGCGATCGATTCTCCGTGTTTGGGGGCCATGTCAAGGCCATCATTCCAGTCGGCATCCTCAAGTCTTAAAAAGCCGTGCGCTCCGACGTTGTGATACCCGACCAGATTCTCAAGCAAAAGATGTTCAAGCACCGTGCCTTGATAGATCCGGCCTTCAGCATCCTTCTCAACCCCTTCCTCGCGGCTAGGGTCATTCTTTTTGACGTAGTGGGTCATGTTATCTTTGAAGTAGGTTTGTTTTTGAAAGAGAATATCGGTCTCTCCGGTCTCATCAAGATACATCTTGATGGTCAAAAGGGGCCACGCCCCGTGATCGGACCAGACCCTGGGAATCTTGTTTCGATCAGCCAAAAATTGTCCGGGTTGATCCCCGATGATGGTCGCATTCGAGCCATCGATCCGGACCCCGGCGAGGTTGTTGATGATCAGATTCGAAACCGATTGGTCATTCATCATGATCAAAGCCAACAGATCCTGCCATAAGTCACGCCATCCCCGACCACCACGACCGTAATCATGGTGAGGCATGTAGGAGTTACCGAAATCACGTCTCAACAGGGGTTGCATGGCCACCCAGGAGAGTTGTTTTGAGGTCTCTTCGTCCTTAAGATGAAAAGAGAGTTTCTGAACGTGTGTCATATAATGGGCATGGACGTCCTCAAGACCTTGATCAAAGGTCAGATGATTGAGATAACGCATGCCAAAAGCTGACGCTTTTGCCTGTGACTGATGGATGCCAATGGATAGAAAGAGGGTGATTGCCTGACCAGGTTCGATTGAGTACGCTTTGAATCCAAGCGCGCCAATCGCCTCATAGCCACAGATGACATCGCCTGGTCGCCTGCTTGAATCAAGGCCCCGGGGATATGACAAAGACCCGCCTGCCATGAAATCATCCGTGACGGGAATATAGCGGTCGATGGTCAACTCAGGGCTTTGTGCAAAGACGCTGTAAACAGTCTTGTTCACTTGGTGCCCGCGCTCATCAAAGGTCAGTGTCGGAGACAGCATGATCCCTGAATCAACGACCTCGATGACATTCAGCAACGATGTCACGTGACGATGGTCACGAAGATTGTCGGCGGATCTTCCAAAGAGTGGGATGGCAGTGGTGATCCGCATCAAAAGTGGTGCTTTTGTGGTGTTGGTCACCACAACCTTATGGACTTCGACCATGTCATCCAAAGGGACATAACTGGTCGTATCGATGATGGTCTCAGGGCCGGTTCTGATCACTCTCTGGTATAATAGACCGGTTTCATAAGTGAGGTCATCGGCGGATTGTGATTCGGTCTGTCCGTTTAAAGCCAACCTTTTCCCGTTGTATTCAAAAAAGACGTTTCTTGAAAACGTTGGATTGAAAACATCAACGACAGATGCCGGTGACAGGGCATAATGGTCGTGATCGGTTTTCAGATCACCTGCAAAAAAGGGGGTGATGGCGGATTTGAGGCCTCTTGGATTGAACATCGGAAAGACGTAACCATCATTTCCGATCAAAGGTTTTCTTTTGATCATCATGTTTATGTCCTCTTGGAAATCGGTTTCCTATATTCATTATATCGGAAAAGCGGGAAATGTAAAGGTATAGACAAATGAAAAGTCATCAAAAAAACCCGTTTCGTCCGGGTTTTCGAGTGTTCAAAGCAAAAACGTGGAAATACTATGGGCCAAAACCGGTGTTTCAAGAAGCGCTTTCATCCCTTTGACCCTGATGTTGATGTCCTCTTCTGATTCATTCATGACAATCAGGACAATTTGGCCATCCGGATTTCGAAAGACAACATGACGACAGAGCGAGGAAGGGTCTGATCCAAGACGGACAGCACCAGCTTTGATGTATTTCGAGAAATGCCCCATGACATGATACGAGGGATTCAAGACAATGTGCTCATGGAAGATCTTGAGCATCACCGGTGATGAACACAGGTTGTTGACATGGTTGGGTCCTCCTGTGTCATCAAGGACAAGATTCCAGTCGATGTGTCCTTCATTTCCCCTTCTGAGATCTTCTATGATGTTTCGACCATAGCGCTCACCAACACCCCAATCACCAAAGTGAGGGCCGTTTTCCTGACACCCTTCGGTGAACAACAGATGCTTCTCTGGAAACAACTCACGATGGATACCAACCTCGTCAAACTGTTCCTGATCATACCAATGATAGGCGGTTCCATACACATACTTCGATGCCTCAGGATCTTGATAGATGACTTTGGCCCGTTGGACCATCTGATCACGGTTATGATCCCAAATGTAGAGTTTGAGATCGGTCATACCTTGCTCGGCCAATGTCTTTCCGAGCACTTTGACGAATCTGAGTTCATCCTCGTCTTCGAAGATACACGAATCCCAGCGCTGCACCGCCATCGGCTCATTTTGTACTGTGAGGGCGAACAGGTCAATACCTTTGGCCCGGTAATGTGCGACGAACAAAGCGATGTAGGACGCCCAGAGAGAATCATATGAAGGAAGGAGCTTGCCCCCACGGATTGGACTTTGGTTGTCTTTCATCCAAAATGGTGGGGTCCATGGGGAGCCGAGGATCTTGATGCTTTGTCCGGCAACCTTTGAGGCGTCATTGATCAGATCGATGATCGGCTGATCCCTTTCAACCGAAAATGAAGTCAGTGTGTCATCATAATCATCGATATAGAGATAACTGCCCAGGCTGAAGTCACAACCATGGATGGAGACCCTTCCAAGCGTGTATCCAATCCCTTCGTCAGGACTGAAATAAGCCTTGATGACCTGGTCTCTGACTTCTTTTGAAACCCGGGAAAGGTTATACGCACTGGCTTCTGTGAAGGCCCCGCCAAATCCTATGATGGCCTGATGGGTGCTGGTGGTATCCATCCTGAGTTCTTCTGTCTTCAGGGTTGGATCCGCTTTGACGATATCGGTCTCAAATAGACGTTCATTTGTTTTCTGACATGATCGGATGTGTCTGATGGACATGGTCAATCATTCTCCTTTTGATGACGTGATTTCAATATGCTATGAAGAAACGCGCCAATGGCGATGTCAAGTACCAAGAAGATCGTCACATTGCGCATCATTGTCGGCCGAAGGGTCTCTTCAAGGTTCAAAAGTGTCTCAATCTCGGCTTCATCATAGCCGGCGATGAATCCGAACTCCAAAAAGGTCTCATTCTCTCTGATCTCTTGAATCTTAGTTCTTGTCATGGCCTCATAAGACAGATTGTTCGAATAGATGATCTGACCTTGATAATCGGTGAGTTCAACCGTCAGATCCAAGGGATCGTCAAGGGTGATCGCATAGAAATAAAAACCGATGACTGCGACCCCATAGCTGACGGCATAGCCATCATATTCAGGGTCATCCGATGTCTGATAGATGACCTCACCATCTGCCGGTTTGGTCAATCTGATGCCGGTCTGGTCATAGCTGTCTTCTAGTTCGGTGGCGTGATTGATGGGTTTGTTCGGAAAGACAAAGACCGAGAACTGATTGACATATGACTCATCGATTGATGCGAGGACATGCACCACATGGATGTCATATGAGGCATTGGAATCACGGTCGATCACTTGATAGGCAATGGACTGATACTTCATGAATGGGTCAATGACATCACTTTCAAGGGCTTCTTTGGCAAGCTCATAATAGAGATCGACACTGCGCTTGTTGGTTTCTTGGATCAAGGTAAAGAAATAAAGGAAAACAAGCAAGATCAAGCTGAAGAAACTATAGACAATCAAAAATCTTTTCATCGTCCTGCCTCCCGGCGTGATGCAATCACGCCTCTCTTACCATAATGTTTTCTTGCTGAACCGGCACACATGACCTGTGATCCGTCATAGACAAGAACCCCGTCATCAGGGATGACATAAAGATCCTTACGGTTCTTTTTCCAAACCCGTCTCATCGCCTTTTTTTGGACAACCCGTCTCCGGTAATGGACTTCGATATCAAACGTATCGATCATGTCAAGACCCTGATGCTCTATGAACACCGGATACTCGTTGTCAGGAGAAATATGAAAGGATCGGAACTGGACCATCGCACCCGCGGAAGAACCGATGACAAGCCCCCTGTGGGCTTCAATCGCTTCTTTGAGCCTTTTTTGGTTGATTCTATCCATCAATAGATCGGGTGCGCCACCGGGAAAATACAGGATGTCCGCCTCTTCAATCTTTCTTTTGGCGGTGGTTTCATCATCTTGATAATAATCCACATACCTGATTGATGACGCTTTGATTCCATAGGGTTCAAAACTGTCAATCATCTTCTGGTGATAAAGAGAATCAGGACCATAAAAAGCCCGATAGGAAGCCTCATCTGGAAGATGAAAAGGAAAGAAAGACAAATTGACAATGACAACCTGATCGAATGCTTTGATCAAAGGCTTGCATAGGTTTATGACATGCTCTGACTTAAGGATGCCTCTCGACATCAGGATATGGGTTCTCATGATGCTGTCCTTTCAATGAAGAAAAAAGCCTTTTGGGCTTTGTCTGATCCAGGCTTCAAAGAATCCGCTCGCCCTGAAGCACGTCCTTGAATTGGGTTTCGAGGCGGCGTCGATCAATTGCCTTTGGCATATGACTGAACGCATCGGGATCAATTTGAAGTGAATGGATGCGACCTTGATGCCTCTGGTGCGGGCGTTGAATGCGTTCCTCTTCGACCAACACACATGAAAAAGCGCCACCAAAGGTCTGGCACATGGCCAACGCTCTCATCACACGAGGCACTTTCACCCGAAACAGAGTATGGAAGACAATCCCTTTGTCATATGCTGCAAAATAATCGAATTTTCGAAAATCATACGTATGGAACCTGGTTTTGATGGCATCGCCATTCATGACTTCAACTGGCGGATAGCCAGACAATTCCTGAATCGCTTTGGCATAATGCAAAATGACATCGGATGTCTTGCTGTTGTACTCAATAGTCATCATCCATGTTTTCATGATCCACCTCAACGCACGCGCCAATCATCACTCGCCAGGTGTCTCAGGCACGATCCCTAAACGATAACCAAATCCCCATTTGGTGACAACCACCTCAGGGTCAGAAGGATCGTCTTCAATCTTTTCCCGCAATCGTCTGATATGAACGTTGATGACGTTATCATTGAAATAATACTCTTCACCCCAAATTGAACGGTAAATCATTTGTTTAGAGAATGTTTGTTCGGGGTTCGAGACCAGAAGCTTCAAAATGTCAAATTCCTTTGATGTCAGGTCCACTTGGACACCATCTTTGAACACCTCAAAGGTATTGAAATTGATTTCAAGGTTCTTGACACTGAGTCGTGGTTTGATGGGAGCGCCAAGATTACGGTTGGATCTTCTGAGAACCGCTTTGACCCGCGCAATCAACTCCAACATGGAAAAAGGCTTCGATAAATAATCGTCCGCACCGAGTCCAAGATTGATGGCTTTCTCGACATCGGTGTCTTTGGCGGAGATGATTATGACAGGCACATCACTGACACTGCGGATGTATTTTAAAACATCCTCCCCATTTTTACCAGGGAGGATCAGATCAAGCAATACCGCATCGTACTCACCCTCGTCAAAAGCCTTGATTGCTTCGTTACCATCAGCTGCAATCCTGACATCAAATAATTCCTCGCGAAGCTTGGCGGTGATGGCCTTACTGGCAATGGTGTTGTCTTCGACAACGAGAATTCTTTGCTTCATGGGTTATACATTCCTTTCCAAGCGCTACTGAAAGAATAACTTAACTAAATTATACCATCAATGCCATATAAACGCACTAAAAAAAACGCCCCGATGACTTTGGGGGGGGATAAGTCATCGAGACTACCTAACGCATTGACGCACCTCTTAAGTACACGGTCTTCGAAAAAGGAAGAGCGATCGAGTTACGCGTGCGTATCGGCAAAACCATTATAACAAATCAGCGACGAAAAGCAACTAAAATCACGTTTCATTTTCGTGATTTGACCCTAAAAATCCTTTCTGAGACCATATGCACGACCTCGTCGCCTTTTTTGGTCCATCATGAAGCGTTCGACCTCATCTTTTGTCGGAAGACCATCCATCGCACCATACCTTGTCGTGGTGATCGCAGCTGCGGCATTGGCAAAGGCCAGCATCTCAAACATCGCGGTTTCATCGAACGCACGGGGATCCCTTAGGGCAGCAACCCTCGAAAGAAAGGCCCCGATGAAGGCATCACCAGCACCGGTCGTGTCCTTGACATCAACCTCGAACCCCGGGTGTGAGACTGTCTTTGTCTTGGTATGAAAGGACGCACCGTGCTTTCCTTTGGTCAAAACCACATAACGGACGCGGCCTTTGAACAACGCCTTGATCTGTTCTTCAAAAACCGTTTTTCCAGTGATGAACTGAAGCTCATCTTCGGCTACCTTCACCAGGTCAGCCTCATGGATAAACTGATTGATGGTTTCCCGGTAGCGCTCATGATCCTTGAAGAGCGCAAGCCTGACATTGGGATCGAAACTGATAAAACGGTCATGCGCCTGGAACTCAGCAATCAGTTTCACGTGGGCTTCTTTGATTGGGAAGTCACCAAGACTGACTGAGCAAAAATGGAGGATATCACCCGCTTTGAACGCCTCAAATCTGAGATCCTCAGGGGATAACAACTGATCGGCACTGGGATCACGATAAAAGATGAAATCACGGTTTCCCTCATGATCAAGCGTGACAAACGCCAAAGCGGTATGGGCCTGATCGGTCTGTGTGACGTAACTCGTATCAACCCCATAAGATGACACAACGTCCTTCAAAAAGACGCCAAAAGCATCATCACCAACTTTGGTGACAAGCATACTCTTGGTTCCTAGACGACTGGCAGCGACAGCCACGTTGGCTGGTGCGCCGCCAGGTTTTTTCATGAATCCAGACACTTTGTCGAGGGCGATTCCCTTCGTATCCGGAATGAAGTCAATCAGCAATTCACCGATACTGACAATTCTTGACATGTGCGACTCCTTTCAAACTAAGGATTCGAGGATGGGGAAAGCACCTTTCAAAGGTGCTCCCCCCCCCAGGAGAAAAACAATGAAACCGGTGATGACGTCTGCTATAAGGCATTCAAGTCTTCTTCATAAACGGTTTGGATCCGATGCCTTGTGCCGTTGATCATCACATCAATCTGATGATCGGTTTCCAAGCGGAAGTGATTGTTGGTCACAGATATGAATAACCGACTTCCCTGATACATGATGGTGGCGGCAAATGTTTTAATCGATGTCTGAAAGACCGGTTTGAGGGTCAGGATTTCGGTCATCTTCAAGCCAAAGAGCCCATAGATCAAAGTCAGATAGGTCCCTCCAAGATTCGCGACATGCAACCCATGTTGGGTATGGTTGCGCAAGTTGTCGAGATCAAGCCTGAGACTTTCTGTCCAATAGTCATATGCCCGCTCATGATCACCAATGTGATATGAAGCAATGCCATACATGCATTTGGAGAGACTCGAGTCATGAGTGGTTCGTAAAAGATAGTGATGGGTCGAATTCCGATACAATGTCTGATCATTCTCACCAAGCAATGTCATTGCGAGGACAGCATCCGCTTGTTTGAGGATCTGATGGCGATAAATCATCATGGGGTGATAGAAGAGCAGCATCGGATGATGATGTCTAGGAATCTGATTCAGATCAAGTTCTGGCAAGGTGTCAAAGGTACTGTCTTGAAGCGCGATCATTCGGCTAGGATCGATCAGAAGCGTCATCTCCTTGGCCGCTTTGGCCATGGTCTTGACTTCATCATCAGATAGTCCTAACCGGTTGATGACCTGATCAAGGTCTTGCCGGTGACGATCATAAAGCATGACGACCCACTCAAAGTGTGCTTTGGCCATCCGATTGGTATAGTAATTATCATTGACAAGGACGGTGTATTCATCCGGTCCAGTCACCCCATTGATATGGAATGCCTCACCCATGAAATGGCCATATCCGAGGATGAATCGGGCTGTTTCCACCAGAAGCTCAAACCCTGCTTCTTCAAGGAACGCCCAATCCTGGGTGGCATTCAAATATTGCATGGTGGCGAAAGCAACATCGCTATTGATGTGGATTTGCGCACTACCAGCTGGAAAATAAGGGGATGCCTCACTGCCGTCAATGGTTCGCCATGGGATTTTCACCCCTTGATTCACACCTAAGCGTTTCGCTTCTTCCTTGGCTTGTTCAAGGTGCCTGAAACGATAGGTCAAAAGGGTTTTGGCCTTGCAAGGATTGGTCAGGATGAAATAGGGAATCATGTAGATTTCGGTATCCCAGAAATAGTGGCCTTCATAGCCTTCACCACTGATGCCTTTGGCAGCGATCTGGAGATGATCGCTCACCCCTCCGGACTGATCAAGCTGAATCATATGATAGAGCAAAGCGGTCATGATCTTGGGATCATCGACATAGGCTGGCAAATCCTTGAAAAACCGTGTCTGATAGGATTGCTGCTGCGCCAATAGTTCATCAAAGGAAAGGATCTGACGGTTCAGATCATCGATTGTTTCATTGAAGATTCCAGATGATGTCTCATACATCATCTTGGTCGTGATGATGATCGGATGAGCAGGTGAGAGATGGTCTTCTCTTCTTTGAACCACTGAACGGGTGCGTTTCTCATGGGTGAAGGTCAGGTCATGCTTGATCGCAACTGTCACATCCATTGCCGTATGCGTGGTCCTTGCTGTCATCATCGCCATGCCACGGATGATGTCATGCGATACATATTCCAGATGATGACGGCCTTGGGCGAGTCTGGGGTCATTGGCGGTAATGGACTTCACTTTGGGCAGTTGGAGTTCAGATTCAAATGTGATCGGACCTTCATAGTCTGTTGTCTCAATGGAGAGACGGCTCACCGCCAAACCTAAGTGAACCTTTGACACAAGTCGTTCTTCTGAGATGATCACGGTCACCCCGGAAGGCATCTGATAGACCGCTTTCCGTCTGGTCATCCCCTGTGCCATATCAAATGTCCGTTTCAAAGATATCAACGTGGCATCTGTCAGATTGACGTGCTCTCCGTTTAATGAGATCGTCATCGTGGTCGCATCCATCACATTGACAAGGACTTGTCCCAACTGGGGAAACTGCAATGAGTTTTCCTCATAGGCATACGGATACCGATTGAAGAATCCGTTGATGAACGTCATGTGATAACTGTGATCACCGCCATACCCTTCCGCGAAGTGTCCACGAATCCCCAGGATACCATTGGCAAGTGAAAAAATGGTCTCATCGACGTAGAGTTCGGACAATGACATCCGGTTGTTTCTCTCCAATTGTTTGGGCAGTGACCGAATCAGGTCATCCGCTTTGACTCTCATGGTCATGGGCGTTGCCCCGCAATCAAATCTTCTAATATCTCTTTGGACAAATCGGTCAGTGAGCAAACACGAATGTCCGCTTCACTCAAGTCTTCATCGCCAACCCCGACCGCCACCATCCCCGCCCGTTTGATGGCACTGACACCGGCCACGGCATCCTCGAATCCGATGGCTGCCTTGGGATCAATACCAAAATGCTTGGCGGCATCCAAAAAGATGTCAGGATGGGGTTTTCCCTTCAGTGGTGATGGATCAACCACATAATCAAAGAGATTTTCAATACCGAGTCGTTCCAAAAGAAAAGGCGCGTTTCTAGATGCACTTCCCAAGGCGATCCAAAGATGTCTTGATGACAAAAAACGGATCACATCAAGAGCGCCGGGAAGAAGATCCTCAGCACTGAAATGATCAATCAATTGTCGGTAATGGGTATTTTTCTCATATGCCATCGCTTTTTTTGTCTCTAGATCCTCTAGAATCCCAAAAATAGAAAGCAGACGATCAAGTGAGTCCATCCGTGAAACCCCTTTGGTGATCGCTTCGAGTTCAGGGTCAAGGGTAATGCCATAACGACGGTCAAACAACGCCTTCCATGCCTTAAAATGGGCATCTGTTGTCGAGGTGATGACACCATCCAAATCAAAAATAGCCAATTCAAGCATCTCATATCCTCCTATCACAACAGAAACCACACGTCATCACACAGGCGTGAAAAGGTTTTCATTTTTCGGGTTAAAAAGAAGTGTCGGATGTCGATATCCGACACGCTTCGAACATAAGAATTATACCATTTGGACCATCAGGTGTCAACCGATGTCTTGGCTCATCAAGCGAAAAAAGCATTCTGTTTCGATTGTAAAACAATTGAAATCATGGTAAAATAATCGGGCATTCAAAAAGCACTCGTAGCTCAGTAGGATAGAGCGCATCCCTCCTAAGGATGAGGTCGCACGTTCGATTCGTGTCGGGTGCGCCATCATGGGATATAAGACGCCGTCTCGGGGTCTTTTTTTCTTCTTGAGGGTTTATGGGGCGTTCAAGACGTGGTACAATAACATCATCATCATGACCATGTGGGGTGAGTCCATGTCATCACAAGATTTCAATCTGCCATACTTGCGCGTCCTAGACGAAGAACTCGTTATCGCCGTCGGATGTACCGAACCGGTGTCATTGTCGCTTGCCGCCGCGAAACTAAAAATCCGATTCAATCGCGAACCTTCAAAGATCATCGTCAAAACCAGCGGTCCCTTCTTCAAGAACATCCGCGCCGCGGTGGTTCCCGGTACGAAGACTCTCTCAGGGATCAAAGCAAGCATCGCCGCCGGGCACATCAGTGGCGATCCCACTAAAGACCTCGAGGTGCTCTCGGATGCCCTTCATCCTGAAGCCCTCAAAGCCATCAACCTGATGGCTGAAAAAGACATCTATGACATCCAAGTGATGAAGACCAATGAGCCATTGCACTTCATTCTCCGTTATCAAGACGATGACGGCTATGCTGAGATCGAGGTCAAACGTTTTCATACGGGTACCGTCAGACTCGAAGTCGATGGCAAACAAATTCCATTGTCAAACCCGAACAACCACCGTGATGGCAAACCCCTGATTGACCGCTCATTCATGCGTTTCGATGGGATCATCGACTTTGTCGAATCCATTGATATCGATACCCTGAAGCACATGTTCGACCCCACCATCAACCATAACCTCGCGATCGCCAAAAAGAAGGCCTTAAAGGGGCCCAGAATGTCAACATCGGTCGAGACCCTGATCATGAAAGAAATCCAACTGTCTATGGTCGGGTGAAAGCCCATGCCGCACCGCTTCGAAGCCCGTATGTGTGGATGCTAAGATGTTGTCACGAATTCCGGAAGCGGAAACCAAGGGATTACCCGCCTCGTGCCAGTGATTGTCTATGCCCGAGAAAAAGACGTCTCGAAGAGCGTCCGCTCAGGGCTTTGGCCTTGTCAGCGCTTCCGACAATCCACCGGAAAAACGGTATCGGAAGACTCTCCGCGTTTTGCGGCGCAATCAGTGCGGCCGCCGCCCGCAGGGGCGTCTATGACATGGCTGAAGGCGGTACAAGAGCGATGATCAAAACGACAGTCACCAACACGTTGGCCAGCGCCGCAGGCATTTTCTGTGACGGTGCGAAAGGGTCTTGTGGATTCAAAATCGCCACCGGACTCGATGCCGCAATCACCGCTCATCTGATGTCTATGAACGGACAGTTCTACAAACCTGGGGTCGGAATCGTCAAAAAAGATGCCGATGAGACCATTCGGGCGATCGGCACCATTGCGACAAAAGGGATGCAAAAAACCGATGAGGTCATCCTCGAGATGATGACCGAAGACACATGGTGATTATCTTGAATATTCAAATCGTATGTTTAGCAATATTAAACTATTAAAGTTATATCTTTATTTGATATATGTCTATTTAAGTGGTTTCACCGACGTTCAGATTGACAGGAACAATCCTGTTTCCGGGTGTCTCTTTGCGGATTTGTGCTTGGACCAGTTCGACAATGGCATCCGCCAATGCGCGCGGTGGCTGATTGATCGATGTGATTCTTTTCCCGAGATTCAGAAAACTTTCGCCGCCGTCATAACCGATGACTTTCACATCTTCGGGGACCCGACGGCCATTTTTTTCGATGTTTTTGACGACTTCTGCCGCGACTGCGTCACTGATACAGAAAATGCCATCAACCTCGCGGTGTAGATTGATTGTCCGGTGGACATCCTCGGGAATATAGATATAATTTCCAAGCGGATATTCGACATTGATGATGTCGGTGATTCCGTGCTTTCCAAGTTCTTCGAAGAATCCGATCCGGCGCTTGCTGACCTCGGTCTCAACGGCGGTTTGTTCGCCTTGGGCATCATCACCGATGAACATGAAGTGCTTGCAACCAACCGCCAATAGGTGGCGGGCAGCAATCACACCTCCATTATAATTATCACTTGCTACAAAAGGGACACCTTCAAAACGACGGTCGAAACTGACCATCGGCAAGCGTTTGTCAAGGTATGGTTCGACATCATTGTTGGTGAGCAAAATGATGGCATCGACCCGATTTTTCTTGAGCATGTCAATATAGACAATCTCTTTCTCAAGGCGTTCAGATGAACTGCACACCATCAGTTTGTACCCCTGCTCATACAAAACCGTCTCAACGTGATAGAGCAGTTCCCCAAAAAACCGGTGAATGCTGTTTGGCAAAAGAAACGCAATGATGTTGTTGCGCTGAAGCGTCATGCTGCGGGCAATCTCATTGGGGACGTATCCGATTTCAGCAATGACTTTCTCAACCCGCTCCCGGGTTTCTTTTTTGACATAACCAGAATTGTTGATCACCCTAGAAACCGTTGCGATCCCGACACCTGCGCGTTTGGCAACCTCGATGATGTTAGCCATAGAACCACTCCTCTCGCGCCCACAGTATATCACACTATCAACCAATATGGAAAAGACATCTTTTTTTCCACAAAAAAAGGAGCATGGCTCCTTGATTGTCATATGGTCGAGACGTTTTCGCCGATGGCTTTGAGCGCTTCCTTGAAGACATCGTCCTCGCTTTTGTTGTTGGTATCGATCACCACATAAGGAATATCATAGACTGCACATTGCGCACTGATTTTGGATGTGTAATCCTTAAGCAGGTTCTGGAAATAGGTCTTGTTCTTGTCAAAATTGTCGATTTCCTGAGCACGCCCCCGATCCATGACCCGGGCTTCAAAATTCTCCCAATCCAAATCCAGGATGATATAGAGGTCAGGCTTCTTGATCTGGTTCATATAAGCGTGGAAAACACCGTTATACATGTTCATAATCGTCGGCATCGACTTGAGATTATGATGGGCAAAAAGCCAATGTTCGACCAAATCGCGGTCAACGATGAAATGATTGTCATATTTGATTTGGTTCAACCAGTGATTATGGATGAAGTAGATCTGCAACAGCATCTCAACGTTGTCTTTTTGCTCATAGAGCCATTTCAAGAGCGTGTTGAACACCTCATCATCCTTTTCGAACTCTTCCATCACAGGCAGGTTCAAGTGGTTTCCGAGCTTGGTGACCAAGGTCGACTTGCCGGATGCGATCATACCGCCTACAGATATCTTCATGTCATCCCTCTTCTATTCTATAATGTGTTGGTTGTCAGATAATCGATCCCGAGATCGTTGAAATAATCTTTCTTGTCCGGATCATCAACCGTGAAAACACCGATTCGAAATCCTTCTTTTTGAAGACGTCTGACCAAGGGCTCATCAACGATTTTTTCATGCAATGACAGATCAAGACGATTGACCCTGGCATCATAGATGATGTCTTCATTGAGCTTGTATTTAAGCAATTGCAAAGGCATGTCCGTAAATGCCCTTAGAACCTTCAAAATGGTGATATCAAAAGAAATCACGAT
The DNA here is from genome assembly GCA_018400755.1 of Acholeplasmataceae bacterium. Lineage (GTDB taxonomy): Bacteria > Bacillota_I > Bacilli_A > Acholeplasmatales > Acholeplasmataceae > RECG01. Next base: position 18,582 of record JAGYLU010000006.1, read on the forward strand.
ACTCTTGAGTGTTTGATAACTCTCAATCAGATCCAAGATCTTCTTAAGATCATCTAGGTCATGGACACGTTTGATCTCAATCACAGCGGTTTTATCAGAAAGCGTGCAAATCTCAAGGACATCCTCAAGCCTTGGCACAAACTCTTTATCGTAATGATTGATGCCTTTGCCACCGGTGATCAGGTGGGTTTTGATGACATCATAAGTTGCATCTGCGACAATCACTTTGGACCCGGTCATCCGTTTGAGGTCATCGTCATGAATAACTGCAAAGACACCATCTTTGGTGGTGTGAACATCACACTCGATAGCAAAACAACGGTCACTTTCAGCAGCCAGACGAATTGCGGCGAGTGTATTTTCAGGAGCGAGGGCAGAATGCCCACGATGCGCGATGATTTTCATGCAAACCTCACGTGATGAACAAATCCAATTAAAATTATATCATGATATGACCAATTATTTCTGATAAAATTCTCACTTTTTCATGACATCTCACTAGATGATCCGTCCATTGATCACTCACACATATGACCAATCAACGATCTTCACCCTTGGCTGCCTTCAAATCATGCCCATATGTGTGGAAAAATAGCCCAAGTGGAACGTTTCTTCTCCACTTGGGCGTGCTTATGTGTGATCATCTTTTAAGTGATTCAAATGACTTCTCAAGTCTCAATTGTCCCCGACAAAGTGTGGGTCTTGAGCCTGGTGATGACATGCTCGGCCTGATTGGTCAGTTTCAGATTTCCTGAGACCGAATTGAAACTTATGGCATCAGGATAGAATTCTAATCCTTCGACATCACCTGAGACAGACTGAAAGTGTGTGACATCAGCTTTGACATTGTCTAGTTTGATGTCTCCTGATACTGTGTTCATCTTCAAGACCGTCTTGATGGTGACGTCTTTGAACACCGTGTCCCCACTCACCTGTGACATCTTGATTTCCTTGGCTGAAAGGTGATCAATAGTGACATCACCATTGACGCTGTTCATCGAGACAAAACCCAATGCCGAATCGGTGATGCTGACATCCCCATTGGTGGTGTTCAGGTCAAGGCTCGCGGTGTTGATGTTCTTGATCGTGACATCTGAATTCACCCCGTGTTGGGTGATCCGTCTGACATCAACGTTTTTGGGCACGTGGATCAAGATGGCACCGCTGGTCCGTCTTGCCATGAAGACCAAACCACTGATTTTGGGGGCCTTGATCTTGAGCTCGCCATTTTTGAATGTCACACTGTACTTGTCGATATTCTTGATGCCGTTGTATGTGACTCTGATGTTCTGATCCTCGCTGATCTGATACGAGATGGCATCACCAATCACATCAACATTGATCTCCAACTGCAGTGACTCCGGTTCAACGACAAACCATTCGATAAAATCACTGCCTTCGTGCTTCTCATCGCTTTGGTCGGTTGTGTCATCGGCGATATCAGCCGCGATAGCAGCCGGATCACCAAACGTCTTTTCGATATCCGCTTCTTGAAGACCGTCTTCCATGGCCGCTTGGATCATATCGCGATGGTCGCCAATGATGTCATCAATCTCATCACGTCTCAGATTTTTCTTCTCGAGTTCTCTTCTCAAATCGTCTAAAAATGTCTTCATTCTTCTTTCCTCCTTCGTTAATGATGCGATACACACCGCCTATGAAGGCGTCCCATTCCTCACGGAGCCTAAGATAGACCATGAAGCCCTTCTCCGTCATCTTGTAATACTTGCGTGGTGCGCCTTCCGGAGATTCCTCAAGGTATGTCCTGAAGCATCCGTCCTTGGTGAGTCTTCTCAAAATCGGATAGATTGAGTTCTCACCAACATCAATGTACTTTGATAGTTTGTTGATCACCATGTAGCCATACATCTCTTCCTGGGAAAGCACTGATAGGACGCATAATTCGATAATACCACGCTTGAATTGCGCATTCATATGGATCCCTCCTCAACTTTATTGTAACACAGTATTATTCATTACACAATACCTTTTGACGCATAAAATAAAAGCCGTCATAGACGGCTTAAAGGGGTATTTAGTTCAATTTGGCCCCACACTCACTGCAAAACCGGGCATCGGAGTCATTGTCAGCCTGACACTGAGGACAAGTTTTCACGAGTGGCTTGCCGCAATTGTCACAAAATTTCGCGCCTGGATTGTTCACCTCACCACACGAGCAGGTCACCCGTGCAGGTCCCTTGTTGCCGTGGATTTCCGAGGCAATGCCACTGACAAGATCAGTGACTGACTCTTTGGTGCCTTCGATCATATAGTTGGTCACATCCTTGGCAACTGGTGCCGTTTCAGCGGCACCGTAGCGGGCAATATCACCCATGTATCCCCACGAGCTCATGGCAAGCCCGAAAAAGAGCAGCGGACCACCGATGAAAAACAGGTAGAACTGATCGGGTTGTTCAAACGTTCCAAAAGCACTAAAAAAGTCAATCGCCGCCACAATCATGAATAACAGACCAATGACGGCCAAAATGGGACCCAGTATCCTAAACAATTGTTTCGCTTTGGGATATCCTTTGAGATGATCGTTTTGTTTCATATGCTTGTCTCCTTTGCAAACGCATCGTATATGGCTATGATGGTTTTTTCAAAGTCATCGTTCTTGACCCCGACAACGATGTTGATTTCCTGTGATGATTGGGCAATCAGATTGATGTTGATGCCCTCGGTTCCGATCTTTGAGAACAACCTACCGGCAATACCGGGCTTGGTTGACATGTTTCTGCCAACAACACTGATCAGTGCCATATCCTTGTCAATCAGGACATCACTGATCCCTTTAAGTTGATAGATATCAGACATCAGATCAAAGAAAACCTCTTCACTCTTCTTGGAATTCACGATCACTGAGAAACCATCAATTGACGAAGGGATATGTTCAACCTTCAATTTGTACTTTGAAAAGATCGTCAAGACATCACGGATCGTTTCAAGCTTGTCTGCCTGTGTGTCTTTGGTCACGGTGAAGACAGTGAACCCCTGACGGCCAGCGATTCCGGTGACAATCGACCGCTCATCCTCACATTTCTTCTTGATGAGTGTCCCTGGATCATCAGGATCATTGGTGTTCCTGATGTTGATTGGGATATCAAGTTCCTGAAGCGGCAAGACCGAAGACTCATGAAGGACATCCGCTCCCATGTAAGACAGCTCTCGCAATTCAGCATACGTGATTTCCTTGATTTGTCTGGGTGATCTGATGATGTTCGGATCGGCCATAAAAATACCCGAGACATCCGTCCAGTTCTCATAAAGCACTGCCCCAACCGCCTGCGCGGCAATGCTTCCCGATAGATCAGACCCACCTCTGACCATCACATGGATGGACCCGTTTGGATATCGACCGTAAAATCCGGGAACCACGATCGTCTGATGTTTGTGAAGCGCATCTTGAAACGCCTGATCGGTCTGTGCCTGATTGAGGGTGCTGTTGTATTGATAGATGATGAGATCCCTCGCATCTACAAAGGCATAGCCGATATAAGAGGCAAGCAGTTTGGCAGTCAAATACTCCCCTCTCGAGACCAAATCGTCAATGGGCATCCCTGGTCTCAACGCACTTTCGATGACGTTGAACTCATGATCAAGGTCGACGTCGGTCCTGAGCTCATTTTGGATCTCGAAGAAGCGATTTTTGATGAGTTCAAAGATGGCGTCATGTCTGACGCCGTAGGAGAGATGGGCATGAAGCAAATAAAGCAGATCGGTGATCTTGTTCTCGATCTGATCCGTTTTTCCCGGAGCCGAGACGATGATCACTTTCCGTCTGTCATCAGCCAATATGATGTCCTTGACTCTTTGAAATTGGGTGGCGTTGGCCAAGGATGACCCGCCAAACTTGGATACAATCATCATATGGTAGTCCTTTCAATCGCCAGTTTGAGGATCTGGACGGCGTTGCCAGCTGCGCCTTTTCTGATGTTATCAGCGACGACAAACAGCATGAGTCGCATGGGATCAGCAAGATCCCTGCGGATCCGACCGACATGGACAAGATCTGTTCCAATCGTTTCTTCAGTGACTGGATAAAGACGATTTTCAGGATCATCTATCAAGACAATACCAGGCATCGCGGCTAGAACGTCTTTGACCCTTGAAAGCTCAAACGGGGTTTTCAGGGATACCGTCATCTGAACCGCATGGCCCCGTTCGATCGGCACCCGGACACAGGTCGCACTCACCGGCAGATCTTTGATGTTGAGCAACCGTCTTGTCTCATCAATCATCTTATGCTCTTCCTTGGTGTAGCCATCTTCTAGAAACAGATCGATCTCCGGGATCACCGAGCGATTGATGTCATGTTTGTAGACGGAAATGCCTTCTTGATGATGCATGGCATCAATGCCTTTCTGTCCCGAACCTGAGACCGACTGATAGGTCACATATGAGACCATCCTGACCCCAAATACCTGATCAAGCGCTTTGATCGGTAACACTGATTGGATGGTCGAGCAATTGGGATTGGCGATGATTCCGGAAAGCGTGAGATCCTCGGGATTCACCTCCGGAACAATCAATGGGATTTTAAGATCTTTCCGATAAGCCGATGAGTTATCGATCACAAGCGCGCCCGCCTGCACGAAGGCGTTGGCGTATCGGAGCGACACGCTCGATCCAGCTGCGAACAAAGCGACATCAATACCCTCAAAAGAAGCGTCATCAAGCGATTCCATGATGATTTCCCGGCCCATATGTAACACCGTTTTGCCAACTGATTTAGGCGAGGCGAACACGCGTAGGGTCTTGATTGGAATCTGATGGTCAAGCAAGGCGTCCATCATGTTTCGTCCGACCAATCCGGTCGCTCCGATGATGGCGATCACATACCCGTCTGATTTGTGTTCAAGCATGGTCAAACCCCACTTTCGCGATAAACCTGATGCGATCAAGATATGGTGTCAGCTCATGAAAGGACATCGGATGGGTGAGAATCAAATGACCAATGCTCTGATTGACATAAGCCTTGGGAAAGAGCACCCAGGAGATGTCGATCAACCACCTGATCAGCAAGTGATCTGAAGAGGTCGCTTTGAGATGGTCATATCTGATGTCTATCTGATAGGGGATGCCTTCTAGCCAACGTTTCAGATCCGAGATGACGCCCTTTGCGGTTGGGATCTTGCCCGCACCTTTGCCTTGAAGCGCATGGGTCACACCTTTGTCATCTTTCCATGAAACGATATTGTTCTCGTCATCAACACCATAAAAAGGATGGTCAGCTTTGAGCACAACCGGGAGAACTTGCAGTCTGACATCTTCTTCGACCTTGGTTGCTTCAGCGACTTGTTTCAAGACCCAGTGTCGCTCATTGAACAATGCCCTTGTCTCTTCGCTGATCACGTTGACTTTGATTCTAAGAATGTCTTTAGGATCAATCTTGGTTGTCAAGGTCATCTTGGTCAGAATTGAAAGCTTTCTCATCGCATCAAGGCCAAAAAGATCATCTGTCGGATCCGCTTCAAGGTAACCATTGTCAAAAGCGATGGCCAGCGCCTGCTCAAAGGCGATACCTTCGTTCATTGTTTTGGATAAAACAAAGTTTGTCGCCCCATTCATAATTCCGGAAATCTCGGTCAACCGCCCATGTTTCAATGCCTCATGGAGCGTTTTGATGATTGGGATTTCCGCCATCACCGCAGCTTCATAAAGGATGTGTGTCTGATGAAGAGATGCCAAACTCAAAAACGTCTCGAAGTGCGCATTCATGACTTCTTTGTTGGCAGTGATGACCGGAATGCCTCTTCTCAAAGCTTGTTCAATGAGCGATGTCGCAGGATCGGTTCCACCGATGGCTTCGATCATGAGATCAATACCATCAAACAACCCGTCTGGATCTTTCGTGAAACAGCCAAAATGGGGAAGCCCCACCCTTGATTCGGGATGCTTGACGAAAATCCTTACAACCTCAACTCGATCACTCAAAGTCTGGTCTGCTTGAATATGCTCATAGACTCCGGAACCAACGGTACCGTAGCCAAGCAAAAGGATATGTTTTTTCATGGTTGTCACTTCTTTTCCAACGTCTTGATCAAAACACCTGAAGAAAGGACTTCAGTCTGACACACCTGCCATGACCCATAAGCTTCGAAATCCGTAGACTTCAGATCAATCAAAGAATCACTGACAACAAAGAGAGTCGGACCGGAGCCACTAATGGCGACCCTGCCGCCATGCGTCCTGATCAGATCTTTGACGTCTTTGCTTCTTGGGATCAAAGGATAGCGATAAGGTTCATGGATCAGATCATCAAAGACATGACCAATCAGCGTCAGATCGCCTGATCCAAAGGCATAAGGGAGCACGAGCGCCCTAGCGATGGCATGCGTGACATCCAAGATTGGATAGGTCTTTGGCAACCTTGATCTGGCTTCTTTGGTCTTGATTTCAAGATCTGGAATGAGTAACATCATGTTCAGACCCGGATGGACCGGATGGTTCCTGACCAGCCATCCGTCAGCCGTTTTCATCACCGTGACCAAGCCACCGTAAATGACTGCCGCGACGTTGTCGGGATGTCCTTCGATGGCGGTGGCATATGTCATGATTTTCTCTTTGTCAAGGGCTTCTCCAGCCATCAATAAGGCTCCACAGACACCCGCCACAATGCACGCAGAACTGCTTCCAAGACCTCTTGAGACGGGAATCTCCTGTCGCTGTTGACTGATCATCACAGGCACAGCCAAAAGGTCTTTTTTAAACATCTGAAAGGTCTTGAGATATGCGTTTAAGACAAGATTCTGATCGATTTGGAATCGCTTTTCAAAACCACTCAGGCGAAAGGTGTCAGCAACTTCAAAACGATATGTGTTGGCCAATGACAATGCCATTCCGACAGCGTCAAATCCCGAACCGAGATTGGACGTGCTGGCATGAACGGTGACGTCAAACATCGCGCTCACCTACCAACTTTTTGATGTGTTGAAGGGTCTCATCGACCGAAAGGACAATCGGTTCCTGATAGGTCTTTAAGACGTCCTTGATCCTTGCATCAGCTAGAACATGAGTGAGATGTTCTAGTCTTGTGATGTTTTCAAGCGGATCATCACTGGCCTCTTCACCAAGCGATGTCAAGACGACATCGGAAAACTTGTAAGGGCTGGCGGTTGAGATGACCAGCGGATGGTGCTTGATCCATGAGGCTTCACGGGCCTTTGACAAAGCCTTGATGCCAACCGCGGTATGAGGATCGATCAATACCCTGTCTTCAACAAACACTTTTCGGATGGTTTCTTTTGTCTCTTCTTCGCTGACTGAGACCCCTTTGAACATGGAAAGACGGGCCATCATGTCTGGATCAGCTTCAAACCATCCTTCAGTTGCCAATCCTGCCATCATCCTCTTGATCATATGATGGTCACCAAGAGATGCTTCATATAGCAACCGCTCAAGGTTTGATGAGATGAGGATATCCATCGATGGCGAGATGGTTTGATGGAAGGGTCTCCTGACATCATAGCGTCCGGTATTGAAAAACGTCGTCAAGACATCGTTCTCATTGGATGCCACCAAAAAAGTACCAATCGGAACCCCAAGTCTGAAGGCATAATAGCCTGCCAGCATATTTCCAAAATTGCCACTTGGGACGACAATATCAATCGTCTCATTGAATGTGATCCTTTGTTCGTCGACAAGTCTCAAGTAAGCATGGACATAGTAAACAATTTGGGGAATGATCCGGCCAATATTGATTGAGTTGGCCGATGTCAGACGAATCCTTTTCGGATGGATGGTCTCAAACGCCTTTTTAGCAACCCTTTGACAATCATCAAAGGACCCTTTCAGGGCGATGACATGATGTTTCTTGGACTGATAAGCACACATTTGCCGTTCCTGAAAAGGGCTGATCTTCTGATTGGGATAGAGGATGATTGTCTCTGTGTTCTCATCCCCATCGAATCCTTCAAGGGTCGCCCCTCCGGTGTCACCGGATGTGGCGGTCAAGACGATTGTTTTGGTATTGATGCCAAGTGCCTCACGTGCTTTATTCATCAAATCCGGAAGCACCGACAAGGCCATATCTTTGAAGGCAAACGTCGGTCCATGCCACAAGGTCAACAGATCAAAGGACTGAATCGGGGTGATTTTGACCGGTGGGGTTCCGAATCGGTCATCTGGATAACTCTTGTTGACAAGATCCTCAATCACCGTGGTTCCCATGTCAGCCAGAAAAACGGAAAAGACCTGACGCATCACGTCCCGGTAGTTGTGGTCTCTTCCTTGTGTCAAGAAAGGGATGGGTTTGATGTTGTCTGGGACATAGAGTCCGCCATCCTTGGCAATGCCACGGATCAACGCTTCCTGAGCCGTGACACCTGTTTCGCCTCTGGTGCTCTGATACATCGATATCACCTGTGCATTCTGATTTTCACCTAATGCCAACATTATACCACAACCATCAAACGCATCATTCATCATCTTCGCCATTTCAAAACAAACCTGATCCTCACATGGTCAATCTTCATCAGTGTGTTATAATCAAGTCATCAAATCCTTAAACATTTCAAAAGACTCTCAGCAGGAGGCTATCATGGCCAAGACCCCTCTCTCACCTTATGTCCGTCATGCGATGCATCATACCTATATCAAAGGCTATCTGATCGAACGACATATCTGGGACCATGAGATCATCTACATCAACAAAGGTAAAATGAAAATCACGATCGCCGACAAAGTCCACATCGTCTCTGAAAACGACTGTGTGCTCCTGAGACCCGGTGTCTATCACAAAATTGAGTGGGCAGGAGAGGATTGTGAACAACCTCATGTCCATTTTGACTTCTTCTATCAGAAAGACAGTTTTGACGTGACGGTCTCAATGAAACTCAAAGAACACATGACTCCAAAAGAGCTGACCTATTTCCGAAAAGACTACTATGAGGAGAACCATCTTGTGATCCCTGATGTCGTGAGACTCAAAAATCCCCACGTCGTCAGAGATCTCCTCTATCAGATCATCGATGAGTTCACTTATAAAGTCAATTATTCAGGGTACTATCTCCAAGGCCTCCTCACCCAACTCTTTGGAACCATCCTAAGGGATTATCATTTGGGCATCGCCGATGACAATTCCCCTTACTCCCACCAATTAGACGATCTGATTGTCTTCATGTCAAACCACGTCAACCACAATCTCTCCTTGGATGATCTTGCGCTTGAGGCTGGCATGGGCAAATGGAACCTGAACCATCTCTTCAAGTCCCGCTATAACATCACCCCGATCAAATACTTCAACAGACTCAAATACAATCAAGCCAAACGTTACCTTCAGTTCACATCGAAGAGCATCAAGGAAATCGCATATATGATGGGCTTTGAGTCTCCGCAATCCTTTTCAAGATGGTTCAAGACCATGGATGACAGAACCCCTGGTTACTACCACAAGAAAAGCATGCATATGAAACCCAAAGACATGATCTGATGATTCCAAAAAGATGCCAACAGGCGTCTTTTTTTATGGAAATCGCCAAATATTATGATATTGATGTTTTCCTAAAACGACGAAAATTGGTCAATAAATGCAATATATTGATGTTTTTTGCTTATTTATCAAATATCGTTTCACAATATATGTTAACTGATACCCAACAACCGACATTTCATTGAAAACGCTTTTATGATAATTTGAAATTAGAAACGGAGGTTTATCCATGAAAAGAAATCTTCTACCAATCCTATTGATGTGCCTGTTTCTCGCCGGCCTTTACGCCTGCAAACCCCCTGATGATATCATCATCGATGAACGCGAGGAACAATTTGAAGACGGCGCCACCAAAGTCAACATGTGGATTCACGACTTCGAAGACTGGAACAACTTGCTGAACTTCAAGCAACGGATGGACTTCAATGACATCCTAGATGACGGCATCCAGCTTGAACAGACCCTGATTGACACCGGGACATTCGAAGACCTGATCCGCTCCGCCCGGGAAACCGGCAACGAACCTGATATCTACATGGTCTCCTACGGCAATCTCTACAAAGAGATCCAAAACGGATACGCCGCGGATATCACTGACTTGCTGCCACAGTCCAGTTTCGATGACTTATACGATACTGCGACATCGGGTGTCCGATACGACAACCGCTATTACGGATATCCGATTCTGATGGAGCCCTCAACCTTGCTCTTCTACAACAAGACCTTGCTAGAGACGTATGGTGAGACATCGGTCGTACCCTCGAACTGGGATGATTTTACCCAGTTGCTTTCAACCATCAAGACCAATATCAGCGCTGCCAATGTCAAAGGGCTTTATCCTTTTGATGTACCCAAAGGCATCGGACTGGGTTGGGCTTCCTGGGGGTTGCAGCTGTCATCAACCGGCGGACTGGCACTTTCAAATGACTGGCGCACATCCCGCCTTCTTGATCCTGGTTATGAAGACCTCGCCGGACTTTGGAAGACCCTCTATGAGAATCGCTATGTGCCTTTGAGTTCTGGTGATTACACCGAGGTCATCAACGATCTCTGCCTTGACAAGCTCGTGATGACCACCGCTGGTAGCTGGTCAATCGCCACCGTCATCAATGACTATCCCGATCTGATCGACAATATCGGAGTCGCGGTCATGCCAACCTTCTCAGGAGATACCAATATCCCGACCGCGACCAACGGCGGATGGGTCTATGTCATCTCTGAGGCTTCTGAGAACAAAGAAGCTGCTGCCAAGGTCTTGGAATACTTAGTCGCCGGTGCGACCGACAAGCCCCTTGAATACTTCAGAGGTGCCCGATATGCCAAGGCATCCCCTAGAATCAGCGTCCAAAATGCCATCACCGCCGAACTGTCATCCCAGACCGATGTGCCACAAGCTTGGATCAATGTCCTGACCTCGGTGGCTGCCCTCGCACCGATGGAACCCATTTATCCATGGGATGTCTCCATCGCCGTCTCGGCGATGCTTGAGAATGTCGCCCTTGGAAACAGCATCCAATCGGAAATCGATAATGCCCACCAGACCATCATCAATCTGATTACGACCAACAATCTGGCCGGAAACAATCCCCGAGGATCCTAGACATGAATCCCCACGCCCACCGGGAGGAGAAAGTCAGTGGACTTCTGATGGTCCTGCCGGCATTCGTGATGTTGCTGATCTTCGTCATCACGCCTTTGGGCCTTGCCTTCTACAGAAGCTTCTTCGATTATCGGGCAGGTCAGGAAAGCATCCTTGTCGGCTTTGACAATTACATGAAGATTTTAAACAACGAGGTCTTTTTCAAAAGCTTTTTCAACGTCTTGAAAATGACCCTTGCCATCACGCTATTCCAGATCATCTTCTCATTTTTGTTCGCGAACGCTTTGGTTAGGATCAAAGGCAAATTTGGCGTTTTCTCACGAACCATCATCTATTTGCCACACCTGATCTCAGGCATCGTCGTGGCGGTCATCTTCACCCTTCTGACCACTTACAATGGCGGCATCATCAATGCCTTCCTAGGCATCTTCAATATCGAACCAATTCCTTTCAACAACAGTGAGTTCTGGTCACCGATCTCAATCATCATTCCCACCGTCTGGATTGGCTTTGGCTACTTCTCATTGGTCATGTATGCTGGTCTGATCAATATCCCCAAAGAGTTCTTCGAAGCAGCTGAGATTGACGGCGCTTCCTTCGCCCAACTCACCAGACATATTTCCATTCCCATGATGAAGAACTACTTTCTGCTTTTGATTGTGACCTTGATTGTCGCCAACATGCAAATGTTTGAGATTCCGATGATCATGACCAATGGACAGCCAGCGAACCAGACCATGACACCCGTGCTCTATCTGATTCACAGCCGCTCCAACGGCAACATCTCGGATTCCGAGATTACCGCCGCAGCCATTTTGATCATGATCATGATTCTGATCGTCAACAGTTTCGTCTTCAAGATCTTCTCAAGACGGGAAGGACGGTGGGACCTATGACCAAACGAACAAAAGGCATCCTGCTTTTCATCCTCGTCGCAGCCGTGGTCTTATTGATCTTCATACCGATCATATTGATGATGCCAGCGACCTTGAAAGACAAGTATGAAATTTTCAGTTATCCCTACACCTTTTTCCCAAAGAACCCGACCTTGGATAACTTCAGACGCATCGCCTATCTTGAATACACATCGATCGCGGTCAGTTTCTTCCGCTCGATGGCCATCACATCCTTGGTCGCCTCCCTGGCGGTGATCGGCGCCCTGATCTTGAACATGTCAGCCGCCTTCGCCTTCGCAAGGCTTTCCTTCCCCATGAAAAAGATCCTTTGGGTCGTCATGCTCTCAACCCTGTTCATTCCCGGAATCACGATTCTGATCACGTCGGTCCGGGTTGTCTCAGCCCTCGGTATGATTGATACCCTGGCCGTCCTGATTCTCCCCGGACTCGTCTCGGCCTATAACATTTTCTTCTTCCGCCAGTTCTTTCTGGGATTCCCAAAAGAACTTGACGAGGCCGCCCGGATCGATGGGGCCAAGACGTTTGATATCTTTAGGATGATCTACGTGCCGATGGCGAAAACACCGATGGTCATCATCGGTGCCAGTGTCTTCATGGGGTACTACAACAGTTACCTCTGGCCAACCCTGACCATCACCCAGGACCGCAAAGACCTGTTCCAGATCATGTATGTCATCAGGATGCTCTTCACCGATGCGTCCGTTCTTGGATACGGTTCTGTGCTTGCAGCCACCTTTGTCTCGTTGATCCTACCTTTGGCCATCTTCATGATTGTTCAAAAATACATCCGTGAAGGCATCCAGCTTTCCGGACTCAAATAAGGAGGAACCACCCATGAACCCCTATCAAATCGGACGCCTTGACAACCTGATGATCCCCAGACAGTCAAGACGGAAACGCATCTCAAGCTACGACAGACGTGGTGGCAACGACGACCGGATCTACATCAAACCCGGTGAGACCAGAGTCATCGCCGACATCAAAACCAAAGGTGTCATCACCCATATCTGGATGACCTCCTCCAATCAAGGATTCAAACCGGAAACACATCATTTGCGCAAAACCCTTCTCATGGCTTATTGGGACGATGAGACCGAGCCCTCAGTCCTCGTCCCTCTTGGCGATTTCTTCGGCATGGGACATGCCATGACGAAGAATTTCGTCAGTGCGCCTTTGCAGATGAGTCCTGAAGACGGCAAAGGCTTCAACAGCTGGTGGGTCATGCCTTTTCAAAAGAACGCAAAACTTGCCGTCAAGAATGAATGTGACACCGACCTGATTCTCTATTTCTATATCGATTATGAGGAAGTTGATGCCTTTGATACCGACATCCTGACCTTCCATGCCTCATGGCACCGCGAGTGCCTCACCCAAGGCAAAGACCCCAAAACCTTTGAGACCCATCACGCGTGGTGTTTCGAAGGCGACAACACCACCGGTGATGAGAACTTCGTCATCCTTGATGCCAAGGGCAAAGGCCACTATGTCGGATGTCACATCGACATCCACAACGTCTCAAAATCCCCAGAATGGGATTGGCCCGGTGAGGGAGATGATATGATCTTCATCGACGGGGAGCCATGGCCGCCGAATCTTCACGGCACCGGTACCGAGGACTACGTCAATATGGCGTGGTGTCCAAGACAGACCTATTCGGCCCCATATCACGGCCTGATCCAGGGCGGTGATGAAAACTGGAAAGGCAAGATCACCTATTACCGTTACCACATCCAAGACCCAATCACCTTCGAACAATCGATCAAGGTCACGATTGAACACGGTCATAACAACAACCGCTCTGATGACTGGAGCGCGACCGCTTACTGGTACCAGAGCGAACCGCATCAACCGCTCTCGATCAAAGACGTGAAAGACCGTCTGCCGCTTGATGATGAATCCTGATTCACCCGTCTATCATAGACGACACAATAAAAAACAAGGAGAAAAATGATGAAAAAGATTCTTGTAGTCTTGCTTCTTGCCATCACGGGTCTGTTCATCCTACCGGTCTCTGCTGAAGAGGTCATTGGTGATGAATTGATTCAAAATGGTGATTTCGAGTTCAACACTGGCACCGAAATCGCTTTTCCCGACCCGGTCTTTGGACCCTCATTCGGGGTGGCACACCTTTGGGGCTCCGGCGCATGGGACTCATACGCCAAAGCCATGGTTGACCCCGGTGATCCCGACAACACCGTCATGAAACTCTCATACACGGTGCCTGGCAAAGGATGGTCTAGTTTCTTCCGTTTCACAACCATTACCGCCGACACGGTCTATGACATCTCGATCGACTTCAAGGTTGTTGGCACAACCGACAATCTCGGCATGCGTTTTGCCGGATCTCCAGGCCTTGAAATTGTCTTCTTGGACCATGAGTCCAAAACCCCGATCGATGGGACTGATGGTTGGTTCAATGTCCAGTTTCAGTTCACTACCGCTCCCGGTTCGAGCTATGATTCCATCGCCATGTGGTTCAACACTGGTGCGAGCGCAGACAACTATGCCTTGGTCGACAACATCGAAGTCGTTCCCGCTGGTGGCACCAACGTTGTCGTTGGTGGTGACTTCGAAGGCTTCCTTGACTATGCCCCCCAAGCTGATCTTGGTGAAACCCCGGATGCTTACGGCTTCTTTGGCCAAAACGGCGTCATCGGGGGTGGCGATGCCCGCCTTGAGACAGATGGCCTTCTTGGCTATATGGTCCAAACCAACCAAGGCAAGTACCGCGTCGCTTTCGACTTCACCATCGATGACCTCTCCGGTGCGACTCTCTCTGTCATGTTTGAAGACGACAGTGAGGTTGCCCTAGGTACAACCGCGCTTGTCACAGACGGCATCATCAATGACACATATGTCACATTGACTGAAGGGATCTACAGTGTTGTCATAGAGATTGAAAAGGCGGCCGCGACATCGCTTCAAGTCAGCTTCACCGGCGCTGCGACCCTCCATCTTGACCATTTGTCACTGAAACCGGTCCTGACCGTTCCTGACAATCCTTTTGATCCTGAAAAGACGTATTATGCCGGTCCGAATCTCTTCCTCAATGGTGATTTCGAAGCTTTTGACGTTGACACTGTCTTCTCAGAAGCCCAACTTGAAGGCGCATGGGGCTCTGTCTCTTTGGATGGCCCAGCTGTCATCAAGTCCGTTGATGACACCAAGGTCATGGCCATCGGCAAGACCGACGGCAAGACCTATTCCAGCGCGTTTGTCATCACCCCACCGGAACTTGACGTTGACGATCTGATCAGAGTCAGCTATGATTTCAAACTGATCACCAATGAACCAGTCGATGCCTATACCGCGATCAACGTCTCCTTTGTCGGTGCCTCCAACACCTCCTATTACACCATTGACCACAAGTCACTAACTGATGGTAGTCTCACTTCTGGTGCCGAACTCCTTCATATGCCGGTTGTCTTGACTGATCTTGGAAATGGGTGGATGAACGTCACCTTGGATCTGAAAGTCGACGCTCAGCTTCTGATCAAGTGCAACTCCATCCGCTGGCTCTTCACACCGATCCAGTCAGAGGATGTCTTCTATGTCGACAATGTCGAAATGTCTTATCTTTCCGACACCGAACCAAACGTTGACATCACTGTTCTAGAAGAGATTGTCACCATCACCAAGGGTGCCGCTTTCGATCCTGCTGATTACGTCACCGTGCCTGATGACGCGACGGTCGTTTTCTCCGATTACCACGATGTCAACCAAAGTGGCACTTACATCATCACTGTCTTGGTGACTGATGGACTTGGAAACAGGGCGATGGCCCATTATGTGCTCAAGGTCACAGGTAGTCCCTATACCATTGACGTGACCTATGACTTACCAAACGGTTAAGGAGGGAATACCCATGAAAAAAACATTGTTTGTCTTGGTTCTCCTCTTCTCACTTGTCGCCCTCGGATCATGCAAGGACGATGAGGTGACCGATTATGGTGTGAGAATCGTCTTTGAAGACGTGACTTCAACAGACATCACCGTTCATGCCGTGATCGACGAAGACGTCAGCGCTCTTTCGCTCTTGAGTGAAGTGAGTCTTGAAATCGCCGCGATGACGTATCAGAAGCATATTGAAACGATTGGCTATGAGGCCATCACGATGACGGTTCACTTATACGGATCGGATGCGGATTACGATGATGAAAATGCCACCTATGGCCATCAGGTCTTTGAGATCAATTTGAATGCAGCCTCACCTGGCATCAGCCTTGGAACCAACGCCTTAAAGATTGACTAATGACTTAAGAGACATTTGGGAACCGGGTGACCCCGGTTCCCTGATGTCTTCATGCTTCAAGAAAAGGAAGTGACCACATGAAACGCCTGATCCTACTTACAATCATGATTCTCTTATCTCTTTTCACCTTCTCATGTCAGAACGACCGCGAGATGGTTGTCGCCGTGGACGTCCAAGGCATGACAATGAATGAGGCCCGTATCACGATCAACAGTGCCTACCTGATCAACGCCGTGGAATCTGCGACAAACGTCTATTTGCCGGGCACCATCATCGGTTACGATGACAACATCAAGGCTGGTGACGAGGTCGAGAAGGACAGTCTTGTCGATGTCTTGGTCGCCGCAGCTCCCCTAGAGAGTTTCTCTTTGTCACCGACGATTGATTACGTCTATGATATCGGGTTTTTGACCGGACCCGAGTCCATCAATTTTGACGTGCTTCAAGACGCCGGGATTGGTGGGACTGACCTAGGTATTCCAGTTGAGACCAATGACGGGATGATGCTTCTTTACGGGGATTCATTTTCCGGGATTGGTTCACATTCCGGATTCTGGTTTTCCAATTTCATCGCAACCTCAACCGATCAAGTCCTTCATGACGGACTCACATTCGATGGCGTCGTCACAACCGACAATGGGACCGCAAAACCCTTCATGCAAGGACTCCACCAACGAAACGAATCCGATGAGGAATCGCTCAATCCCGACCGTGAAGTCACCAAGATTCCAACCGGAGGCATCACCATCGGCGAGACCACCTACATCTTCTACATGTCTGTCAGGTATTGGGGTGTTGGCGGATCCTGGTTGGTCTCATACAATCAGGTCATCAAATCAACTGACAATCTCAAGACCTGGACCAATGTCGAAGGGCTCAGATGGGACGATGATGAAGCCTACAATTTTGGCCAGATCTACGCGGTTCGAGGCGTTCTTGATCCCGAGATGATCTATCTCTTCGCCATTCCGGGCGGCAGGCAAGGCGGAACTGTCCTGGCCCGCGTCCATGAAGATGAGTTTGAAAACCGTGGTGCCTATGAGTACCTGACCGGTGAAGACACCTGGATCACCGGCAATCCAGGACTAGAGACCCTCAATCAGAATCCTTACTACGTCATTCAACCATCGTGTTCTGAGCTCAGCATCATGTATAACGCCTATCTTGGAAAGTGGATGGCCGTCTACCTCAAAGGTGCCCAGATCATCTACCAGACATCCGATCAGATCACCGGTCCTTACAGCAACACCCAGACCATTTTGACGTCTTCTCAATACGGCGGACTCTATGGTGGGTTCATCCATCCGAATTACACCGATTTCAATGGACAGAAATTCTATCTTCAACTCTCTCTATGGGTGCCTGTCTATCAAACCAAACTGATCGAAGTCGTCCTGAAGTAACAAGGACGGCTCATGAACATATCCGCCCCCCCCCTCGGATATGTTCATGAGCCGCCTTTGACCATGGCAAGGAGAACCTTATGAGCAATCACATGATCAAGAATGACCATTGGATCCTGATGACCTGTCCAACCACTGGTATCATCGAAAGGCTCTATGATGTGACCCACCAAAGGGAATTGATCACCAACCCTGGCGGGAAGGCATTCATCCTTGAGACCAAGACAGACGTCATCACATCCTTTACCGGTTTGAAGACACAGACCTCTGATACGACCCTGAGTCAGTCCTTTGAACTTTCGGATGGGTCTCTAGTCGAGACGACGATTTGCCTGAATGAACAGTCAATCGAATGCACGTGTCATGTCCGACCTCATCAAGACATGGAAGTCCATGCCTTAGAGTTTCCCATTATATCGGGACTGACATCCTTTGACGGGACCGATGTTCTCGCCCACAGTTACGCAACCGGACTACTCATCAAAAGACCCTCAATCCACTTCAATCAAACGCATCCGGGGCTCCGTTATGCCCCATATCCGGAGAGTTTCTCCGGCGCATCGATGCAGTTTTTTGCATACTACGGAAGCGAAAGCGGAATCCTGATGATGGCAAAAGATGACAAGATGCATCAGAAATGGCTCAATTTTTACCATCATGAGGACCGTCTCGTCGCCTCTCACATCTTTGGTTATGAACACTTGAAAAAAGGTAAGGACTTGCTGCTCCCATACATGGTTTCGATCACCTCCTTTGCCGGCGACTGGATGACGGCCTCAGACATCTATAAGTCTTGGGCCGTCAAACAGTCCTTCGTCCCCAAACCGACAATGGCCCGCAAACACGCGACCTGGCTTTATCAGACCGTCGGTCTTTCGACCTTTGGGATCAATGCCGGTCATGACAGACGCTTATGGCTGAGACGCTACCACAAAGACTTAGGTGTCCCAATCTTTCATATTTTGGGCCCTGATTGGACCAACCATCCCCAAGCCTTCAGAGGTGTCAATCCCGGTGGCCTAGATGAATGGATCCCGACCAAATTCAACCATGACAATCTCAAACTCATCAAAGAACAAGGTGATTATGTTGCTCCCTTCGAGTTTGATTTCCTGGTCAATCCGAACCGCTCTGACAAAGAGAACATCCAAGCCCATCTTCAAGTCTTTCCAAAGCCCCCGAAGAGTCATGACAACTATCACTTCAACATGCTCTGTCCCGCCAATCCATACACCATGGATTTTCACGTCAAAAGGGATACGATTGTCCTAAAGGAAAGCAACGTGGATGCCTTCTATTATGATATCTCTTCGAACAACCTGATCAAGACCTGCATGAGTGAGAGCCACGCCCATGACAAAGGAGGCGGGCACGAGATCACGAATGCCTATAACGACATCTATCATCAGACCAAACAAGCCCTTGAAAAGATCGCTTCAAAGCCTGTGCCCTTAGGGGCGGAAATGGCTTGTGAGGTTCATCTTAAGACCCTTGATTATGCCCAGGCAAGGGCTTGGGCCCAACCGGCATCTACCCTTGAGACCTATCCGTTCAGGCATCTGATCCTAAGGCAGGAAGCGTCGGTCATACCGATGTTTTCCTATGTCTACCACGAATATGGGCTGTTACGGCTTGACGGTTGGGGAAAACTCGTCAAAGAGATTGGAACCCTCTTCTATCACACAGTTGCCAAAACCTATCTTGATGGCGGCCTCTATGAGATCAATCATGAATATGCGCCCATGGAAATGATTGAAGGCATCGAAAACAAAAGCGAGGAACACTACATCGGATTCAAAGCCCGAGACTATCCCTATGACAGCACCATGATGGCCTATGTCCGGATGTTTGCGACCCTTCGGACAAGAGATGGCAATCCTTATCTCGCCTACGGCAAGATGATCAGACCACTTGAATTCAAATCTCCGATGACAAACTTTGATTACTTCCACTACAATCACACCCCGGAAGTCGAATCCTATGAAGCAAGAGGCACCGTCACGCTCCCGGCAGTCGTGACGAGTGCGTATGAACGGATCGATCACCCTGATGACATCGCTTACTTCTTCGCAAATACCAGTGACCAGAAAGTGACAATTGACGTCACACTTCCCTCAAGAGATATCCAAAGAGTGACACTTTATGATGATTTCCAAGCGAACGGGAATGCACGAGAAAGCGTCATCAAGACAACAATCCAAAATGGTCAAACCATCATCACCCTTGACCTCGATCAAAGATCCGTGGTCATGCTGAAAGTAACCGATTAAAGGAGGCGAAAACAATGCCCTATGTTATCGGTGCCGATTTTGGCACTTTGTCCGCCCGCTTCTTGTTGGTCAATCCCAAAAATGGCGATGAGATCAACACCGTGGTCATGACTTATCCAAATGGTGTCATGGAAGAGACGCTTCACGGCAAGCCTCTTCCAGAGGATTATGCCCTAGAAGACGCAAGCGATTACCTATTGGTCTTGAGACAAGGCATCCAAACCTTGGTCCGTGATGCCAAGATCGATCCCAGTGAGGTCATCGCGATTGGCGTCGACTTCACAGCATCGACGATCCTTCCAGTCGACCAGAAGCTCATGCCGCTCAGTCAACAGAAAAAATACATGGACAATCCTCATGCCTACGTCAAGCTATGGAAGCATCACGCCGCCCAGGCGCACGCGACCCGTGCCGCAAGTATCGCAAAAGACCGTCATGAAGCCTTTATCAAACGTTATGGCGATCAGATCACCTCGGAATGGATGATCCCAAAAATCATGGAGATCCTGACTGAGGATCCCGATCTCTACAATGATGCTTACCGTTTCATCGAAGGAGGCGACTTCATCGTCTCCCACCTGATCGGTGAGGAGTCCCGTTCCGCCTGTCAGGCCGGATACAAAGCCCTTTGGCATCAGAAAGAAGGGTACCCCTCCAAGGCTTACTTCAAAGCCTTGGATCCAAGACTCGAACATGTGATTGAAGAAAAAATGGGCTCGATGGTCAAACCGGTTGGAACCATGGCTGGTCGTCTGACGGATCAAATGGCCAAAGCCCTTCACCTGGTCCCTGGAATCCCCGTTTCGACGGCCTATATCGATGCCCATAGCGCAGTTCCTGCGCTTGGGATCACGACTCCTGGAAACCTGGTGATGATCCTTGGGACATCAACTTGCCATATGGTCCTAGACCATGAGGAGCACCTTGTCAAAGGCATCTCCGGTGTCGTCAAGGATGGCATCATCCCTGGCCTCTACGGCTATGAAGCCGGACAAGCGTGTGTTGGAAACGCCCTTGAATGGTTCGTCGAGACCATGCTTTCCAAAACGGATCATGATGAGGCTCTCTCTCTAGGCATCACCCCCTATGAGCTTTTGGAACGAAAAGCGATCATAAAAGCCCCTGGGGCTTCTGGTCTGGTCGCCCTGGATTGGCTCAACGGTAACCGTTCGATCCTTTCAGACAGTGACTTATCGGGAATGATTCTTGGACTCTCTCTTCGGACCAATCCGGAAGACATCTACCGCGCATTGATCGAATCAACGGCCTATGGGGCCCGTGTCATCATCGAGGAATTCGAATCCCAAGGTCTCAAAATCGATCGTCTCTACGCAACGGGTGGCATATCCAAAAAAAGTCCGATGTTCATGCAGATCTACGCCGACGTGACCGGAAGACCGATCCACATCGGACAGTCCGAACAGGCTGTCGCCCTCGGCTCAGCGATCGCCGCAGCGGCGATCGCGGGATCGAAAAATGGTGGCTATGACACGATCAGTGACGCAAGCATTGCCATGGGAAAACTAGAGGACAAGGTCTATGTCCCGGTCCCATCCCATATCAAGACATATGACAAGCTTTACCGGATCTACCGGAACCTCCACGATCATTTCGGGGTCAGTCACCCGGAATGGATGCACACCTTGAAAAACATCAAAACCAATGACATGAAAGGACAAAGCGATGAATAGACTCAACAAAAGACTGCCCAAAGTCGGCATCCGTCCGACCATCGATGGCAGACAAGAAGGGATCAGGGAATCCCTTGAAGAAAAGTGTCAGGCTTTGGCGCTCGCTGCCAAAAAGCTGATCGAAGAGAACCTCAGACACGCCAGCGGGGAGATGGTCGAGGTTGTGATCAACCCTGAAACCATCGGAGGCGTCAGTGAAGCGGCCAGGTGTGAGGACTTCTTCTTAAAAGAAGGCGTCGATATCTCTTTGACGATCACGCCGGCGTGGTGTTACGGCACTGAAACCATTGACATGAATCCAAACCGGCCAAAAGCCATCTGGGGGTTCAATGGCTCAGAACGCCCCGGGGCAGTTTATCTCGCTGCCGCGATGTCCGCCTATGCCCAGATCGGTCTTCCGGCCTTTGCCATCTATGGCAAAGATGTCCAAGACCTTGATGACAATGAGATTCCTGATGATGTCAAAGACAAGATGCTCAGATTCATCCGGGCCGGTATCGCCAAAGAGACGATGAGAGGCACATCTTATCTTTCGATTGGCTCGGTCTCGATGGGGATTGCCGGATCGATCATCGATCCGAGCCTATTCCATGAATATCTCGGGATGAGAAACGAATATGTCGACATGAGTGAGGTCAAAAGACGACTAGACCTTGGAATCTTTGATGAAAACGAATATCAAAAAGCGCTCTCCTGGGTCAAAGATAATTGCCAGATAGGTATTGACCGGAACCGGGCTGACCTCCGTTTTGACAAAGAAAAAACCGATCATGATGTAGAGGTGATGACCAAGATGACATTGATCATCCGTGATCTCATGGTCGGAAACAAAGCGTTGAAGGACATGGGCTATGGCGAAGAAGCCGAAGGGCATAACGCGATTGCCTCGGGATTCCAGGGCCAACGGGCCTGGACCGACTTCATGGTGAATGGCGACTTCGCCGAAACCATTTTAAATTCGTCCTTTGACTGGAACGGGATCAGGGAAGCGTTTGTGGTTGCGACAGAAAATGACGCCTTGAATGGCATCCCGATGCTTTTTGAGCATCTTCTGACGGGTCAGGCATCAATCTTCTCTGATGTCCGGACTTACTGGAGTCCTGAGGCTGTCAAAAGAGTCACCGGACATACCTTAGAGGGACTCGCCAAGGATGGCATCATCCATCTGATCAATTCCGGTTCAACGACGCTGGATGGCGCGGGCGAGATGAAGGACAGTTCTGGCAATCCCGTCATGAAGCCCTTTTGGGAAATTGACGAGGATGACGTGAAGCGTTCACTAATGGCCACCAAGTTTTGTCCGGCAAACCGGGAGTACTTCAGAGGCGGCGGGTTTTCAACTGATTTTCTCACCAAAGGCGGCATGCCCGTCACGATGGCAAGAATCAATCTCGTGAGAGGTTTGGGTCCGGTGTTGCAGATCGCAGAAGGCTATACGGTTGACCTTCCAAAAGACGTTCATGATACCCTTGACCTTCGTACCGATCCGACCTGGCCATCAACCTGGTTCGTACCTATTTTGACTGGAAAAGGCGCGTTCCGCTCGGTCTATGACTTGATGAACAACTGGGGATCAAACCATGGTGCGATCACTTATGGCCATATTGGTGATGATCTGATCACATTGTCCTCCATGCTCAGAATTCCGGTCGCTTTGCATAACGTCGATCCCGTACGCATCTTCAGACCTAAAGTCTGGTCTCTCTTTGGTGAAGAAGGGGAGACAAACGCTGACTTCAGGGCATGCAAAACATATGGCCCACCAAACAAATAACCACTTCCTACATTCATATATAACTACAAAGCGACTTGTCACAAACCATGACGAGTCGCTTTTTTCTTTGAATAGCTTGTTACAAGGATTTCTGACGTTCTTCTATGGATTCCTAACTGCATAAACTGACAAACTCCCAGTCTCCGGGATAGAATCACCTTCAATATACTGGTTACCCCACTCCGAAGACCATCCCACGAAGTCTCCTGCAATGAATTCGGGATTCAAAGGTGCACGAAACATACCATCTATAGCGATAAAGATATGGTAAGGGTAAGGGTCTGACTGCTTCAAGTAATACTCTATCACAACGCCGTTGGTCGCAAATCCAATATGAAATCCGCTGGAAAACAAATCGACAAGAAGAAGATTCCCTTCATAGAAAGTTTCATATCCATTGATTCCGTTATCGACAAAGTCTTCCACATGATCTGTGATTTTGTATGTGGTGATGCCCTCACTACCCATTTGAAAATCCATAAATCCTGAGAAATCAATCAGATTATGTCGCTTAAAGAACGCAATATCACGTTCGACCACGCCTATGGCGCTAAAGGCATCTTCATTGACATAGAGATCTTCGGTCGCGCGAATGACCAATTTGCCAATATCCATATCAGTTGATGGAAATGCATGATGACTCACACTTTTGACAGTCCTAGGAAGCACGATGTGGGTCAACCTGATTGGATTCTCATATGTGAACAGTTGATTTGTGAGAGGATACGAAGGTATATGAGAGAGATTGATATCGAACAAGACCTTGTCGATATCAGTTCCCCTTGTTGCTTCTGTGGTCCAAGAATCGTCACCAATCCAAATCGTTTGATTGGGATGAAAGGTGTTCATCACTGTGATGGCCGCCTGCTTCTCCGGATAACATCCTCTGATGCCATAAAGCTCGGACAAGAATCCTTCCTGACACCTAGTGATTCGCGCCAGCATCTCATCATAACGCTCGACCCCAATTTGTTCCAAGTTGAATGATCTGACAGTACTAATCGCTTCATTCAAAATGCCGTCTCCAAGTGAGATCAAAACCCTTGTATTCCCAAAGACAGTCTCAGGCACATCGAATGTTCCGAGCCTTGGATCAATGATCTCATCGAAAACTGCTCTCACAGCAAGTGTGTCAAAGCGTAACGCTTTGACTTCCACAGTATTGTTATCAAAGAAAAATCCTGTCTCATGTGAAGAAGGGGTGAATATGGACCTGTTGAATCCAGCTCTCTCAAGTTCGGTTCTGACATCATGCGCATCCAAAGTAGTCCTAAACAAATCGTCTCTATAGGGTTGCAAGGCTTCTGTCATCCGCTGTGCCGCCATCACGTCCTGATTGAAACGGATATTGTCAATCACCTTGATCACAGACGGAATCACAGCAACAGCGATAAACATCATAAGAGCAATGATGTAAAACAACGAATAAATGATCGGTCTTTTTCTATTGATTTCCTCGCCATGTGTGTTGATCGGTTTTTTCGAAAGTGGCATCATGTCAGTTTGCTCTCCTTTCCAGCATCTGAAACAATATAGAGTGCATAACCTTTGATATGATCTTGCCAAACCAGCATCATTGCATAAGAAGATATGGCGCATAACGCGCCTAAAATCAGTCCAATGACATAGACAGCATTGAACATCGTATCATCAATCACTAGAATCCTCACCAGTATGACAGATACCACGCCGATGAAATCCGCCATCGCAGCGATAAACAAAACCGGATGCTTAAGTCCCTTGGGTGCGCCTTGGTAATCAATGCGTCTATCCATCACCGGACTCTTTTGGATGACTCTGAACCGATGATGGACAATGATACCCGCAATCAGTCCAGCAAGTGACATCATTAGTGCCCAGGTTGGTTCCCCGTCAAGCAAAGTTGAAAGGACAAGCATCCCATAAGCAGCAATCGTCAAAAGCCCCGATCCAAAGATCCATAAGAGAAAGCGTCTTTTCCAAGCATTGAACCTATCCTTTTCAAAGCGATGTCGAAAAACAAACGTCTGAAAAAGTGGTGCGTTGATTTTTTGAACTGTCGAATTCCATCTGCTGAACCCGTTCAGCAAGTACAAGATAACTGCCGCGAGCGAAAGTGCAATTCCAACAACCACGTGGACGATGTTCCAAACATCACGCGTGAAAAGCGCTATGAGCGAGACAAGAATACCACTTGCATGCAGTCCTAGAAATGAATAGTTGAATTCGAAACCGATGGGACGCAAATCAAGCGTTTTTGTTGGAACCTGAGCAGATGATATCGAATCTGTTGGCTCAATCCCTGCTCCCGTAGTCCGGAAATCCGAGAGACTGACGTTGAAAAAATCAGCGATTCTTTGAAGTTCCGAAATCGATGGGAGTCGCCGACCTTTTTCCCAATGTGAGATTGTGCTGTTTGAGACCGAAAGGATGTCTGCCAAGTCACGTTGCATCAGCTTTCGCTTGACTCTGAGTTCCTTGATTTTGTCTCCGATATGATTATAGTCGATAACAGTCGCCCCTTACCTTCATTTCATTCATTTTATCTAAGATTTCAATAAATATTCCAACTTGCCACCATTATACATAATGTCGAAAGAGTTTACCAGCCTTTGTTGATATTCCTGACATTCTTCGCAAACATGACTGAGAAGCTAAGCGTTGTCATGAATGGTTTGGCTGATATGTTCATTGTACAACCGAACAGGACTATTTGAATGTTGTTACCGTTGACCGGCAATACAAACCGTATTTTGATATCACACACGATACATGCGTCACTATAATAACGATATGACGTGCCGCAGCAAAATTGATTTAGTGAAAGGAGGAAGAACAAACCCATCGGTTTGTAATCATCAATCGATTATCCGGATTCTTAAGAGGCACTGCAGGCATGCAATCATCGAAAGGGGAATTGCTTAAACTTATGACAGATGTGCATTCACGAAATAAAAAAGGATTCACACTTGTAGAACTCATCGTTGTCATCGCGATTGTCGCGATCCTCGCAGCAGTATCAATTGTCGGATATCAAAGCTACATCAACAAAGCCCGAACATCAAATGACATCACGGATGCCAGAAACATGACTGGCGTCTTGCAAGCCTATATGACTTTGAATGGTCTCGAAGAGGTCGATCCGGCGGAAATCAGAGCGATTGTCAACCTCGAAAACGACTACAGTTTCATTCCTCGTGTCACGGGATATTCGTTTTGGTACAGTGAAGCAACAAAAACCATCGAAGTGAAATCATCTTTCGATGTCATGTTTGATGAGGGGAACTTCACGGAGCTGACAGGTTGGACGGGTATTCAGACGTGTCTCTTGAGCGACAATGACAGAGACCTCGATGCACCACCAGCGGTTGGTCAAGCTCTTGAAGAAGTTGTAAACGGTCATTATCTATTGGATAGGGGCGGCTCCGATTTGGCAGATGCCATCATGATAATCCGCAACCTCCGCACAATCGATCAGTTCAACTCAGTGACAGCAGAAGGCACGGGCACACTCGCTAGTGCGCCTGAGGGGAGATATTCAGCCATCAGAAGCCATCTGGTAGCGGATTTCAATCCTGATGATACATTGTTCATCAATGATTTCTTTGGTTTGTCAACATCAGATGATGAAGTGGCAAAAGTCGTTTTTGCGGATGGCATCGAAGCCATCCCTGGTTCAGCACTCTCAGGGGTCACTCAACTACCGTCATCGGTGCGTATTCCAGTTTCTGTCACTGTCATTGAAACAGGTGCATTCACATCGCTCGTGAGTCAGACAAGAATGTCATTTGACTCAGCAGAGAGAATCCGGGTTGAATCCGATGCTTTCCATCCGGCAGACACTTTGAACTCAGTTCTTAGAGCCAAAGAAGGATCAACCAATCTCTATGAGATCAAAATGAACACAGCAACAGTCGCCACAACAACATCGGTCTATAATCAAGACGGCGAGAACGACAGTTTCTTGGGTTATTACCAAACAACAACAACATATGGTCAAATCGAAGAGGCATCTCATATTCACTTCCTGAATGGCCATGCCAATGGAACATCTGGTTCTTATGCTCTTTCAGAATGGAACACATATGTAGCTAATGGCGATAGTTGGTATGATCCTTCAGGAACCGCACCTGGTAATGGAGACGATTTCAGTTATCGGGTTCATGGTTATTTTCTAAAAGATGACAACTACTATTACATTTATAAGAGTTCATCAACAGTATTTGGAAACTTGACTGAAGGTGGAACAACATATGGTCAAGATACTTTTATTCCAGCGGATTATGACATCAAGATTGAGAGAGAAAATATCGAAGAAGAATTAATTGATGGCCTCAAAGCGCTGACATTGACAGTCCAATCCACAGAAATCAGACACGATTTCTATGGATTAGAATACGATGATGGTGATGATGGCTATTTAGGTTATTCAATTCTAGAATTCGATCAATACTATTCTAATCTTGAAAACTTCATATACTTTGCTTACTCTGGTTACTCCGCATCAGACCATATGGAATTCCGAAACAAGCATTACCCCAATCAGACTGCCGATGCTTTGATTCCTGATGATCATTTTGAAGAAGGTTCGCTCCTTATCGCACCAACCCTTCGGTACTTCGACACAACTGGAACCCAAATTGATAGCGGTACCTTGTATACAACGCTATCCAATCTTGTTTCGGATAATCATTTTCGACTGACAGCAACAGACACAACGTTGGTTATTGATGCCAATGTTTACATCAAAGACACGGATACTTCAGTCGATGTGAATCTCCATGCACTTCATGTGACATACAGGGAAGATAACGGCAGATATATCGCCGAGGTCAAAGCTTATGATTCCCGAGGCAATCTGGTTGCCAAAGGCATCATCATTACGGTGAAGAAAATTACTGTTGTCCATCATCCATCATCTTAAAACATAGGAGGAAATAATGAAAAAAATTATATTGGCAGCGACACTCTTGCTCACCATATTGCTGGTTGGATGCATAGAGATCGAAGATATCATTTCGGTTGAGTTTTCAGCCTTTCCAAAGACAACATATGTCATCGAAGAAGAATTACAGTACTTTACAGTCAAGGTGACCACAGCGGATGGAACAGAAGAACTAAACTCCTATAGCGAACGCTTGACTATCACCGGTTTTGATACAACAACAATCGGTACAAGAACCATGACGATTGTTGTTGACGGTGTCGAGGATGCATCCATCAACTTCGTTTATACAGTCGTCTCATCACTGACTGACTTGTTATTTGCTGGGGGACAAGGAACAGAAGCATCTCCATATGAGATTGAGACACCCCAACATCTATCGAACATCAGATTCGATTTGGATGCACACTATAAGTTGGTCGCTGATATTGATTTGTCCGGAATCACCTGGGACCCGATTGGAACTGTACAAACTGTTTCTTGCGGACAGTACTGTTCATATATTGTGGATGAAGGAAGTGTCTATTTCACTGGTGAACTGGACGGCGCGAAATCAGAATCCGAAAACTACAAGATCAGCCATCTGTCAACCGAGTATACAGAAAATTTCGCACTTTTCTATGGTGTGATGGACGCTACAATCGAGAACATTGATTTCTATGAAGTCGCCATCCATGGTTTCCGAGTTGGTTCATTGGCGGTGTATCTATTTGGAAACACGTTAGTTGAGAATATCAACATATCTGGTGAAATCTCATCGAACTTCTCAGCAGGAGGATTGATTTTTGCAATTCCTGGATTAGATGAGGAAAATGTTGTGACCGAAATCAAGAATGTTGTCAATACAGCAACCATCACCGGATTGAGAACCAGTAGTGATTATGTCATGCTTGGAGGACTGGTCGCTCAAAGTTACCATATGGGTGTTGAATTGACCATTAAGAATCATCTGAAGATCACCGATTCATTTAACTATGGCAATATCACGCATGTGTATACAACAACAGTGGATTCATATATTGGTCAACTGATTGGTCAAGCCACAGAAGGAAGTGATCCTAGTGGTATCACAACAATCCACAATAGCGGAGGAACTGGTACAATTATTGGCAATGACACAAGTAAATCCAAGTTCTACGGTTATCACTACACTTCTGAAGGTGTTTTGAGTGAAATGGTTTCTCGACATAACAGTGGTGGAAAACTTGTTGGGAATAATCTCATGGCGCCATTAACAAATCTCACTTTTACTGGAACAAGTGAAAACTAACCCAATAAACAAACAGTAATTGAGTTTCTTGATTTGAGTAATCCATATCCAGAATAAAAACGAGATTTGGCTCTGAAAAGCCAATATCTCGTTTTTTTTCGTTTTCTGATCACAATCTTGTCATAAGCAAACTCCACGCGTTTTCAAAACATCAATTCAAATCGGTCCTTAAGCCTTTTTTTCAGTCGCGGATTCCTGATGTTCTCAATCACCTTGAGTGCATGGTCTTCAAAGACTTCCTGATAGGCTTCGACCATCTCAAACAAATCATCCTCATCCTCTTCGGTCTTGATCATTTGGGCTTTGTCAAGAATGGCCTCATGGAAACAAGCATCAATCCTACTTGAATAAGCTTCTGGAAAGTATCCATGCAAATATGTGATTTCTTGAGGATGTTTCTCGATGAACGTCATCACATCCTCATATCTCTCTTCAATGAAACAGATGCTGACAAATGCCGGGAGTGTTTCATTTGATGACTTCAATCTGTCCAAAATGTCTTCACGCTCCACATCCTGTTCATAACCCTCAAACAAAGATATGTAGGGGTCATACGCCCAGTCTTCACCCAGAAGAAGTCTTTTTCTCAGGATTCTTTTGATCTCAGCATGGTTCTCAAGCTGTATCTCTGCCGCCAAGAGACTCAATTCAAAGTTTTCCGGATCCCAACTTGAACGTGAGGGTTCTTGCATCCCTTCCTTGGCCAGATTGGCCGCTGTCTCATAATCTTCATCCATCATGGCTTTCTGGATGGCGAAGAAACGAATCATCGGATTGTCCATATGTCCTTCAATAAACGTCTCAACCGCCTCATATGACTCAAATCGCTGCAAGAAAGTCAATCTTGCCATCTCCAAGTCATCACTTTCGGATTCAGTTTTCGCATACGTCTCATATTGCCTGAGCTTATCAAGAAAGACGTCCTTGGTCTCATCAACAGCAAGTCCGGCGAGCATTGTCAAAACCCTAGGTCCAGTCTTCTCCAAAAGCAGACTGTCAAACTGTTCAATCAGACTGATCAGTTCATCAAAAGCATTCCTCTTCAGAGTCGGATCCAATGCCACGACCTCTGGCATCATCTCTTCAAGCACCACAAAGATCTCCTGATAGAGATCACCAGATAGTGTCATCCCCGGACCCATCACCTCGAAATCAAGCAGTTCCTCAAAAAGCATCACCAGAAGTGAGAATGCGAAGTCGACTTCTTTCATCCGTTGCACTTCTTCAAGTGTTTCATAGACACCATACAATATTAGATGGCTGAAATCGTCTGGTCCATCCTCACTTAACTTATCCAAATAAAGTTCAAGACTCGCATTGACCTCATCCTTGAATGCTTCAAGCCGTTCTTCTTTGCTTCCGGCCTTCTGTCTGAGGGTTTGCGCGAACCCAGGATCACTTCTTGTCAATGATGTGATGATTTCAATGAGCCGTTCTTTGCTGTGCTTCATAAGCATCGTTTTTAGTTCGGCTTGTTCGATATCATCCTCATCATAGGAAAATGAGCGCATTCTGATCACATAAAGCAATGCGCCGACATGCTGACAAACGGATTCTTTGTGATGATGACACTCACATGTATGTGAGAGAATCTTATCCTTTTTGCCAAGCGTGACCTCGGGATGATAGTCAAAGAACCCGGAAACAGTCATCCGGTAGGTGTTATCTTCTTTATGGAAATCGCGATACTCTCTGTCGGTAGCAATACTGTGAGCCCGTTCTTTGATGAAGGGGTTCATGTTTTGGTCAAATGAATGCAGGGTCATGATGGCTCCTTTCAATGACAATCATCTAGTAACAGATCTTTGATGACAGGCTCAAGCTGATCAGCAATCACCTTGTGTCCAAGTTCGGTCGGATGGACCCCGTCAAAGGTGAGTGCTTCCATTGGGGTTGTTCTCATGGCCTCAAAGAAAACAGAATCTAGTGGTACAAATGGGATCTGGTAACGTGTGGATAGATCACTCAGAATCCTGATTTCCTCATCAAGGTCTGGCCGCATGCCCGGAAGATAAGCTCCCATCGGTAGGATGAAGGGACTGACAAGGATCACATGGGCCTTTTGAAGTGATGCTTTCAAGGCATCAAGGATGGTGGTCATATGGCACTTGAATTCATTCGTGTTGGTCTCGATCTGCCACTCATGCTTATGCCAGACATCGTTGATCCCAATCAGGATCGAGATGATGTCCGGGCTTTCATGGACAACCTCATGAAGCCTTGAAACAAGGTCGTGGGTTCGGTTGCCACTGATGCCGAGGTTGATGACTTTGTGTCCTTCCAAGCGGTGAGAGAGCATGTTCACGTAACCACTGCCAAGTGACAACAAATCATTTCTGTCACGATTGGCGTCAGTAATGGAATCTCCAAAAAACAGGATGGTCTTTGTCATTAGTCTACCTGCAATCCTTAAGGTTAATGGAGGCGATGGTCTCGTATATGGGCTTATTGCCATTAAGCGATGACTTGATCAGTTCGAAGCTTTGAACATAGAATCTGAGTGATGGGGCATCTTCTCGCAAGCGGGAAAGGGTATCTTTGGTCTTGAAAACAATCTTTCGTCCGATTGTGACGTGAGGATGGTAGGTTCTTTGATCGGTTTTGAAGCCAATGCTAGATAAGGCTTCCTGAAGTTTTGCCTCTAGTGCCATGAGATCTGGAACCGCCTCAACACCGAGATATATGGTTGAGCCTTGCCGCATGCTAAGAAAGAATCCGACATCCCTAATCCAAAGGTCGAACGCACATGCCTCAACTTGGATGGCATCTTTCAGGGATTCGATCTTTGAATCGTCGATGTCTCCCAAAAAGATCAGGGTCAGATGGACATTCTCAGGAGCGATTGCTCTTCCTGATATCGATTCAGAGGTCAATTGCGTCAAAAAGGGGGCGATCTTATCTCTTATCTCATCTTTGAATGTGATTCCTAAAAATAGTCTCATAGCCATCTCTCCTATCCATAGTTTCATTATAACAAATCCATCATCATCTGAATAGAGGTTAAAAGAGGACAAAGTCAATATTGAAGTTACCACATCAACGGTCATCAAAATGTGACAGAACAGAGATGGAAGAACTCGAGAATAGGGGTTGAAATGATGACATTTCGGATCATGATTCCAATCATCCTTCATTGATTTTGATTCAATAACAAAAAATAGCCCCATGATCAGGGACTATTCCATTCAGCCACATCCAACTATTGATTGATAATCATTTAGAGTCCTTATTATCAGACTTCACCAAGGCATCGCGATTATAATGATAATCATTGCGATTATAGCGATAGACCACTTTGCCGTCGATGATGTTGTCCGGTGGTGGAAGTGGTTCTTTTTGCTCCACCCGTTTCGCCTTTTGCTCTTGTCCTTGATGCCTGTCATTTCTTTGTGGTCTTTGACGGTGATCAGAGCTGGCCTTGAATGACTTTTTGTCAGAAGGTCTTGAAGCACTCTTCTGGCGATTGTCTACTGACTGTTTATTGCTTTTATCAGGCTTTTTATCGCGATTGTAAATGGATTCTTCAGCCTTCTTCTCGAAGGCCTTTTCAGGACGTGGTGCTTGGGCTTTGTTCATGATGTCTACTCTCTTGGCCGGTATTTTGGCCTTTTTCTCTTTGAACTTCTTGATCTTTGGTCTGGGCTCGCTTTGAGGAGGTGTCTCAGGGACGGATTTCTTTCTCTTCTCAACGACTTCTGTAGCTGCTTTGATATCAAAAGACTGAAGCGGAATTCTCATCTTGATGTGTCTTTCGATGTCTCTTAGGTACTTCTCTTCTTCTGGTGTCTGAAAACTGATCGAGGTCCCTGAGAATCCAGCCCTTCCGGTTCGACCGATCCGGTGGATATAGGTCTCTGGCACTTCTGGAAGATCAAAATTCACCACGTGTGACAATCCTTCGATATCAAGACCTCTGGCGGCGATATCGGTAGCAACCAACACATCGGTCCTGCTCTTCTTGAAGTTTGAAAGCGCAAGAGTCCTCGCACTTTGTGACTTATTGCCGTGGATGGCATCGACAGAGAACCCCAGATGGGTCAAGGATTTCATCAGTTTGTTCGCGAAGTGCTTCGTCCTGGTGAAGACCAAAGCCGAGGTGACATCTGGTTGTGAAAGCAGATAGGCCAAAAGCATTGTCTTATCCGCTTTTTTGACCTTATAGAGCTTCTGGGTGATGATGTCAAGGGTCGCTTCAACCGGAACCACACTGATCCTGACCGGATCTTTCAACAAGAGTCTTGACAACTCAAGGATCTCATGTGGTAGTGTCGCTGAAAAAAGCATCGTCTGTCGTTTGTCTGGAATGTGGGTGATGATCTTCTTCACATCATGGATGAATCCCATATCAAGCATCCGATCCGCCTCATCAAGGACCAGATAGGAGATCGATGAAAGATCAACGATGCCTTGACCGATCAGGTCAAGGAGTCTTCCTGGGGTAGCGACAAGGATATCGACACCTCGCCTGACGGCTTGGGTCTGGGGCCCTTGGGCGACACCACCGAAAATCACTGCGCTCGTCAGACGCACATGTTTGCCATAGGCCTTGAAACTGTCATTGATCTGGGCGGCAAGTTCTCTTGTCGGAGCGAGAATCAACGCCTTGATGGTCTTTGATCTTGCCATATGCGACAAGCCTTGCAGGATTGGAATGGCGAACGCGGCGGTCTTGCCGGTGCCAGTCTGGGCACTCCCTAGAACATCCTTGCCCTCTAATAAGACGGGGATGGATTGTTCCTGAATCGGGGTAGGTGTTTCATACCCTGCATCCTTCAGTGCCCTGAGGATGTCTTTTTGAATCGGTAAATGCTCAAATGTCATGCTGTCTCCATTCATTGTTCTGATTTCAAAAAGAGACCGGCGACATGGCCGGTGTCATTTTTGTGCCGGATAAAAAATCCGACATGTCATTATACACTTATTCTATCGATTTGGCAAATCAGCGGATTCTTGCCCATTTGGCTTGCCAATCGCATCAACAAACCTAAAAAACAACCTTGACATTCTCCCGTTCAGCTGCGGATGTGATCTCAAAATACTTAGCAATCTCAAATCCAAACAAGGATGCCACGATATTAGATGGAAACTGTTCGATGACATTGTTCATCTTCATCGCGGTATCATTGTAGAACTGACGACTGTAAGAAATCTTATCCTCGGTATCGGCAAGCGTCTTCATGAGCGACTTGAAGTTCTCATTGGCCATCAGTGCCGGGTAGGCTTCCTTGACAGCCAACAACCGGCCCAAGGCCTGTGAGAAACCTTGTTCGGCTTCAATGACACCGGCGACGTCGTTATTGGCTGAGGCATGGTTGTACATGTCTCTGGCTTTGGCGAATGCGCCGTAAATCGCTTCCTCATGTTTGGCGTAACCCTTGACGGTCTCGACCAGATTTGGAATCAGGTCATAGCGTCTCTTCAATTGGACATCGATTTGACTCCAACTGTTTCTGACCCTATTTCTAAGTTCGACCAAACGGTTGTATCCTGATGCCAAAAAGCCGATCAAACCAACGACAACCAATCCTACAATGACTAACGTGATGATGCCTCCTGT
>JAGYLU010000060.1 GCA_018400755.1 Acholeplasmataceae bacterium
TAAGGGTCGCCGAAGGTTTCATCCAGTGGCAATACCTAGGCGATGAGACTTGGACAGACCTGATTGAAATCGCTTCACTTGTTGGCGCACAAGGTGACCAGGGTGATGCTGGAAGCGATGGCAGACAAATCATCCTCCAGATGGGTGAGACCCATCTAGAGTGGCAGTATGTTGGAGACGACACATGGACAAATCTGATCTCACTAGATCTGCTCAAAGGTGAATCAGGACAAGAGATCACACTAAGGGTCGCCGAAGGGTTCATCCAGTGGCAACACCTAGGCGATGAGACTTGGACAGACCTGATAGAGATCGCGACACTCACTGGCCAAGATGGTATTGGGATTCTTTCCACCGAAATCAATGATTTTGGTCAATTGATCATCACATACACCAATGGCGACGTTGTCAATATTGGACAAGTTTATACGATGCACACTGTCCAGTTCAAGAATCATGAAGGTCTTGTTTTAGATATTCAGGTCGTGATTCATGGATTTGATGCCCAAGCACCTGATGACCCTTCCCGCCCGGGATTTGTCTTCATCGGATGGGATAACCCCATTAATCAGATTGTTGCTGACACAGTTGTCACAGCACTCTATGAGCCGCTTCTCTTGGTCTTGTCATTTGAGACGCCCAATGGACCACCAGTTAACCCCATCACTGATATTCCCTATGGCGCATCAGTGACATTGCCTCTACCGGAAAGTGAAGGATTTGTCTTTGCCGGCTGGTTCTTGGGATTGACCATCAATGATGCCCAAATGACAAACACCACACCAATGACCGAATCCATGACCGTTTATGCACGCTGGATCAGTCAGACAGTGACCGTCACATTTATCGATCATGATGACACTGTTCTTGCGACAGCCGCTATGCTTGCTGGATCAGATGCCATAGTTCCCGATTCCCCTGAGCGTTTGGGATATACATTCATGGGTTGGGATCTATCAACAAAACATATTGTCAGAAACACTGTGTTTCGGGCAACTTACGAGGTCAATACTTATACGGTTACTTATGTCATCGACGCGGACGTTCAATCAGAGGTTCTTTCATATCAATTCAATGAGGTTCTCACATTGATTGATGACCCAGTCAAAGATGCCCATACCTTTGACGGTTGGTTCGAAGACGAGGCTTATGAGACGCCATTTACGACAACATTGATGCCAGCCTTAAACCTCAGGGTTTATGCGAAATGGATACCGGATCTTGTACTTACTAATCCCAACACCTTCTACTTTGATGTTGTATCAATGACTGATACATTGCTTGTCGTTGAGCTTCACATCGGAAATGACGTCGGATTCGCCGGATATGATGTCAAGATCCACTTCGATTCTGAGCGATTCACTTTGTTGAGTTTTGAGAATGGATTGAATAATACGGTGAGTACAATCAATTCAGGAGTTGTTCGCTTCAATTATATCGATCCCTCAAATAGAGTTGATCAAGACATTCTTGTGATCACCTTGACATTTGAACGTCATGATGTGACCTCAACATCGCTTGTGATTGAGGTGGTTGACATGATCGATGTCAATCCCGATTATACCCTGATTGATGTGGCATACGACACGATTGATTTTTCCATAGGATGATGAATCGTAGGCCAACTCATAGTCTTAGATGAATGAAAACGCATGACAGTTTTCACAAAACCCAAATATTGAAGGGAGAAACATGATGAAAAGAATCCTGCTTGTACTTGTTTTGATGATGGCGCTCGTGATGCTCACATCACGCGTGACACATGCCGAAGAAACACCATTGACCATTGGGATCACAGGTCCTGAGTATGTCGCACCATCGGCACCATTTGAAGTCGTTGTCGACATGAAGAACGCTGTCGATTTGGTTGGCTTTCAGATGAGGTTACTCTATAACGTTGATCAGTTTACCTTTGATGGTCTGACCGAGTCAGAGGACTTGACAGATGTGGTGACCTTGAACAGCAACACACCAGGCGTTTTGACCCTGAACTATCTTGACATTGATGTGAAGATCAATGGAGATGTGGACCTGTTCACATTGACCTTTATCGCAACATCAGGGGTTGACACCACACCACAACCAGTCATCATAGAGGAAGGTGTCTATAACAATGAGTTTGTGACACTTGATGCTTTGGATGTCTTGGGTAGAGTGCTGGATTTTGTCTTTGATCTTGATAGTTATGAGGTTCGTCGCGGTTTGATGGGGGATGTCAACCTTGATAGCGCTCTATCAATTCACGATGCTGCAATGGTCAAGTTATTCTCAATCGGGCTGATTGACTTTGATCCGACTCAAGAAGAACTTGCTGATGTCAATGGTGATGGTTTTGTCTCAATCTTTGATGTCGCACAAATTCAACAAACCATCGCGAATGCTGAATAACATTCATTGGTAGAGATGAAAAGTGTTGGTTGATCCGACATAGTTAATCATGGATGTGTGACATGAATCAATGAGGTGCTGCATCACAATCAGATGTTTAGCTACAATCACCAACACACACACATATGAGATGTTTCATTCGATAAAGGGGTGGAATGATGAATCACAAAACGATTTATAAAATCATGGCAGTGATATTCTTTCTCGTTATAGGTCTTTCAACAAGCGCACAACATGTGCATGCTGAAGGTTCTCTTTCGATTTCAGGGACCCAAAACCCATACGTGACCCCAGGTGCGATGTTCAAGACAACTGTTTCAATGGAAGGTGCATCGAGTATTGTCGGCTATCAGATGAGGTTCACCTATGATCCAATCTCGTTTGAACTGCTTACCATTGAGAACGATCCTAATCTGACAGGACATCTAGAAGTCAGTCACGATGATGTTTTAGGCACTCTAACTGTCAATTTCCTACAAATTGAAACGCCAATCAGTGGTGCTCAGGATCTCTTCACACTCGTTTTTTTAGTAGATGAAGCCATCGATCAAAACGTAAGCCATCAGGTCTTGGTACTGGATGAGACTTATCGAAATGAGTTTGTTTCGCTCACAACTGACCCACATGATATTGTCGTCCAGCTTGCTGATTACGACTTTTCATCCACGGTCGAGTATGGTATCTATGGTGATCTTGATGGCGATGATCATGTCAGTGTTTTCGATGGAGCCATGCTTCAACAACATCTCGCTGGCGCTCCTTTGCTCAATCCGAAAGAAGCTGATCTTGCGGATGTTGATCTTGATGGTGATACAACCATCATAGATGTCGCCCTGATCCAACAGTATATTGCTGGTTTGATAGATTACCTTGGGACAGAACCGATGCATGTCATCTCATTTGACTCTCTTGGAGGCACACCAATCCAACCATTGATCCGAGTCTATGGTGAAACGGTGGCGGTTCCTGATGAACCGATTAAAGTGGGTCATAGTTTCAATGGTTGGTATCTTGAAGAGACTTATGACAATCAAGTTGTTTTCCCTTATGAGGTGACTGGAACGGCCACAATCTATGCAAAATGGGACATCAATGACTACACCATCACCTTTGACTCCAATGGTGGAAGTGCCGTTCTCCCATTGACCGAGGACTACCAAAGTCCAGTAGAAGAACCTGATGAACCTATCCGTGAAGGGCATACTTTTGCTGGTTGGTTTGAGGATGATGACACGTTCTTAGTGCCATACACCTTTGATCTTATGCCTGTGGATGGCATCACTTTATATGCCAATTGGAGCATAAATACATACACCATTACTTTTGACTCCAAAGGTGGAAGTGCGGTACCACTTATGTCTGAAGAGTATATGACACCCATTGAAGCCCCTGATGATCCGACCTATGTGGGCCGGACGTTTGCCGGTTGGTTCGAGGATCAGGCGTTCACGATTCCATATGAGTTTCAGGTGATGCCCTCATTCAATGACATCCTTTATGCCAAATGGGTGATTCAGATCACTTTCGAAAGCAATGGTGGAAGTGTCGTTAATCCGATCGTTCAAGAACCGATGACCTTTGTTGATCTTCCGGTTCCACTCAAGTCTGGCTATGAGTTCTTAGGCTGGTATGATTCGTCTGAATTTGTTGAGCCTGCATATACGGATAACATCATGCCGGACTCAAGTCTGACCTTGTATGCAAAATGGTTATTGGTGACTTATGAAGTTACTTTTGATACCAATGGGGGCTCAAGTATTGGTCCTCTACCGCTTGTCTATGG
This sequence comes from Acholeplasmataceae bacterium, assembly GCA_018400755.1. Classification (GTDB taxonomy): domain Bacteria; phylum Bacillota_I; class Bacilli_A; order Acholeplasmatales; family Acholeplasmataceae; genus RECG01. The sequence continues at coordinate 4,172 of JAGYLU010000060.1, forward strand.
GACCGAACTTGATACTTATGTGTCATCTAGACCAGGTTATACTTTTACTGGATGGTACACTGATGAGTCCTATCAAGAACGCATTTATACGGTCCCAAACGTCGATGTGACAGTCTACACCTATTGGCAAAACACCGATGTTCTGACGCTGATTCCAGTTGGAGATGTGTTGACCACCTATACGACACCAACGGGTACGGATGATAGCGAGACTGCCCTTGTGAGTGGTGGTTATCTGATGTCACAAACTGAGATCACCTATCAGTTCTGGTATGATGTCAAGGACTGGGCAGAGGACCACGGGTATGTCTTTCAAAATCCTGGTCGTGAAGGCTCACTTGGCATTATCGGGTTTGAACCGACCGAGAATGCCATGTATCTTCCCGTGACAACTATTTCTTGGCGGGATGCCATTGTATGGACCAATGCTTTGTCGGAAATGATGGGATTCATCCCTGTGTATCAAAGCGAATTTGGAACCATTATCAAAGATTCAACGGATGCCAATCAAAATGTCGTTGATACCGCCATCGGAGCTTCGAATACCGGATTTTAGACTCCCGACCAGCATAGAATGGGAAATGGCAACCCGTTGGACCAATGACACGAGATTCAACAAATGGCTCAATTTTTGTTGGTGGCCGTTATTGGACCCTGGCAATGTTGCCAGTGGTGCCAATGATAACACAACAGAAGAAACCAATCAGGTTGGCTGGTTCTACTACAGTACCAGATTTCCCTGAAGGGATTAAGGGCACACAACCTGTCGGCTCCAAGGCAACAAACGATCTCGGGCTTTATGATATGAGTACATGGCAATGTCGCCGAATGGAACAGTGATTTGACGTTGATCTTCCCAGGAACAAGCGATTGATTCATGGAGGGAGCTATTATCCAGAACACGGGTTTCCTGCAAGTCGGTCAAGTTGACAGCAACCACCTGATTATACAACAAACAGCCTTGGATTTAGAGTTGTCCGCGAGGGGTTTGGGACATGTGTATCAGGTTCGTTTCTATGACAATGAAGGGTTCATTGAGACACAACTGATCAATCACGAGGCGTGGGGCAATAACCCCGCAAACAAGGAGAAGTCGAAGGATATACCTTCATAGGCTGGAATGTGTGTGGATTTCAGTGTAAGTGATAGAGACAATGATTGTCAGTGCAATTCTATGAAGTCAATCAGTATCAAGATGACTTTTTGATACCAGTGGGTGATCCCATGGCACCATACACTCGACTATGGCACATCACTATGGGACTATGTACCGACAAAGGGTGATGATATCTTTATTGGATGGTATCTAGAAGAGACATTCGAGACCTTGGTTGAGACTGTGCCATCAGAGAATCAGATACTTTATGCGAAGTGGGTTACCTTATGATGCCATATGATTGCAGGACAAGCAGGCATCTCAAACAAGTCCAGCATTCATGGAATACATGATTCCCAAGAGCACCTAATGATTTGAATACATGATTCATTTACTTGCTGTCTTTCAGATAGTTTGCCCGCCCTTTATTTTGCCCTGTGGATGGAGGCATTGAGGGCGGGTAATTTATTGAGGTAGAGCATCAGTTGGCGGTTCTATGTTTAAAGATTTTTAGTTAGTTGTTTGTGACGGTCCTGATTGACAAGTTCATGAGTGTTGATCAGACATATAGGAATGCTTTTGGGAGGTATGAGCATATGCCTTTACGATATATAATGATGGTGTTGGCGTTATTGCTTACTCTTACTTTGTACGCCTGTGAGACAGACAAAAGCACAATCATAGTGACATTTGACACACAAGGTGGAGAACCACTTGATCCTGTTGTTGTTTTAACTGTTGATGACCATCGCATCTTGCCTGAGGCAATCAGGGCTGACAGTACATTTCTTTACTGGTCAACTGAGCCATCCGGAGATAGATTCATGGGTGATTTCAAAACATTCGGCGTGTCCACAATCACACTCTATGCGGTTTGGCAACAAGATTTTTATACAATCACTTTTGTCTTAGGCCATGGACAAGAGGACTTGTGCGAACGTTATCAATCAAACGCCTATCTCGTTCTTCCTAAACCGGACGTAGATGGATTAATGTTCATTGGCTGGTATCTAGATACGGATTATAGTGCGCCTTTCGAAGATTATGTGATGCCCGCAAGAGATCTCACACTCTATGCCCATTATCATGATCAGGATACTTATGATTTGTCCAATTTGTTGATGTTTGACATTCAGGAGCTGACCGCGACGTCAGTGACTACGGATTTGGTTGTTAGAGGACATGTCGGGTTCATCGGATATGACATCACGGTTTATTATGATCCGAATGTCTTGGTGCTTACTGGGTTTTCAAACGGACTTGCTAATGTTGTCAATGATCAAAATCTTGGATCAATCTCATTCAATTATGTGAATGTCTCCAAACGGATTGACCATGAGATCTTGCTCATTTCATTGTCGTTTGATTTTTTGCTTGATAAGATGACGATGCTTTCGATTGTTGTCTCTGACATGATTGACATGGATAGCGAATACAAACTGTTTGATGTTGACTCAGTCACGATCCATCAAATCTTAACCCCTTTATGACAGTGTTTTGCTGTTTTGATCTCTACTAATGCCTTCTTTGATGTGCTTGACTAATGAGACTAAAGTCAAGACCAACAAGAAGGTTTTTTTTAGATTCTTCATGAGTCTTTCTCACCAGGCCATGGTCATGAGTAAGTATGGATAACAACAAAAACGATCCCCTCAGTGATCCTGGAAGGAATCGTTATGAAATGCTCGTTGTGCCATACGGCAATGTATCACTTTACAGAGAGATCAGTCGCCTACCGCATATGAGACGTATAGGATGAGATCATTGTCCGGCATCAATGGATCATCATTTGGAGATGACAAGTTTGGATCAAGATAGGCCTCTTCATAGTTGAAGCCTTCCCATAAAGGGAAGAATGAAGCAAGCTCAGATGCGTAAGCAACATCATAAAGAGCGTGCAATCGGTGGATGATGGGCGTTTTCAAAGCACTTGGCTCAGATGACGATAACTGGCCGCTCGTATTGTCGCCAAACGTGAACAACCGCCCGACTGTCGTGAGTATCAGCCCATGACTGGCACCGAATGACATTGATAGAATACCTTCAGTGATAGACAGTTCAAGATCCAAAGAGAGATTATAGGGGGTAAGGATATCCACGTTTGAAGGAACTCCGAGTTGTCCTTCTGTGTTGTCTCCAAAGACGAACAAACGTCCCAAGGAGGTCAAGTAAGCTGAGCTGTTTCCACCGGCATGGACAGAGGTGATCAATTCATTTTCTAATAGTGATAACATTGGCAAAATGTCCCTAGGAACCATATCTTGGCTTGCGACACCGATGCCAAGCTGACCTTCGGTGTTATGACCGAATGCAATTACGCGATTTGAAGAGGTCAACACGAGTGTGTGTCCATCTCCAGTTGCAATCTCCACAACCAGTTCCCCACCATTCAGTCCAAATGATGAATCAACCCTGATGGGTAGGGGTTGAAGGCCAGAGGGATAAATGCCAATTTGTCCGTGATCGTTGTTTCCCCAGGCATAGACATGACCAAAGGAAGATAGCACGAAATTGTGGTGTGCTGAAGCGACGATCTCAATGATGATTTCATCACCTTCAAG
>JAGYLU010000061.1 GCA_018400755.1 Acholeplasmataceae bacterium
TCCATCAGGTCATTGACAAATCCGACCTGGACGATCTGCAAGGGGCTGACATTGATTGAAATCTTGATGTCCTCGTCTGCGAGTTCTTTGGCCACCGCGAATGATTTCTCAAGGGCGATCTTGCCGATGTCGATGATCATGTTGTTCTGTTCGGCGAGTCTGATATAAGTCATCGGTGATTCCTGGATGTATTTGGGATGTTTCCAGCGGATCAAAGCCTCAAATGAGACAATCCTTTGGTCAATAAAGTGATACTGAGGTTGGAAGTACATCTCAAACTCATCATTTCTGATCGCTTTGGCAAGATCGTCTTCCATCACTTGCTCATAGGTCGCATATTGACTCATCCTGACATCATAGGTCATCACGTTGATGCTACCTGACTGTTTCGCATGGTTGAGCGCAAGCATCATGTTATCATAGCATGTTTCTTCGGAAAGATAGGCATAGTTTTCTGGAACAATCTCGAAGATACCCAATTTCAGATCAATATTGAAGATGTTGGCATCAACGATGATCGCTTTTTTGAACCTGAACAGCGTTTGGTCAACCCAGGCCTTGGTCTGAAGAAAGTCTCCTAGGTCCTTGATCAGGACAGCAAACGTCTCACTTTCAGTATGATACAAGGTCGCGTCATACCCTTTGAGCGTTTGATTTAGGACATCACGGGTACTCTTGATGGTCTGATTGAAGACCGATTCATTGAACCCGATGCTGTTTTTGGATAAACCGGCGATATGAACCGCGACAAGGGCATATCGTCTGAACTCATCTTTGTCAGCAAGGATGATCCTAAGATCCCACTTCAGGCTGTTCCGGTTAGGCAGCTCAGTCAGCGGATGAACCAAAGCAAGCGTCCGGTAATAGTCTTTTCTATTCTCATCCAACGTGACATCATCACCTAGAAGCATATAGCCACCGGTGGTTTTGAGACTGATGAAGTGAATGAAGGTCACCCTCCCGATGTTTTGAAAGCGGGCGGTGAAAGCGTGCTGTTGACCAATCCAGTTCATGACGTCTTCAGTGATTTCGGTCGTGAGATCGAAATCGAGGACACTCTTATAAGATAGGGAAGCCGGTAAGTGTTGCCTGAACGTCCGGTTGAACCATTTGATCCGGCCATCCGCTTTGATCTTGATGATATATGGTTTGGCATAATAGTGCTTGATCCTAGAGATCTCGATATCATTGACCTTGTTCAAAATCGACCGGTAAAGGACCCAAAGACCGGCGGCGAAGACGGCAAACGAGATTGCAAAGACGGCGATCAACATAAACGTCAAGGCCGCGACAGCCGCCAAAGCGGTCTCTTTGTTGAAGACCTGGACGACATAGAGGTTTCGATCTGAGAGATCGGCTTGAAGAGGCGCGAATGCGATCAGCATCTCTTCATCAAAGATTCTTGAGGTGGTCGTGAATGTCTCATTGTCATAAAGCCTTGCTGTGATCTCATCAATCTCATCATCTGAGACACCCGAGCTTCGCATGTACTCGAAAAACTTGTTATTGGCCGCCTCATGGTTCTCCTCTAGGAAGATCTGGTTATCCTTGGCCATCAAAAAATAATGGTCGCGGGAGAGACCTTGGCGTTCGATCAGTGGTTCGACATACTGATACCCATCAAAGAAGAAAAAGACATCATCGACCAAAAATGAGAGATAAAGTGTCTGATCCGAAAGGCCCGTCACGGCCTCACTCAATTTGAAGAAGGCGACCGGATATAAGTAATCCCGTTCCTCGAAAGTCTCCTGGAAGACATAGTCAACGCCATCAAGCTGGATGCCGTTCTGGGTTAGGAAACCGACCGCAGCCATGGTGACATCGGAGGCGACGACACCGTCACTGCTTGTCTTGATGATCTCATGGTCACCACCGGCATCACTCACGAGGGCTTCAAGGCGGGCAAGGTCGAAATCAAGTTGGTTATCGATTCTGACAGCAATGGCCCGATTGGCATCAGAGAGTGTCACAGCGGCTCTCTCATCTAGGAATGATGTCGTGACCGTGCTATAGAAAAAGACCATGATCAAAGCGAAAAGAACATAGGTCACGACGAAGATGGATGCGATTTTGAAGGGGTAGAGTTTCATGTTTTTGTTCTGCCCTCAAAGACTCTCTTTGGATTTGGACATCTGACCGGTCATGATCAAATGTTAGGTATAGTATAAAGAAGGTCCGCCTTATTTGTCAACTTTGGCGGACCGGAAGGTTCTTGTACAGTCCGTCGCATGCTCTTTTTCAAGGTAGACGCCTTTGTCAGCGATTTTGACAAGACGGGAGACGGAAGATGATTTGAAATCATTGAATGCGATCCCGAAGCTCCCTTTCATCGTGACCTCAAGACCACCGACCACAAACGGAATCGATAGGGCTTTCCGGTAATGCTCACGCCGCACACCCAGGGCTTCCTCACTATCAAGACCAGGAACGATGATCACGAACTCATCACCACCAAAACGACTCACAAAGTCGTCATCAAGAAGGGCGTCAGTCAAGTTCTTGGAGACTTTCACGAGCACCTCGTCGCCAAAGTCATGTCCATACGCATCATTGACAACCTTGAAACAGTCAAGGTCGACCATGATCACAGAAACCGAAGGATCGATCATCGTGAGATCATTGAAACGTTGATAAAGAAAATGTCGGTTAGGCAAACTGGTGAGCTGGTCATGGGTTGCCATGAAAGCGAGTTCTTGCTTGATCTGATAGAATTCGCTGATGTCATTGACCGTATTAAGGAGATAACGGCGACCATCAAGATCGAACTCGACAGCGGAGTAGAGACCAATGATGGCCTGTCCTGCCTTATTCTTGAAGCTGATCTCAATATTTTGAAGACGTCCTTTTTGTTCAAAGACATCAAGCATCTGGTCTCTTGAATCCGTACGCTCCCAAAGATTGAGCTGGTTGGTGGTCTTCCCAACCGCCTCTTGGTCAGTATATCCGAAGATTCTCGTAAACGCCTCATTGGTCTTGATGACAAGCCCATCTTCAAGGCGGGTGACAAGCATCGCAAAAGGCGAAGCGTCAAAGGTCTTATTGGCATGAAGGGATTCAAACATGTAAGCGGCATTGAGACGCCGGTTCACCATCATCACAACACTCATCGTCAGGAAAAGCGCCATGACAACGAAGACAGAGATGGCATGGATATGAAGGGATGAGTCCATGAAGGCCTCACTGTCAGGGACCGGTTCCAAGATGGTGGCGATCAAGCGGAAGAAACTGATGCCAAAATAGAGGACAAAGGTCGGGACAATGTAGATCTTGATGTTCATATAGGCTTTCTTGACATCCCTGAAGAGCACATAGATGACTTTCAAGGACATGTAACTGACCAAGAGACTGATCAGGATGATCCGGGCCGTGACCGAAGGATATCCGATGATGAAAAACGAATGAAGGGCTGTATATAGACCCAAGATCATCAGGTCATAAATGATCTGAAACTTCAAATCAAAGAAACGCCTGATGCCCAATAGGAAAGTAAATGCGCCAGCAGCAACCATCAAGTTCGAAAGAAAGACGGTGAGGAACTGAGGGGCTGACTCTCTTAGCCCGATCATCAGCATCCCCGTGCTGACCAACAGGTTTCCAATCATCCATGAAAGGATGCCTTTATATCTGTTCTTGAAATCAATCCATAACATCAAAAGGACAAGACTTGTCACCAAGCCCAAGGCAAATCCGCCAATCATGAGCGTCTGATAATCCAGTGACATGATCCTCATCCTTTCTTTATGATGTGGTTAAAGTTTAACATGACTTGACCTGAATCTTTGGTCAGGATGCTTTTAGTGATATTTGACCAAGACGTTTTTGATGAAAACCTCAACGAGTTTGGGATCAAACTGGGTGTTCTTACAACGTCTCAGTTCAGCGATGGCATCCTCTTTGGTCAGTTCCGCCCGGTAAGTCCGGTCTTTGGTCATGGCATCATAGGCATCGGCAATGGCGATGATCCTGGCCTCAATCGGAATCGCGTTTCCAGAAAGACCGCGAGGATAGCCTCCACCATCATAACGCTCATGATGAGACAAGACCCAGAGCGCGACTTGCTTCAGTTCATCCACCGTCGACAAGATGTTATAACCGATTTCAGGATGACGTCTGATCTCGAGCCATTCGATCTCTGTCAACTTGCCTGGTTTGTTCAAAATCGATCCTTCGATCGCAATCTTTCCGATGTCATGGACAAGACCGGCTGTGCCAATTTCCTCAATCTTGTCTTCGGGCATCTGCAAGGCTCTCGCGATATCCTTGCAAAAACCAGCGACCCTGAGGGAATGGGCTTGTTCCCGGTTGCTCTTCTCATGAAGCGTGCGCATGATTGTCTCAATCGTTCTGACCCGCTTTGATGTCCTAGTCATCAGTTTGGCCCGATACATATAGTTCTCGGCGTTCTTCTGGAGTTCAGCGACATCGGTCACGAGTTCGTTCATGAAATCATAACCAAAAGAGAGACTGATCTGGACGTTCCGGTAATGAAGTGACCTCATTCGTTCAGTGGCTTCTTTCTTCAAGTCCTCGACCAATTCGGTATCGGCATTGACAAGGATGATCAGAAACTCATCACCACCGATCCGGTAGACACTGCCGTAGTCCGAGAAGACATCTTTCAAGAGCTTCGCAGAGTCCGCAATCACTTTGTCGCCAGCAGGATGCCCAAATGAGTCATTGATGACCTTGAGACCGTTGATATCGACCATCATCAAGGCGAAAGGCTCACCGAGTTTGAGCACTTCGACAAGCTCGATCTCATAGGTCCGTCGGTTCTTGAGTCCGGTCAACTGATCGAATGTCGCAAGTTCTTTCAAAGCGACCATTTGTTCCTTGATGGTGTTGATGTGACGATCATTGTCTTCGATGACGCGGTTGATGGTTTTGCGGACATCGGTGAACAGATCGTTTTTTGTTACCGGGAGCTGATAATGGGACTCATTGTTGATATTGATCAATGAGACATCATAGGCCAGATGCTCGATGGGTTCCACCATGTGCTTGCGGTACATGAAAGCGGTTGATGCCCAGACCGTCACGATCAGAAACGATAAAAATGCAAAGATGTTGAACATCATCGCGGTTTCGGTATTATACTCGTCCATTGGGATGAAGATGCCAAGATGATAGTTACCATCAAGCACATCGGACATAAAGACAACGCCATGGATGCCATCAAAGATAACCGTTTGCATGCCTTCGGTTGAAAGGACAATGGTGCCATCATCAAGGATGTCATCTAAGTGTTTGAGGGTCAGAGTGTCAGTGGTCGAAGGACTCACAAGAACAAACCCATCGTCATCAATCAGGATACCGAATCCGTTTTCAAGAACGGTTTGAGAACCGATATGTTCGGTAATCGACCGGGTATCGATGTCGGCCGAGAGCACACCGATGATGATGCCATCATCGTCATGAACAGGCATCGACATGCTGACGATGATCTTGTCTTTGGTGGCGTTTAAAAAGGCGGAGGTGTAAGCGAGGTCCCCAGCCTCGATGGCACTTAAGTACCAGGGTCTGGTCCTAAAATCAATCGCGGGATCAGGGATGTATCCACTGGAATTGATCATGTTGTTATCAGTATCAAGATAATAGATGGAGGCGATGGCTGGATTTTGTTCGGTCGCGGTAACGAGCGAGGACAGAAATCCTTCCGTCCCATAGATCTCCAAATGACCGGTCAGGGTCTGAAGTGTGCGCCCGATGCCGTTGAAATAGGATGAGACCTCGCTTTTGAGATGTTCTTGTTCAAGTTCGACGATGGTCTCAAGATTGCTTCTTGTCACATTCATCGTGTAGACGTGAAAAAGAACAAATGCCAGTGAAAACGGCAACAAAAAAAGGAACCCAATGATGTAGGGATTACGGATTAGGTTGCGCATGGGCATATCTCCATCCTGTATGGTATACCATACTTATGCTATTTTACCATATTGGAAAGATGATAACAAGGCTTGATGATTCATGTTTTAATCATACGAAAGTGATCAATTTGTCACAAACAGACCGATCTTTGTCAATCTTCAAGCCGGATGGAACCGGTTGAGACACGGGCTTTTAGGGTGATTGATCCACTGGAATCAATATGGGTCTTTCCTTGGTCATCGCCAAGGACGGTGATGCTTCCGACATCGGTCTTCAGATCAAGGGCGATGTCATCCCATGAAGCCAGTGTGACGTCGATCGATCCAGTCGAGGTCTTAAGATCATAAGAGGGAGCGAGCACCTCGTCCAAACTGATCTTACCGGTGGAATTATCGGCCTCAAGCGCGCCCAAGACAGATCCGTCTTCCAAGATGATATCACCGGTTGAGTTATCGATCTCAAGGCTTTCAAACGTGAAATCAGAGACCGAAATACGACCAGTTGAGACATCAAGGATGGTTGAACCCGCAACAATCTCTGAAAGGGTGATCCGACCGGTAGAGGTATGGATATCAAGGCCTTCTTCGATGATGACGTCATCCAAGGTGATGGTCCCTGTATCAGTGTCAATGTCAAGCTGATGGATGGTGACGGTCTCACCGGCATCAATCACGATGTCGCCGACGTCATTGTTGATTAGAAGATCATAGGCGATGGTGCGAGGCAGGTAGAGGTTCACTGTCCTAAAAGCTTCTGAGACGCTTCCAAATCGGAAGAACCAAAACGTTCTGGCTTGTTTCTGGGTCACTGACAATGTGTCTCCGGTGACATCAAATGTCCACGTATCGTCCTCGTGGGCATGGTAATCAAGGGAAACATTCATGTCATCGGTCAAAGTGACATTGACCCGTCTGACATCAAAATCAAGATGGATGGTCGTGACGGCCTCATCAAGATCGTAAGTCAAAAGATCCGAGTAGTTGTCCTCATCACTCAAGAATGTTCCAAATCCCAAATCGTTTCCTGACAAAAGAATAGCCGCGAACACGGCGAGTACAACAATGCTCAAGGCAAAAATAATGCGAATGAATAGTTTCATAGTCTCTCCTTATGATGCCGTCCATAAAAGGATGGCTTCTGACTCGTATCTGAACACTTTCATTATACGAAAGAACAGTCATCAGGTCAAGGAACCTTCGTAAACAAGTCATAAATCTTTGATGATGTCTTGCCATCTCCCTTAGCCAAACTACTCATTTATCTTAACCGCGACAAGTGATCAAAAAAGACGGAGCGAACTCCGCCTTTTTATGGTGATCACTTGCGATACCAAACTGTCCCATGTCGGATGTGTCGATGTGACAGTCTTGATAAGATACTAAGAAAATTGATCCTCGTCTTTCGGCTCTGATGATGAATTGGACAGAACGTCTGATGTCTCTTCAATGTTTGGTGCCTTGACATCAGGTGGGTCATAAAAGATCGGCAAACAGTTCCAAGACTGAGCCTATTCTGATGCTATTCCCGAACCAATCATCATAATCAGACATTCCTTATAAAGCCGGGGGATCTGGCAATTCCTCATCACCAGGAAGCGGGTCTGGAAGATTGGCGGTGTCAACCACGGTATAGACAATTCGGTGCGTTACCCCATCAACTGAAACCTCTAGGGCATAGTCCCCAAGGGTTGTTGTATCAAGTTTGAGCATGGTTTGTCCACCCGAATCAACTTCCAACACCCCACTTAGGATGTCGACTTTGGAATCGCCAAGGTTCAAGACCTCATCA
>JAGYLU010000062.1 GCA_018400755.1 Acholeplasmataceae bacterium
TCGATCTGATTGAGACCTATGACATCGTCTATACGCCAGCGGCGTTATCATATCTGATTGCCAATGTTGGGTTCAACACCAATGACAGTGCCGGTGATGATGGCATCACCGAGGCATATATGTCGGTCTCGATTACTCACCGGTTCCATAAGAATGGGGCGGTTGTCGAGTATATCTCCTATGACATCAGGAAAGCGATTGATGTTGGCTATTTCGGATTGGTCCAATCCAGTGACTTCGCAGCTGATGACCACTACATTTACGTTCCCAACTCAATCTATGATGACATTCATTGGCACGCGCCCGGGACCTCGATTGATCTCGGTTCTGCCACATGGCGAGATCCTAGTCATCCACCAACCTCATTCTTTCAACTGAACAGCAGTGATCCGACCTATGCGATGAACCTTGGTTATTGTCCGGACTTTGGGACGGCTCGTGCGGACAGACGACTTTCAAAACTCACATCCGCAGGGTTCTTCTATTCCAGCTACAAGATGTATCCGCGACTGATCAATGGTGGCACACTTTCTGATGGCGATCGCATCGAAGCGGTTGCCTACCGGATCTTGTCCGCCCAAATTGATCCCGACTTCACGGTTGTCAACTGGTATTGGGTCAACGATGACATCTATCTGATGGTTGCTGCCCACAAGACCGTGGACACATATCTTGAGTTGCCTCTTGAGATGGACGGACTGATGGTCAGTGTCGTCGAGATATCAGATGAAACGATGACACCAGCGGAGATCATCACAGCAAACCGGATCCGCATCAAGATGACAGGGTCATCCAACTACATGATCTTGAGGTTGTCAAAACGCTGATGGAAAGTCTCCAGAAGGATGTGAGGAAAAATAGTCTTTACAACGCCAGTGATGAGGCGTATACTGATAGTGGAAAAATTTATAAATATTTTAAATTTGAATTAAAAATAGACACAGGAGGTCACATGCATGTCATTTTTGAAACAGTATTGGCAGTATTCATTAATTGGAGCCGGAGTCGTGTTGTTGTTGATTCTAGGCATCATTTTGTTGTTTAGGGGATGCGACAAAACCAACACGTACACCATCAACTTTGACGCCAATGGGGGAGGACTGGTTCAGTCAATAACGTATGATGAGAAAGAAACGTTCACGCTTCCAGATGAGCCCGATAAAGAAGGGCATACGTTTGTCGGATGGTACTTTGAAAACACAGATAATAGCGAGATGTTTTTAATAGACCTTTTGTCCGGTTACGCCGAAGACAATGAAATCACGCTCTATGCCATATGGTCAATCAATACCCATAGGGTCACGTTCGTAACCGATGGTGGTTTAGTGATCTCACCGCGATCTGTTGAATACGGACACTTGATCATCGTACCTGAGGATTCTCAAAAAGATGGCTTTGATTTCACTGGATGGTATGAAGATGCGGAGGCGACAGTGCCTTTTGATTTCACATCAACAACGATGCCGGATCACGATGTGACCATTTATGCTGGATGGGCACTTTTGACATATGATGTTTTCTATGAGACCAATGGTGGTGTCGCTATGGATTCGACCAAGGTCGTTCAAGGCGCGACCGTTACGCCTGAAGATCCGACTAAGCTAGGGCACAGATTCGTGAAATGGTTCTATGATGCCGCTTTGACAGAAGCATTCGATCCGGACCGGATCACGACAAGAGACATCACTCTTTACGCAGGATGGGCCACGAACCAGTACACGATTACCTTTGACAGCAACGGCGGATCAATGGTTGGCAATTTGAGTCGATATTTTGGGACAGAAATTGCCGAACCTGAAGAGCCAAGCAAGCCAGGACACACGTTTGAAGGTTGGTTCACCGATGCGCTTCTGACAAATGAATTCGTCTTTTCAACCATGCCGGCAGAAAGCCCAACGCTTTATGCCAAATGGGATGTCAACACATATACCATCACGTTTGACACCCAAGGTGGAGATGCGATAGGACCGATGGACTTGGCATATGGCACAGCCCTTGATCAATACGTGCTCACAAAAGACGACTATTCGTTCAAGGGGTGGGTCTATGATGATGGCGTGACACTAGCCACGCATGTTCGGGAATTTAACGAGACGGTATATGCTCAGTGGATACCGGACATCGAGATGGTCGAGTTTGGAAGCTTGAACACGTTTTTCTTTCCGGCAGGTCCCGATGACATAAGCGTAGCCCTAGACAAAGGCTTTTGGATTGCGACCACCGAGACGACCTATGAGGTTTGGTATGATGTTCTGGCATGGGCAAACAACAATGGATACAACATCATCAATGCTGGTCAACAAGGGTCGACCGGTGGTATTGGAAGTGATCCCGATCCGACGCTCGCTTCTGAACCAGTGACCTATGTTTCCTGGCATGACGTGATTGTGTGGACGAATGCCTATTCTGAGATGTCGGGTCTTGAACCGGTCTATAGAAACCCAATGAACGGTGAGATCTATCGGGATTCAAACGGGATGGTGGGCCCTGACCTTGACAATGCGGCTCAAACCGATAACAATGGATACCGGTTACCGACTTCCGATGAATGGGAAATGGCGGCTCGCTGGCGAAATAGCAGTGGAGATGGAGCGATTCTAGTCGGAGAACGCTATTGGACACCTGGAGACTATGCCAGTGGTGCGACAGGGGATTACACAAATGACTCGGCGACACAAATGGTTGCCTGGTATGCCGATAATGCTTCCCTAAGGACGCATCCTGTCAAAACAAAGGCTGCCAATGGTGCGGGTCTCTATGATATGAGTGGAAATGTCGCAGAGTGGGTTTATGACTGGAATTTTGAAGCAATGCCAGAGAAACAAATCAGGGGCGGATATTTCATGACGAATTCGATTCAGTTGACGCTTTCAACGATCGAATCCGAAATGACAAATCATGTGTCCGCGGGCATAGGATTCAGACTCGTCAGAAATCTTTAGATTCACAGATTGATTCCAATACACTGATTCATCTGATCAGATCAGTCGCCGCCTCAGTCAATCGGGGCGGCTTTCATTTTCGGCCAAAGAGCATCCTTTTTGATTGATATTTCCAGTAGAGAGATATGCTTTCATGTCAATAAGCGTGTGAATGAATCTCCTAAACGTGACATTGTGCCAAATAAAGCCGTCGGTGTTGACACAGAAACGAAGAAAGATTATAATGGTGCCATAAAAAAGAGACGGAGGTGGTACAGGTGATTGATGTCTCAGCATATCGTAGGAATGAGCGCGTCTATACTGGGTCAGAAGAGAAATTTGGTATCACCATCGATCAACAATATTTCATTATCAAGTTTCAAAAGAACTCCGAGACAGGTTTGTTGAATAATCATATTTCCGAGCATTTAGGGTCAAGTATTTTCAATCTTTTGGGTGAGGAAGCACAAGAGACCTCATTGGGTTATTACTGGGGAAGACAGGTTGTCATCTGTAAGGATTTCAATGAAGCAAATAGTGTTTTCACCCCCTTCAATGGCGTCGGTGAGTCAACACTTGAACGCGACAAAGAAATCTACAACTACACGTATGAGGATATCACAGCCATGTTGTTGGAAAATTCAAAAATGACGCGTGTGAATGAAGTGATTGACAGATTTTGGAACATGTACATCATCGATGCGCTCCTCGGGAACTTCGATAGACATGGTGCGAACTGGGGATTCATCAAAACCAACAACACTTACAAAATGGCACCTATTTTCGATAATGGATCCTCATTGTTTCCAAGAAGAAACAATGAAGTCCTTATGCTTGAAGCGATGACCAAGGAAGACGTCATCAAAGAGATGACGTTTACATATCCGACATCACAAATCCGACAAGGAAGAAGAAAAAGTTCGTATTATGACATCATTCATAGTCTCAAGTTCGAAGCTTGCAATCAAGCTTTGTCAAAAATGGTTCAAAGAATAGACCTGGCAAAGATCTTCAAACTCATCGAACTTGAGGAGATGCTGTCTGATGTTCAGAAGGCATTTTATCAATACGTCATTCAATATCGGTATGATCATATCATCAAGGAATCATATGATAGGCTAGTAGGTGGATCAAATGGATGAGCATGCGACCAGAATCACAGATTCTAAGTTAATCTACACAAGATCAGGATACATCACTTACACGTATCAGGATATACCTTTCAAAGTTTCCAAACTGACATATGAACTCTTCGAAAATGAGGCTTTTCAGTATGTTTTTGAGCCATATCATGATGTGATTGATGCCTTCGAAGGGTTAGATATTCCGGGTCTTGATTTAAGCCTCAGGGCACGTGTGTACTATAGGGCAAATATGACGCCGGTTTTTATCAGTGAGCGTGTCGCACCAAAGAATAGGTTCAATCTGATGGAAGAACTCGAATCATCAGGTATGGATTACTATCAGCCTTTTTTATTACTTCTTGATTCGAAACAAAGGTATGGAGGGGATCGGCTCACTTTGAAAAGCGATGACTTTTATATCAATACGCTCAGTCAAATCAAGACGACCAAAGATGTCTATAAGAACATCAGTCATATACTCAGGCGATTGGCGGCAAGGGATGTTTTTGATATCGGAAGACTTCACGTGGATGTCAGTAACCGGGCCATACTGATCAAGAATTACTTGTTTCTTTATGCTTTGGTGGCGAAATATTATGATGACAAGAGCAAACATGGCAAGGGGCGACATAAGCAAGCGGTGTCGCCATTGGTATTAAGGGAGATTCACAAACAATATCGGCATGGATTGATCACAATCGATGAGGCGGTCAGAAGAAGCGGCTTGAAATCGAGAAGTACGTATTATCGTCGTGTCAAAGAGATGAATGGGCGTGAAGAACAAGTCGTGACCCACGATATCCACGATACGCCGTCTATGTAAACGATTTGCGCGTTGACAAGACACATACTTCAGGTAAAATGGCATCAAGAACACAAAGGAGGTCATGAACCATGAGTGGATTCTTTTTATCAGGTATCTTGAACATGATTTTAGCGGTTTTGATTGTCATCGGCATCATCTTGTTGATTCGTGAGATTGTCATGTGGTATTGGAAAATCAACCAGATCGTTGAAAACCAGGAAGAAGAGATCAGACTGCTCAAGAAACTGGTTGAAAAGATCAGTGCCCGCGAGAACTGATCATCGGGTCTGTTTGATAAAGAGCCCTTCAAAGGGCTTTTCTCTTGTTTGACATTATCACCAAAAATGCTTTGACATTTAAAGCTTTTGTGTTATCATTGTCATAGGATTAATATTTGATGTTCAAAATAAATTCAAGGAGAAGAACGCATGAGTGAGAAAATCGGATTGGTCGTCTGCGGGAATTCCGGCGTCGACTACATGAAACTTGATTACCCTGTCAAAATGCTCAGATCGACATTGAACCTTGGCGGTAAGGAATATGAGGACTATGTCGATATCCAAGCCAAGGAATTCTATGACATCATCGAATCAAATTCCGACATCGATGTCTCAACCTCACAAACATCCACTGGTAAGATCGCCTCGGTCTATGAGGAACTCAAAAGTGAAGGTTATACGGATGCCATCGTCGTCGTGATCTCTTCGAAACTGAGCGGGACATTCCAAGGGGCTGTTTTGGCCAAAGACATGGTCGAAGGCATCAATGTCTATGTCGTTGACTCAAGAAGTGTCTCATATGGCGAAGCCTATTTGGTCATCGAAGCCATCAAAATGATCAAAGCTGGGAAGAAAAAAGTGGAAATCATTGATAAACTGGAGAAAATAAGAGATAATATCACTATATATGTGCTCGTGGATACATTGAAATTTCTCGTCAAGAACGGACGCCTGTCAAGCGCAAGCGGCTTTTTGGGAACATTGCTCAAAATCAAACCCTTGTTGCACATCCAAAAAGATGGCGCATTGGTTCCACTTGAGAAGATCAGGACCAAAAGCAAGGCCCAGGCCCGTCTGATGGAAATCATCAAGCGTGAGATCGAAGGCAAGTCCGTTGTCATGTTCATCTCTTATACAAACAATGAGGATGAGGCGGCAGCCATGAGAAAAGACCTATTGAGCATCAGACCCGACATCACTGTCGAACTTGTACCACTCACACCCGTTGTCGGTGCACATGCCGGTCCAGGAACATTAGGGATCGGATACATCGTGATCTGAGAAAGGAAGGACATTATGGGATCACCCAAAGAAGTTATTAACGAATTGCTGGTCGAGGTCTTCAACCATATTTTGTCGATTGAAGGCGACGCCCTCAGAAAACAAGGGGTCAAGCTATCCATGACCGAGGTGCATGTGCTCGAAGCCATTCGTAACGCCGACGTTCCCACCATGGGAAACGTCGCCAAAAAGCTTAGGGTGACGCTCGGTACATTGACAACCTCTGTCGGCGTCCTTGTTGACAAGAAGTATGTCAGCAGACATCGCGATGAACATGATCGGCGCAAGGTGCTGCTCAAACTTTCAAAGTCAGCGATTGATGTCTTGAAGGTCCACGACCAGTTTCATGATGAGATGATCGACTCGGCTTTCAAGGACCTTGAACTTGATAAGAATGAGGTTTTGATGAAGTCGCTTGAGAACCTTTCCAATTACTTCAAAGAGAAGTATTGACAGGGATATTCAGACCATATCTGAAGAACGTTGGCCAAACCCCAAAAGTGACTCTTTGGGGTTTTTTTGTGGGCGATCAAAGGATTGAAGCATAGCTGAGCCATCTTAAATCTTTCTAACATAATAGAATTTTGGTTTAAATAAGCGTGTTATTTAGAAATTTATGGTTTGAACACCAAAACAACACTTTGTAAGCATCATCGTTTGTCATATAATGGTATCACTTGGATGTCATTATTCGGGGGGGCCTGGACATGAGTCGAAACAACCAGAGGGAAACAATTGATGTTTTGATGCATAGTGGTTTCACAAGACCGTTTACCGGACCGGTCAGACACTTTGATCCTTACCTGATCAGATCAGGTGATGCCACAAAGACAATGAGACAGATCATCGACATCGTGAGCGATGACTATCAAGGGGTGATCACCGCGACGACAGCCTCGGGTCTATCGCCTTTGGTTTCTGCGATTCAAGGGGAACACATCTGGTCCATGACCGACACAGCAATCTTCAGACGTCGGTTTCTTGAGATGCTCACGATCGGTGTTCCAGTCCTTGATGCGTTTCAGATGAGTTACCGGCTTGCCTGCAGGCTCCTTGAGTCTTATGGCATGGGCGATGGTCGTGATGATGATGAACTGCTTCGTGAACGGGAAACGTTTGTCAAACGGATCCAGATGACAATCGCGAGGGCATAC